>JACRFK010000005.1 GCA_016217925.1 Candidatus Kaiserbacteria bacterium
ACCTCCAAGCAGTCCCCGCACTGGTCCGCGGAGGCGAGACGGTCCGCATCTACTGGAACACCGTGAACGCACGTACCTGCACGATACTCGGAAGCAACGGCGACGGCGCCGAGGGGAGCCCGACCGGCGTCTGGAACACCGCATTCTCCGGAGCTTCCGGCAAGACCACGAGCCCCATCTCAAGCCAGACGACCTACACACTGCTCTGCCACGCCTTCGCGGGCGTCATTCCCCCCATCGTACGGGAGTCCGCAATCGTGAACATCATCCCGAGCTTCCAGGAGTTGTAGCGGGTTTTGACTTTTGAGAGTGCTTCTGTATACTGGCCCTTCACCCACGTCCCCATAGGGACCAATGGCAGGCTAGATACAGCCCGCTATTGCGGGCGTTTCATTTTTTATCTGTATGACAAGCAAATTCAGCAATAAGTTTATGTTGGGCACCAAAGGAAGGATGACCCAGGTCTTCGATGAGAAGGGCGTTGTTTCTGCTGCGACGGTCGTCACTGCCGGCCCTCTTACGGTGACTCAGGTCAAAGGCAAAGAGGCTGACGGATACGAGGCTGTTCAAATCGGTTTTGGCGCCAAGAAAGAATCCAAGATCAACAAGGCGCAAACCAACAAACCGTTCAAGGTCTTGCGGGAATCCCGACGCGATGGTCGGGACTCCGACCCTGCTTCGCAGGCGTCGGAGTTTCAAGTCGGCCAAATTATTGATGTGTCTGTCTTCGCGCCGGGCGACGTCGTCGCTGTCTCCGCTGTTTCAAAAGGAAAAGGGTTCCAAGGTGTCGTGAAGCGACACGGTTTCCATGGAGGTCCGCGCAGTCACGGTCAGAAGAATAGGGAACGCAGCCCCGGCTCTATCGGCGGAGGCGGTCGCGCGGGCGGTCGCGTCGTCAAGGGTATGCGCATGGCCGGCCGTATGGGAGGCGACCGCATCACCGTCAAGAATCTCAAGGTCTTGCAAGTAGACGTTGCCACCAATACACTCGTCATCTCAGGCGCAATTCCGGGGAAGCCGGGCACATTAGTTGAAATACGGGGATAATATGAAATTTTCAATTCACAATTTGCAATTTTCAATCAATGACCAAATGTTTGGAAATTTTCAAATTGAAAATTCAATGAAAATTGAGAATTAAAAATTGAAAATTATGGAATCTACAATTTACAACTCGCAAGGTAAAAAGTCCGGGACGGTAAAACTTCCCGAGAATGTTTTCAATGTTGCCTGGAGTGATGCTCTGATACATCAAGTCGTGACAGCAATGCAGGCCAACGCGCGTCCGACCGTCGCTCACGCAAAGACGCGCGGCGAGGTGCGCGGGGGAGGAAAGAAACCGTGGGCGCAAAAAGGTACGGGCCGCGCTCGTCACGGTTCGAGCCGTTCTCCTATATGGAAAGGCGGCGGCGTCACGCATGGACCGCGTTCGGACAGAGACTATTCGCAAGTGATACCGAAAAAGATGCGCGCCAAGGCGCTTTTCATGGCACTTTCGCGCAAGCTCAAAGACGGCGAGATACTCTTCGTGGATTCATTCGGCATATCGGAGCCAAAAACCGCAGCCGCACAGAAGGCGCTCGCGATGCTCTCAAAAGTTTCCGGATTCGGAAAGCTCGGCACCAAGCGCAAGAACGCAGCCCTCATCGCATTTGCCGACCCGACGGCAGCGACACAGAAAAGTTTCCGCAATATCGGCAATGTAACAGCCGTTGCGGTGCGGAATCTGAATCCTGTCGCCGTCTTGGGGAACACCTACCTGATTCTCGAAAATCCGGAAGCAGCTATCGCTATCGTTGCGAGCCGTTCCGGCAAGAAAATAGTTGAGGCACAAAAATAATATGGGACTCTTCACAAAAACAAAAAAGTCCGCCGGAGGCGGATCCTCCTCCGGAGGAAAGAATACAGAAGCAAAGCAGATGGCAGTCGCTACGCCTGCGAGCACATCTCCTTCGATGGGCCGTGATATTTCCACGATTCTGAAACACGCGCGCATCACCGAGAAGGCGAGCATGCACCAAGCAGGCGGCGTGTACACATTTGATATTGCCCGGGCGGCGACGAAGCGAGATGTGATACAGGCCGTGCGTGCTCTCTATGCGGTGACGCCACGTACCGTGCGAATCGTTACAGTTCCGACAAAAGTACGCCGCAACGCGCGCACGGGAAAGCTCGGCATGACCGGGGGTGGCAAGAAAGCGTACGTGTACCTTAAAAAGGGTGAGACGATAACCTTCTAAACGTATGAATCCCGTTAGAAATTTACTTATGACATCAATACAGGCACAGGGGTTGTCAGGCTTACTTTCTACCGCATATGCGGAGCAGGATTATTCAGTAAATTTCTAACGGGATGAAAACATACAAACCCACATCAAAATCGCAGCGGCAGCACACGAGCATCGAATACCGCAAGCTGCTCTCCGGTCACAAGCCGACGAAGTCGCTTATGAAAGGCGCTCGTAGCTATGCGGGTCGCAACAGTCATGGTCGCATCACGGTGCGTCATCAGGGCGGAGGGCACAAAAAGAGCTATCGCCAGGTGGATTTCAAGTTCAATAAGAAAAACATCCCCGCCAAGATTACATCCATTGAATACGACCCGTTCCGCTCTGGCTTTATCGGGCTTGCCGTGTACAAAGATGGCGAGAAACGCTATGTCGTCCTTCCGCAAAAGGTGAAAGTCGGCGATTCGTTCGTCGTTTCCGAGACTGCACCCGTTACGCTCGGCAATCGTTTGCCACTCGGGGCCATGCCGGTCGGTACGTTCGTCTACAATATTGAACTGAAACCGGGAGAAGGTGGCGTCATCGCACGCTCCGCAGGTAATTATTGCGAGATCGTCGCACAAGATGCCGGCTATACGCACATCAAAATGCCTTCGACCGAAGTGCGCCGCGTCATCTCGACCGCATGGGCGTCCGTCGGCGAAGTTTCCAACGAAGAGCATCATCTCGTCAATCTCGGCAAGGCAGGCCGCAGCCGCTGGCTGGGCCGCCGTCCAACCGTCCGCGGTACTGCGATGAACCCGGTAGACCATCCGCACGGAGGAGGTGAAGGCAAACAGGGCCGCGGACTGCGCCGCGCCAAGACCATGTGGGGCAAACCCTCTGGCAAGGGTCAGAAAACGCGCCGCCCGAAGAAATACAGCAACGTTTTCATTGTTAGTCGACGTAAAGTTGGAAAACGTAAGTAGCAAAGCCTGCCTCGTTAGAACGCGAAGCGTTTCTAATGGGGTTGGGAAAAGGAAGTAGCAAACCGCGGCCCTTAGGCCGCGGTTTGCTATGATGTCGGTATGGAGATTCTCATCGTTCGTGAGCCGGTTCCGGAAGAAACACTGGACGCTCTTGCCGAGGCTTGGCACGGTACGCTGGTGAAGGGCGCCGCGGATATTGAGCGCGATATTGTGGCCTTGGGTGGTGACTGGCACATGGATGCCAACAACGTTCTTATTGCCGACGGCTCGCAGCAAGAAAATGTATGGGGTTTCAATATCTACCCGAAAGAGCGTAGCGGCTCCGCTCTTGAATATATTTCCCTCATCAACATCCGCCCGGCGCAAGGCAACAAAGCGATGGAGCTCGCGGACGAGACATTGCGGGAGAAAATCAAGGAGATAGTTTCGAAATTGGTGCCCCACCTCAATCTATGAACGATGCAAAGTTTTACTTCGCGAATCTCGGTGCTGATGTTACGCGGTGCGTTTCCGCGCTCCAATCGGGCAATCTCGCTCGGTACGAAGATTCACTCGCACGAGCACGAAAGACGCTCTCACGCCTGCGCGGTGCAAATCGACCGGAAGCATATGAGGAAGGTTTACTTCTTTTGTCCGGTTTGGAATATGCGCGCCAGAGTAACACGCTTCAATCTTTTGGAATAAACGTAAGCGCATTGAGCGCAACGTTCTCGCCTCTATGAACGCACACCTCCGGCTCGCTCGAAAAAGCGACCTTGTTGCATACACCGCTCTTCTCCAGCGGACGTGTGAAGTCGCGTTCCCGAACCCCAAGATAGGCCTAACCAAAGAATGTTTCCCCAAAGAAGTTTTTGCCACTGCTGACACGCAAGCGTATCTTCTAAAGTCGAATCTAACAATAAGTTCGAATCAAAAAACGTGGCTTGTGGTCGAGAAAAAGAAGCTTATCGGGGCAATCACCACCGAAAAGAAGGGAAAAGTGAGTGACGTAAGGGGTTTTTATGTTGCACCAGAAAGACAAGGACAAGGTATCGGAAAGATTGTCTGGGAGCGCGCATCGAAGTTTGCAGACGGTCGGCCGGTTACCCTTGAAATCTACGCGCACAATAAGAAATCCATTGCTCTCTATAAGAAGCGGGGATTTGTAGTCGACACGACCAAGAGACAGGCATGGTCACACTGGCCGGAATGGCCGAAAGGTGTACGTGCGAGAAAATTGTATATGCGGCGCGGACCACAGCGTCCCGGGAAGGTAGGGAAAAAGAAGTAAAAATCGGGATTTCCAGAACGGAGCATATCCCCACGCCGCGGTTTTGTTGTTGGGAAGGGGTGTAAGATAAAGACATTATCTTTAGAGGTCGCGTCACGTCCCGTTTCAGTCGACAATACGGGACACGATTCTGCGGAATCGAGTACGCGACATGCGAATTAGCAAATTCGAAACTTGGTAATTTTGACAAAATCACATGCTTAAAAAAATCACGTTCGCAGGTGTCGGCATCGCATTACTCGCTTCTCCTCTTCTCGCCTCGGCCGACATGGTCTCCGACCTCCAAGCCCAGATTCAGGCCCTCATGGCGCAGGTCGCTGCTCTGCAAGGACAGTTGAACCCCGCACCTGCCACTCCCGTCGGCCCGACCGACGACTACGGGACAACTCAGACCACTCCCGCCTGCCCGAATCTTTCCGTCACCATGCAACGCGGCGCACGCGATGCCACCACAGGCGGACAGGTCATCGACCTCCAGACGTTCCTCGCCGACTACTTCAATTTGCCTGAAGAAGGACTCGTCACCGGGTACTTCGGGAAAAACACCGAAGCCGCCGTCATCCGCTTCCAGAATCAGTACAGTCTCCCCGCCTTCGGCATCGTCGGCTCGCTTACGCGGGCGAAGATTGCGGGGGTGTGTGGGGGAGGGGCGGTGCTACAGCCGGGGCCAGTATGTATCGCCGAGGCACTCCGGACAGCATGTCCCACAGGCCAGCATTATGAATCGGCAGGTCCCGATACCATCGACGCCAACGGATGCCGTCACGACAATCTGAGGTGCGTTCCAGATTCAACCTCCACCGCGACGTTCTCTGCTGCGCCAATGTCGGGCCAGGCACCGCTCAACGTCACGTTTACGATTGGCGAAGCCAAGCCGGGCGTCACGTACAATTTCAGTTACGGCGACGGCGCGACGGGATCGGCAACGTGCGTGCAGGACGGCGGCAAAGGCGATCCGAGATGTGGAGCAGCGTGGACGACTGCACATACCTACGCATCAGCTGGCACGTATACCGCGACACTCTCCAAGCAAGAGTCGTACTCCTGCCCGCCCGGTGCGTACTGTCCAATGCTATACCCGGCTCCAGTCACGGTCGGCACCGTGACGATTACGGTGACCGGCAACCCGACCCAAACTCTCGTAATTACCGATGTCCAGTATTCACCGGCGCATCCACACGTCAACGATCTCATAACGACGACAGTTACCATCATGAACAAGAGCTCGAGTGACCGCACGACAACATTCCAGGTCAACGTGGGGGGTACAACGGTAGATGTTCCATATTTGGCGGCGGTGACCTCAAGAACGGTCATCGTGCCGAACGCCTTCACATTCGCGGACCCTGGCCAGAAGACTCTACACACGCACCTGATAAATCCACTGGGTGGCGGGCTTGGTGGCACCATCGACACATATACGAATACACTCACGTTCGATGCGGGTAGCAACAGCAGCGGCGTCACCATTACGGCGCCCAACGGCGGCGAGCAGTGGGAGACTGGCATCACCAATACCGTGACGTGGACGCCCTACCAGTACAATCCGGACATCAATCCTTCGAGAGACGTAACCGCCTTCTTGGAGACCAAGAACTCGGACGGATCGTTCAACATCTTCGGCAGGGTGGAAGAAAGCGGCAAGGCATCCATTCACTGGGTGACAGGCCAGCTTTATGCGGCATCACAGAGCAACAACTTTATACCGCAAGGTCCGGGCTATTACATTCGCGTTGTCAACAATGTGACCGGCGCATGGGATCGCTCTGACGCGCCGTTCACCATCTTGCCGCGATCCGTAGACGTAAAAGTCGACGGGTCTGATGGTCCGCTCACTATCGACCCGAGTCAGAAGGTGTGGGTGGAATGGACTTCAACCAACAAAACCTCATGCACTTTGTATGGCGTGATGGATAGTCTGACCTCCACACAGACGTACATTGGAAACCTGCCGACGAGCGGCAAGCGCGAAGTGTATGTATGGTTCTATGACCCCTCGTCCGGGACTACCATCTCGGCACAGTGCGTTGACGCGGCAGGGAATGTCGTCACTGATTGGGTCGTAATAAATCCGACGTCTCAACCAGCCGCCATTCGAATCACAAGTCCCAACGGCGGTGAGCAAATATCAATCGGGAGCGAGTATGTTGTCCGGACTTCCTACTCCGGTGTCTCGGCGGTCTCGGTGGCGCTCTACAAGAACGATCAATGGATGAAGTGGCTCTACAAGGACGTGCCGGTCTCAAGTTCGCCGCATGATTGGTACTGGACGCCGTCTACTGAAGAAGCGGCCGTAGCGTCACAGGGTAGCGTCTTCAAAATATATGCTACGGGGCAAAGGACGGACGGCACCGGATACGTCGACGACAAATCCGACGCGCCGTTCTCGTTTAGCGGAATCACAGTAAGTCCTCCGACGTGTTCCATCTCCGGAACCCCGGGGAATGAAGTGGTTTCCGGTACGGGCGGCTACAATCTCAGCTGGGTAACAACCAATGCGTCGACGGCGAATCTGACGGGAGGCGCGATGAACCTCAACACCGGCGTTCCGGTCACGGGCAATCCGTACGGTCAGCCGACACAGATGTGGGTCTCGCAGCCCGGTACCTACACGCTCACCGTCACGGGCACTTACGGGCTCGCACCAGGCGGGGGTCTAGTTACCGGAACCTGCAGCACAACGGTCGGTGCCGGGGTGTTGGGCGGAACTGATTCATCGTCAGGTACGAATGCATATCTGGCGAGCGCTCTCAGCGCACTTGAATCTGCTCTCAAGGCGTTGATTTCAAAGCTGGGACAATAACCAGGGGCTCTCTCTTCAGCAACAAAAAGCCCGCTTGTGCGGGCTTTTTGTTGACATCCCCCCTCATTTCCTATACATTGTGCGAACGCCCGAGAGGCGTTTTTAATTGAAACCATGACACGCTCACTTAAGAAAGGTCCGTATGTGGACGTCAAATTGATGAAAAAAGTATCTCTGCGCAAAGCCACGCAGGGGACTATCAAGACGTGGGCACGTTCAAGCCAGATAGCACCGGAATTTGTGGGCTACACCTTCGCCGTACACACAGGCAAGAATTTTGATGATGTATTCGTGACGGAAGACATGGTAGGTCACCGGTTGGGCGAATTCGCGCCGACGACCAAATTCATCAAGCACGGCGGTAAGATGCAGAAGGAGACGGAGATGGCCGCCAAGGCCGCGGAAATCGCTGCGGCAACAGCCGCAAAGGCGACGGCCTCCACGACGGCCGCCGCAAAGAAATAATATGAAAGCACTTCTCACCAATTATCACCAGTCACCGCGCAAGGTCCGCCTCGTCGCGGACCTCATACGCGGCAAGTCCGTATCCGCCGCACGCGCAGCGCTTTTGTACTTGCCCAAGAAGTCTTCTCCCGCCATCGGCAAGCTTTTGGACTCTGCTATCGCAAACGCGAGTTCGGGCGGTGCCTCCGCGGAGAATCTTTTCGTCAAGACCATTACCGTCAACAAAGGTGCCATGATGCGCCGCGCACGACCGTTCGGCCGCGGACGCTCGGGAACACTCCGCAAGACCATGAGCATCGTATTCCTCGAGCTTGGCGTTTCAGCAAAGAAAGCTGCGAAGGCCGCAAAGGTTGCCAAAAAGACGACGGCAAAGAAGGCGAAAGCCACAAAACCCGCCTCCGCCAAGGCTTCAGGCGAGGCAAAATAATATGACACATACCGTACATCCATACGCACACCGACTCGGCATCATCCGCGACTGGAAGTCGCGTTGGTTCTCGAAGTCGCCGGCAAAATACCGGCAGAATGTCTGTGTGGACGCCGCTATCCGCCGTTTCCTCAAGAAGCGCCTGCGCGGAGCATACGTCACTTCGGTGGAGATTGAGCGCAACGAAAAGTCCGTCCGCGTCATCGTGAAGACCTCTCGGCCGGGATTGGTCATCGGCCGTGGTGGCGAGGGCTCAACGAAGCTGAGCAAAGAGATCGAGGCCGTTATGCGCACCGTGCCGCACGCGGAGCGCAAAGCCGTCCGTATCGACATCGAAGAGGTGCGTAGCCCGGAAGCGCAGGCCCCAGTCGTTGCATACATGGTCGCCGAAGGCTTGGAGAAGCGTCAGACGTTCCGCCGGGTACTCAAGCAGACCGTCGAGAAGGTGATGGCCAATCGCGATGTGCAGGGCGTGCGTATCGCCATCGCCGGACGCCTCGGCGGCGCGGAAATGTCTCGCACCGAAGAGATAAAGCGCGGCCGCGTACCGCTCCAGACGTTGCGCGCTGATATCGATTTCGCGCGCGAACAAGCGTATCTTCCGTACGGTGTCATCGGCGTCAAGGTATGGATATACCGCGGCAACATCTTCGCCGACGAAAAGCAATCCGCGAAAAGCGCACAATAAAATATGCTCGCACCCAAAAAAGCAAAATATCGCAAGTGGCAATCAGGACGCCGGGGCACAAAGCGCCTCAATACTCCGGAGACCCGTGGCGTCACGGTGGCTTTCGGCTCGCACGGCCTGAAGGCGCTTACGCAGGCGAGGGTCACTTCCAATCAGATAGAAGCCGCGCGCCGCGCACTTACGCGTGCCGGCGGAAAAAGCGCAAAGATATGGATACGTATTTTCCCGGACAGACCGTTCACCAGGAAAGCCGCGGAAGTGGGCATGGGTAGCGGAAAGGGTGATGTCCAGGGCTATGTATTTGATGTGCGTCCGGGCCGGGTGATTTTTGAAATAGACGGAGCGACGGATGCGGTAGCCCGCGAAGCGCTCCGCAAGGCAGGTACGAAATTGCCGCTCAGTGCACGCGTCGTCGTCCGCAATTAACGCATATGACTGATTTTTCAAAACAAGAAGTTTCTGAGCTGCAAAAAATCGTCGCGGATAAACGCGAGGCGCTTCGCGCGTTCCGCTTCGGCGGCGCAGGCAGCAGGGCTCGCGACGTGCGCACCGGCCGTACATTACGCCGGGAAATTGCGCAGATATTGACCGAATTGCGCGCGCGGCAATTGTCCGCACAGAAGACCGCAATTGCGTCTAGGGCCAAGAAAGCGTAGTATTCGCACTCATATTTGTATGGAACCAGAACTCAAACAAGGAAAAACATTCGAAGGCATCGTCGTAAAATCGGCGATGAAAGACACGGCTACGGTCCAGGTGGAACGCTACGTAAAGCACCCGAAGTACAAGAAATTCATGCGTCTCTCGAAGAAGTTTTTGGTACACGATGTCGGTAATACTGCGCAGATAGGGGAGAAAGTGACTATCCGTGAGACTCGTCCCATCTCAAAGCGTAAGCGTTTTGTACTCGTTTCCCGCGACACGCAGGTGTCCGCCGAGGGCGGATCCTCCTCCGGAGGAAAAGAATAACTATATGATACAAGACAGAACTCTCGTGAAAATAGCGGACAATTCAGGCGGCATCATCGGCCGTGTCTTCAAGATATTGGGTGGTTCCAAGAGGCGCTACGCCGGCATCGGTGACGAGATAGTCATTTCGATACAGACAGCGCAGCCACGCAAATCGGTAAAAAAGAAAGAAGTGCACCGTGCGGTCATCGTACGTCAGCGCAATGCCTTCCGCCGAGCCGACGGTTCGTACGTACGCTTCGACGAGAATGCCGTCGTCCTCATCGCCGGCTCGGGCAAGGAGCCGAAAGAACCGAAGGCAAATCGCGTATTCGGTCCCATCCCACGCGAAGTCGTCGAACGGGGATATCAGCGCATCGGCTCGCTCGCGCCGGAAATCGTCTAATATGAAATTGAAAAAAGGAGATAAGGTCCTCGTTATTGCGGGGAAGAACAAAGGTCAAAGCGGCGCCATCGTACGTGTCCTCACTGCCGAGAACAAAGTATTGCTCGACGGTATCAATCTCGTGAAGCGCCACCGCAGGCCGTCGGCCCAGAACCGCAAGGGGCAGATAATCGACAAGCCGATGCCGATACACGCGTCCAACGTTATGCTCATGGACCCGAAGACAGGCAAGCCGACGCGTATCAAGATTGTCCGCGATGCGGACGGCTCACGCGAGCGCGTAGCGGTTAAGAGCGGCGAAACACTAAAGTAGGGTATATCGTATGAATGCAACAAAAACACATAACAAAACATTTGATGCGCTCAAGAGCGAATTGGGCTACACCAATGTCATGCAGACGCCGAAGATCGCAAAGATTATCGTCTCGACGGGTGTCGGCAAAACCAACAAGGATAAGAAGCGTCTTGAGCTCGTCGTAGACCGCCTCGCGCGCCTGACCGGCCAGGCACCCGCAGTGCGCGGGGCCAAGAAGAGCATTGCGAACTTCAAATCACGCATCGGCGATATCGTCGGGTATCAGGTGACACTCCGCGGAGCGCGCATGCAGTCATTCCTCGACAAGCTCATCCACATCGTCTTGCCGCGCGTAAAGGACTTCCGCGGCATTAAGACCTCCGCCATCGACGAGATGGGCAACATCTCCATCGGGTTCAAAGAGCACATCGTTTTCCCCGAAACTTCCGACGAAGACTCAAAAGACATCTTCGGCCTTGCGGTCACCATCGTCACGACAGCGAAGTCCAAGAAAGAAGCCGAAGCCTACCTCCGCCACCTCGGCCTTCCTCTGCAAGAAAATACATAGTCTACCATTTGCCCGTGCGGCAAAGGGTTCATATTCCTAAAGTCAGTCTATAGCGAGGAATAGGAATATTTGGCACCTCGCTTTATTTTGAGAGGCCAAAGTGTTTTTTAATCCATCCGTCGTTCTCAATCGACTCAACGATTGCATATAGAATGTCCTTCCCGATTCTCATGTCCGCCTTGAGAAGCACTATAAGGTCTTCGCAGTCGTAGGGGAATACCCATACACTGTCTTGAAGTCTCAAGAATCCGCACGCTCGCATCTCGCTGCGTAGGTGGTCTCGATCCTGCCTACGTTGTTGTGGTATGTCGAACATAACCAACCGCCACCGCTTGTCCCACCGTTTGCCCTGCTGTGCCGCGAGTGCAGCCTTCTGTTCTTCAAGTGCAATTGCCCGTCTGCCCGCCTCGGTAATTTCCATGCGCTTCTTTCCGTTTTTCTCAACGAAACGTACGTAGCCCTTGATGGCGAGTCGGCTCGCCGCAGTACGGGCTTGGAACGCGAGCTTATACCGCTTCTTCCCCATGATCCCCGGCAAGGCCGAAAATATATTCGGCGCAAGCATTGCGACGGCGAGCGTCCCGGTAACAGCAACCGTGGCGAGCACGGCTTTCTGTATATTTTCCTTCTTCCGCCGTTTCCTCGTCTCCTCTTCCATCTTTCCCATATTCCTATCTTACACCACCGCGAGAGATAGGAATGTCTGATTATGCACAGACGGCTGGGTTGGGAATCAACATACAAGGACAAAAAAGCAGAATCCTTCCTCCGCAACCGCGGCCTCCCGCTCCAAGACAATTAAGGCTCTTTTTGCATAAGCGCTTCTTGGGGTATTTCCTGCAAGTTCTTAACTTTGATAGCAGTTTGATTTTCTATCACGGCCTTTGCTAGTCGGTGCATACCATCGATGATACTTCCCTGATAAAGAATGATAGGGAAAGAGTAATCCGCGATTTGGATTTGGTGGATGTGATGACTGAGACTCGGGTAGCGTGAGGTCGACCGCTCAAATCCTTCTTCTCGAAGGATCTGCACAACAAATTCCGGCGTTATCTTTCCAAGTTCATCTGTCCAACAAAAATCTCCCATTTGCGGTAATAGATTACTGATTGCCATTTCTTCCGCGGCTACGTTCTCAGCCAAGTGTATCAGTCGATACACATCGATGTTCATGCCTCGATGTTCCGCCGAATGAGTATTCCCCGGAACGCTACGTGCAGGTATAATCCGCTGCTGCGGTCTCAGTTGCTTCTCCATGCAGCCAGTATAACCTCACCGTTGACTTCTAGGGTCATCTCGCGTATATTTCCTCTGCCTCGTAGGGGGCTTTGTTTTTTAGCCTGATCCCGCCCTTTCTGAATAAAGAGCGGGATATCGTAAGAAACCGAAGCCACGCGAAGCTTTCGTAACCAGGTGCCGCAAGGCGGGGTGCAGAAGCTTCAAACTCTCCTTACTCGGCGCATATCTCTATGGCAAAGAAATCAATGAAAATAAAGGCGCGACGGACGCCGAAATTCTCAAGCCGCACCGTGCGACGCTGCTTCAAGTGCGGTCGCCCGCGCGGGTTTATGCGCGATTTCAATCTGTGCCGCATCTGTTTCCGCGAAGAAGCATTGGAAGGAAATATCCCGGGAATCAAAAAATCTTCATGGTAAACGATACAATCGGTGACTTCATAGTGCGTCTCACGAATGCCGGTGCCATCAAGAAGGCGTCGGTCTCGATCCCGTACTCTGCGTTCAAGATGGCCGTCGCGGAAAAGTTGAAAGACATGGGTTACATACAGGACATCGAGAAAAAAGGAAAGAAGGTCAAGAAGACCCTCGACGTTACCCTCAAGTACGACGGAGCCGGAGAGCATGTCATCCGGGGCGTGAAGCGCGTCTCGAAGCCCGGTCGTCGTCTGTACAAGAGCACGCGCGAAATAATGCCGGTGCGCTACGGACACGGGGCATTGGTACTTTCGACACCGAAGGGTGTTCTCTCCGATAAGGAAGCACGTAAACAAAATGTTGGCGGCGAGGCCTTGTTCGAAATTTGGTAAATAATATGAGCAGAATAGGAAAAAGAGCAATAACGATACCCACCGGCACTGATGTGTCCGTCGCTTCGAGCGAACTGGTAGTGAAAGGGAAGGGCGGGACCTTGAAGCGCATGGTACACCCCGCAGTGTCTATCTCGATAGCAAATGGGGAGGTCACCGTCACACCCAAAGAAAAGTCACGGCTCGGCCGCGCGCTCTGGGGCACGTACGCAGCGCATGTCCGCAATATGATAGGTGGAGTAAACACTCCGTTCGTAAAGAAGCTGCAAGTAGAAGGCATCGGGTACAAGGCCGAACTTTCAGGCAAACAACTCAAGCTCACCGTCGGGTTCTCGCATCCTGTGGTACTTGCTATTCCCGAGGGCATCACCGCGGCCGTCGAAAAGAATATCATCACTGTCTCGGGCGCCGACAAAGAGGCTGTCGGCGAATTCGCCGCTTCGATCCGGGCACAGAAGAAACCGGAGCCGTACAAGGGCAAGGGAATACGGTACGAAGGCGAAGTCGTACGCCAGAAGCAGGGCAAAAAAGCCGCTGCTGCAGCAACCGCATAAACAGAGTATGGATAAAAAACTCATCTACTTCGTTACAGGGCCCCAGCACCGCTCTCGCCGTATTTCCAATACGTCTCGAGCGTTGCCTTCCCCGTGCCTCGTATCTGAGCTTTTTATCCACACTCTAAAATAAGTATGGCGCTCTCTAAAACACAGCAAAGAATCCGCCGCCACAAGCGCGTGCGCGCGAAGGTAATCGGGACGGAAACCCGTCCTCGACTTTCGGTATTCAAATCCAATACACGCCTCGTGGCGCAGATCATCGACGACACGAAGGGCGTCACTATCGCAGCTGTTTCATCGGGAAGCGAAAAGGGGAAGACTCCGCGCGAACGAGCAGAAGCAGCGGCTACGACTATCGCAAAACTCGCGAGCGGGAAAGGCATCAAAGCTGTCGTGTTCGACCGCGGTGGTTTCCAATACCTTGGCACGGTAAAAGCCTTTGCGGACGCTGCACGCGCTGCGGGATTAGAATTTTAACCCCATGAGAAAATAAATATTGTATGACCGATAAAAATCCAAAAGACTCGACAGATAAAGTTCTCACTACGCCACAGACGTCTTTTTCTCACGGGGTGGCAGATGAAAATACAAAAGAAATAAAACCGACCGAAGTAGCAGCGGCCGAGGTGTCATCGCAGGCTCCGACTGACACGCGCACACCGAAGGCGGGGTTTGCTGGCCGAGGCAATCGCGATCGTCGCGGGGGCGGGAGAGGTGGCCGACCGGGCGGAGGACGCCGTGGGGGAGATGAACGCCGCAGCGAGTTCGCACAAAAGTTGATCGGTATTCGCCGCGTCGCGCGCGTCATGGCAGGAGGTCGTCGCTTCAATTTCAGCGCAGCACTCGTCTTGGGCGACAAGAAGGGGCGTGTGGGCGTCGGATTGGGCAAAGCGGCGGATACGGCACAGGCGATAGAAAAAGCCACTCGCGCAGCGAAGCGTGCGATGATACAGGTCAACCTCACGAAGAGCCGCAGCATTCCCCACAACATCGAAGCGAAGTTCTGCGCATCACGCGTGGAGATCCGTCCGAGTGCCGGTCGCGGGCTCGTCGCGGGCTCTTCGGTGCGTACTGTTCTTGAACTTGCAGGTGTAACCGACGTGACCGCGAAGTTGCTCTCGCGCAGCAAGAATCCGGTGAACAACGCGCGCGCAGCAATCGAAGCTCTTAAGAAAATATCCATCGGAAAATAACTTATATGGCATCACTCAATTCACTCAAACGCACGACTGCACGCAAAGAGCTGCGCGTCGGACGCGGAGGCAAGCGCGGCAAGACCTCCGGCCGCGGCACCAAAGGTCAGAACGCGCGCGCAGGTCGCAAAAAGCGTCCGGAAATGCGCGACATAATCAAGAAGTTGCCGAAGCGCCGTGGATACGGAAAGAATCGTGGGCGCAGCGTTGACGGTACCCGATTGGACGCCGTTGTTATCTCCCTCGATCGCCTCGAGAAGCTTTTTGATAGCGGTGCCGAAGTCACGTCGAAAACGCTCGCAGAGAAGCATGCGATCTCTACTCGTGTTATGCCGCCTGTTAAGATAGTGGGGACCGGCAGCCTAAGCAAGAAGCTCTCGGTCAAGGGTATCGCAGTCTCAGCAGGAGCGCGTGTCGCGATAGAGAAGGCGGGAGGTAGCATAGCCTAAACGAACCAGATATATGATGGAATCATTTCTTCGCAAAATAAAGCTTGTCTTCGAAGATGAGACTCTACGCACACGCATTCTCTTCATCCTCGGCGCTCTCGTCGTTTTTCGTCTTCTCGCCGCGATTCCCATTCCGGGTATTAATGCGGCGCAACTTGATTCTTTTTTGAACAGCAATCAATTCCTCGGACTCCTCAACATCTTTTCCGGAGGTGGTTTCTCAAACCTATCGATCATGATGATCGGTGTCTCTCCGTACATCACCGCATCTATCGTGATGCAGCTCATGACGATTCTCATTCCGCGACTGAAAGAGATGTACCAAGAAGAGGGAGATGCGGGCCGTATGCGCTTCATGCAGTACTCGCGTTACCTCTCGGTGCCTCTGGCGTTCATCCAAGGTTTCGGGTTCCTTCTTCTCCTACAGCAGAACGGTATTGTTTCGCAGCTCTCCCCGCTCGGCTTTGTCACCAATGTGGTTGTGATCGCAGCGGGCGCGATGCTCATCATGTGGATCGGTGAGCTCATTTCCGAGTTTGGTGTCGGCAACGGCATCTCGCTTATCATCTTCGCCGGTATCGTTGCTGGTTTACCATCCTCTCTCGCACAACTGATCTTCAGTTTCGACGTCTCGCAGGTCCCTGTCTATCTCGGATTTACCATCGCTGCCGCGGTCATCATCGCGGGAGTCGTCTACATCACCGAAGCAGAGCGCCCGATCCCGGTCACGTATGCGCGGCGCGTACGAGGGACAAAGGTCCTCGGCGGCATCTCTACGTATTTACCCCTGCGCGTGAATCAAGCGGGTGTCATTCCGATTATTTTTGCGCTCTCCATTCTTCTCTTTCCGCAGATGATCGCCACATTCCTCGCACAGAGCGCCATTCCGTTCATCGCATCAGGCGCTTCGGCGGTCGTTGCGGCACTTGCCAATCAATGGGTCTACGGCGCGCTCTATTTCTTTTTGGTCGTCGTCTTCACATACTTCTACACTGCTATCACGTTTGAGCCGAACCAGATCGCAAAAAACCTCCAGAAGAACGGCGCCTTCATTCCGGGTGTACGTCCGGGAGGCACGACGAGCGAGTACCTCGGCAACATCATCACCCGCATCACCCTCGTCGGCGCGCTTTTCCTCGGAGTGCTTGCGGTCTTGCCGATAGTCCTACAAGGGATTACCGGCATCACCGTAATAACCATCGGCGGTACCGCCCTTCTCATCGTCGTCTCCGTTGTGCTTGACCTGGTGAAAAAGATTGACGCACAGACCTCCATACGGGAGTATTAGCGGATGAATCCCGTTAGAAATAGCGGACTGTCACTCATTTCCTCACACATGGTCGTTTTTATCACTCATAACAAAATAGGGCGTGTACCCAGTATCCGGTCCGCGTCCTATTTCTAACGGGATGAAAAAAGAGTTGATAACCATCGCAGGTTCGCTCGGATCGGGAAAATCTTCAACCGCGAAAGAAGTTGCGCGCGCTCTCGGCTATCGGCACTTTTCTTCAGGCGACCTTTTTCGTCAAATAGCGGCGCAGCGCGGAGAATCCGTCGAAGCGACGAATATCTCCGCGGAAGCAAAGCGGGATATTGATTACCAAGTCGATGAATTGCTCCAGCAAATGGGGAAGACGGAAAATAAGCTCGTCATCGATTCGCGCATGGCATGGCACTGGATGCCGGGTTCTTTCAAAGTGTTTCTTAGCGTTGACCTCGATTCGGCTGCGCAGCGTATTTTCCAGGATGTGCTCACAAAAAGTCGTGTGAGCGAACACGCCGAATCGGTAGAAGATGTGCGGGCGAGCATCGAGCGAAGGTTCGCGAGCGAGCAAAAACGATACTTCTCTCTATACGGCGTGAATCCAACTGATCCGAAAAATTTTGATCTCGTCATTGATACCAAGGACAACAGCCTAAGCGGGGTCACTGATATCGTTCTGGAAAAATACAAGGAATGGCGTAATAGCTAGACAGGATAGAGTATAGTCGCTTCGCTCGTTTACCCGTCGCTCGCTCGGAAGTCCCAAAGCAAGCTTTGTGACTTCCCTCGCTCCGCTAGGGTATAATCATCGCTATGAAACCACTCACCGTCGCATTCTTCGGCATATCCGGCTCCGGCAAAGGGACGCAATGCGAGCTTCTAGAGAAGTACTTGCAGAAGAACGACCCTACACGTGCCGTCGTACGTCCCGAGATGGGCAACCTCTTGCGCGATTTTATGAAGACAGGCACGTCGCTTGCCAAGCGCACGGGCGCCATCCTTGCTGCGGGCGGTCTCGTGCCTTCTTTCATGCCCATTTATATGCTTACCGGTATGCTCAACACTTCTTTTGACGGCACGCAGCACCTCATACTCGACGGGACCTGTCGGAGGCCCGACCAGTCGCGCGCGGTCGACGACATGATGAAACTTTGGGAAAGAGAAAATTTGCAGGCGGTCGTCCTCACGCTCTCGCAAGCATCCGCAAAGAAAAGACTCATTGCTCGTGGCCGCTTCGACGACGCCAAAGACGAAGCGCTTGCGAGCCGGTTCGCATGGTACGAGGAGCATGTAGTGCCGTCCATTGAAGAACTTCGAAAACTTGGATGGACCGTTCACGAGATCGAAGGTGAAGCCAATATTGATGAGGTGTTCGCAGAAATAGTTACGGCGCTCAAGATCCAAAATACTTAATTAGCATGATAGCAAAGACGAAAGCCGAAATAGACGCGCTCCGCGAAGGCGGCAGGCGCTTGGCGAGCCATGTGCGGATGCTGAGTCAGATGGTGAAGCCGGGGCTCGTGGCGCGTGAACTTGAGTACAAAGCGCGCGAAATGGTGAAAGCTGATGGCGACATACTCGCGTTCCACGGACACAAGGAGCGCAAGACCGACGTGCCGTATCCTTCGGGACTGTGCCTTTCCATCAACGACGTCATCGTGCACTCGCCCGCGAGTCAGAATAACGCCGTCATTCAAGAAGGGGATGTGGTGTGCCTCGACTTCGGTATCAAACACAAGGGACTCTACACCGACCATGCGGCGACCGTCATCGCCGGTAAACCGACGAGCCCGCATGACGAAGAGTTAGTGCGCGGTACGTACGAGGCACTCGCGGCCGGTATCAAGGAGGCGCGGGTCGGCAACACGACCGGCGACATCGGCTACGCGGTGCAGCGTGTCGCAGAAAACTACGGATTCGGTTACCCGAAAAATCTCTCAGGTCATGGTGTGGGACTCAAGGTACACGAAGAGCCTCATGTGCCGAATTTCGGGACGCCGGGCAAAGGCGTGAAGCTCGTCGAGGGGCACGTGATAGCGATAGAGCCGATGATGACGCTCGGAAGCGGCGAGCTTTTCATCGATGACGACGGCTACTCCTACCGCACAAAAGACGGTTCACGTACCGCGCACGCCGAGCACACTGTTTTGATAACAAAAGACGGACCTGAGATTCTCACGAAAGAATAAGTTACAATCACGGCATGAACATCTGCATCTTTTGCTCCGCGAGTGATGTAGACAAGAAATACACAGACACGGCGCGGGAGCTTGCGATCCTCATCGCCCGCGGTCAGCACACGCTCGTGTGGGGAGGTTCGAATAAAGGAACGATGAGGGTCATCGCAGACGCGGCACAAGGCGCTGGCGGGAAAATCGTCGGCATAACCATGGAACTATTGAAGGTAAACGCACGCTCCAATGCCGATGAGATGCACGTAATGAAAAACTTGCCGGAGCGGAAAGCGAAATTGCTCGAACGCTCGGACGCGATAATAGTGTTACCGGGTGGTCTGGGGACAATCGATGAAATTACTGAAGTTCTCGAATTGAAAAAACATAAGGTACATAACAAAGCAATCGTTTTTCTCAACACGGCGGATTTTTATGCCGGCTTCAAGATGCAACTTGAACGCATGGATGCGGAGGGCTTTCTACCGCGCCCATTATCCGAGCTTCTTTTCTTTTCGGATACACCCGAGGACGCAATGCGGTATATTACTGAGTATGGCAATTGACGTTCTCATCGTTGGTAGCGGGGCGAGGGAACACGCGCTTGCATGGAAAATCGCACAGTCGCCGCGCGTGGGCAAGCTCTACGTGGCTCCGGGCAATGGCGGGACGGCCGCACTTGCAGAAAATGTGCCCATCGGCGTCATGGAGTTCGAAAAATTGGCGGCTTTCGCCAAAGAAAAGAAAATAGGCCTCACGATTCCCGGGCCCGACGACGCGTTCGTCGGCGGCATCGTCGATGTGTTCAAAGCACACAAGTTGCGTGTGTGGGGTCCCACCAAGGAAGCCGCGCAGATCGAAGGCTCAAAGGCATTCTCCAAGCAGTTGATGGATGAATCGAAGATACCCACCGCAAAATTCGCCGTATTCACGGCGGCCGCGCCGGCGCTCGCATACGTACGTGCGCGCGGTGTCCCCATCGTGATAAAGGCGAGCGGGCTCGCACTGGGAAAGGGGGTATATGTATGTACGACACTTGAGGAAGCGGAGAAGGCTATCAACGAGATCATGATAGAGCGCGTACATAAAGATGCCGGAAGTGAGGTCGTCGTCGAAGAGTTTCTTGATGGACCTGAACTCTCTATTCATGCGCTTACCGACGGGAGCGCATACGTACTTTTTCCACCGTCGCAAGATCACAAAGCCGCCCTCGACGGGGATGAGGGGAAGAATACCGGCGGCATGGGCACCATCGCTCCCGTGCCGTGGGCAAAGCCGGAAATAATGGCAAGCATCGACGTCAAAGTCGTTGTACCGACATTCGAAGCGCTGAAAAAACGGGGCGTCCTGTTCCAGGGCCTCTTGTTTCCCGGCCTTAAATTGACGCTCGATGGTCCCAAGGTGCTCGAATACAACGCCCGTTTCGGCGATCCAGAATGCCAAGTGTATATGCGTTTGCTCAAGACCGATGTCCTAGACCTTTTTGAGGCTTCCATTGATTGCACTCTGGATGCGGTGCGCCACTCAGTCGAGTGGAATCGTGGATTTGCGGCAAACATCGTCATCGCTTCCGGCGGCTATCCCGAAGAGTACAAGACAGGATTTCCCATTACGGGAATCGACGAAGCGCGGAACGTCGAAGGGGTTATCGTATTCCACGCTGGCACAAGACTAGAAAATGACCAACTCATGACCGCGGGTGGCCGCGTACTCAGCGTCTCCGCAGTCGGCGGCTCGCTCAAAGATGCGCTCGACCGCGCCTATGAGGCCGTCGGCAAAATCCATTTCGAGGGCCTGCACTTCCGCCGCGACATCGGTCAAAAAAGCCTTGGCTAATCATAGTACAAGTTTCTTATGGTTGAGAGGATAAATCCAAAGAGGACTCAGGACCGTGGTGGCAAAACGTCACAAGAGGTTCAGTCGAGACAAAGATCTGAGGCACCGGCGTATATTAGGAATGGTTGGAATACTGATTCTTTTGAAGTCAAGGGAAAGAAGATCGATTTCCAGGGTGTCATACACGATCCTATGACACTCAACTATTACGGGGCAGAGTTGGAGAGAATGATAGGAAAGGCCTCAATTGTACTCTTGGAAGCTGCTCCCACATCATCGAGACTTTTTTCGGATGATTCTATAGCCGCGTACCGTGAATGGATGAAATCCCACGGGGGTGGCGACCAACTTCTTTCCGAGGATATACGCAATCAGCCGGGGGTCATATTTTTCAAGGTCGTTGAGGAGATGGCCCTTCGGGCGAATGTGCCCGTTGCGTGTGCCGACCCCGTATCCCATGATTTAGTCGAAAATGCGACACTGGAGGCTCTCGGGGAGAAAATACCGGATATTAAACTTTTTGGACTTGCAGGAGCAGGTGCAGCACTTCTTCTATCCGGCCTGGGGGAACTTTCTTCAAGCGAGTCAACCGGTTCTAGAATTACCCGGCGCGGGTTTCTTGGGGGGACGGTGGCCGCAGGGATTGCAGGCGCAGCCTCTCTCAAAGCTGATCAATTTGATCGCCACCCAACTCTTGGGTCTGGTCTCGCGTCTCCTGGAGGCCGTGTCGCAAACCCGCTCGGGGCAGCCTTATATAACCAGACAGACTACAGAGATGTCGTGACCGCGGCGGCCTTGCAGCGGCTTGCAGAAAGATTCTCGTCCAAACAAGGAAATATCGTTGTCATATATGGCAATAGGCACCGATTACCGATACGGCATTACAGCGAGCATCCTCAGGAGCGTGATATCAAATTTCAACTCTATCGTCCCCTCTGGCTTGCCGCAAAACCGGAGCTGACCATATCCGAGCCGCATACCGAAGGAAAAGGGAGAGGGAGCAGATCTTCTTGGAAGCAAGTCTCACGCGAACATTTGTAGTTTTGTTGATATCGGAGCGAGAGAATGTGTTTGTGAGGTGTATACTTTCTGCATGCCTCCCACGCTGGAGAAGTTGCGCGTTGCAACGCCGGAAAAATTCAGATCACCTGAAGAAGAGTTGGCCTATTTGCGCGAGCGGGTGCGCGAGAAGGAGGCCGAGATGGAAACGCCCGACAATCGTTTCGAAAAAGACCGCATCGCCCGTCGCGAAGTCGCGGCCTACGCAGAGCTCACTCCGACGACCATTCTTCACGAGACGGTCGTTATGGCCGAGCCAGAAATCCTTAAAAATGTCCTCAAGCTCGAACCGGAAACGCATGACAAGCAGGTGGATGAAATATTGCGCATTGTCCAACAGAACGGTATCCGGAACGCACTCTCGGTCGCCGCGCGGATGAAGAACCCGCATCTCGAAGACGATATCCATCGTGCCCTGGTGCGCTACATCGCCGAGGGCCTGCCCGATAAAGGCATGGGAGTGCCCGAGAAGGTCCGGCGTGCTCTCAACATGGTGCTTTTTGAGATACAGCCACAGGCACATGGCGAAGACATGACGCGCAGTCGCGATCAGTACAGGCTTGAGCAGATGCTCTCGTCCACAGAGCAACTCTACGCGGGACTCACCTCGCTTATTGATTCGCACGAGGGATTCTCGCTCGAGATCGCCGTGCAAGAGGGGACAGAAGAAGCACTTTTGTATCTCGGAGTCCCGCGCGCCAAAAAGGTACTTGCTGAGCGTCTCGTCTCATCCGTCTTCCCGAACGCACACATGTCGGAGTCGCGCGGGGATTACAACATTTTCAATTACGAGGGGCAGCATGCCGCCGCCTATGCGACCCTCGCCGATCATCCCTCCTTACCACTCAAGACCCCAGAGCTCTTCGATCACGATCCGATGAACGTGCTTCTGGCGGCATTCGCGAAGATCGCGAAGCACGGTGAAGGTGCTGCGCTCCAGATAACGGTCTCGACCGAAGGCGACCGCTACAATCACCACTACAAAAAAATAATCCGTCAGCTCGAGAAGGGAAAACATTTCCGCAAGGCCATCAAGGTGCCGGAGAGTGAGCTCGGCGAGGCGGTCTACACGATGGCCAAGAAAATTTTCATGGCAAAAGAATATGAAATGGAAGTCGAGAAACAGTTCCGGCGCTCCAGCGACCAGGTGATGACCGAAGAGTTGACCAAGAAGATAAAAAGCCGCATCGCGCCCGTCTCCATTCGCCTCGTCACCTCTGCGGCGACGAAAGTGCGCGCGGAAGAACTTCTCGAGAATCTCGAAACCCCATTCAACCAATACGACGACCCGAAAGGCAATCATCTCATCTTTAAACGCGTCGGGAGTTGGAGCCTCGCGGATTTCATCCGCAGCTTTACGTACCGCGAGTTCGACTATTCGATTTCTATCCCGCTTTCCCTCGCCGAGGTCACTTCAATATTCCACTTCACCGCCGAGCGACTCACGACATCGCGCGAGTTGAAGCGCAGTTTTGCCAAACAGGCACCCGCTCCGGTCGCGACGCCAAGCGACGGTATCATCGTCGGCGTCAACAAGTACGGGGCCGACGAGACCCCCGTCCGGTTCGGCACCAGTGATCGTCTGCGCCACGCGTATGTCATCGGACAGACCGGTACGGGGAAGACGGGGCTTATCAAGAATATGATCATTCAAGACATCAAGAACGGAGAAGGAGTGGCTTTCATCGATCCGCACGGCAACGACATCGAAGACGTGCTCGCCTGCATTCCGCCGGAGCGCATGAAGGACGTGATTTACTTTGACCCCGCATACACCGCACGGCCGATGGGACTCAACATGCTCGAATACGACCGCACGAAGCCCGAGATGAAGACCTTCGTCGTGGACGAAGTGTACGGCATCTTCCGCAAGCTCTATGCGGACGTGCCGGAGGCATTCGGTCCGATGTTCGAGCAGTACTACCGCAATGCCGTGCAGCTTGTCGTTGAAGACCCCGATACGGGCTCGACGTTCGTGGAGATTCCGCGGGTATTTGCCGATACCGCATTCCGCAATCTCAAGCTCTCGCATTGCAAGAATCCCATCATCGTGCAGTTCTGGCGAAAAATTGCC
The DNA here is from genome assembly GCA_016217925.1 of Candidatus Kaiserbacteria bacterium. GTDB lineage: Bacteria > Patescibacteriota > Minisyncoccia > Phycocordibacterales > UBA2100 > UBA10103. The sequence continues at coordinate 23,714 of JACRFK010000005.1, forward strand.
GAGCAAGCGCAAGGCGATCCGTCGCTGGAGAACGTCGCGCCGTACATCACGAGCAAATTCGACGTCTTTCTCACCAACGACATCATGCGCCCTATCGTTAGCCAGGAAAAATCCGCCTTCAATTTCCGCGAAATCATGGACAAGAAAAAAATATTCCTCGCGAATCTTTCCAAAGGCCGCTTGGGTGATAGAAATACCTCGCTTCTCGGCCTCATCCTCGTATCCAAATTCTTGCAGGCCGCATTCTCGCGCGTGGATACCCGCGGCGACACGCTTCCTGTCTTTTACCTCTACATCGACGAATTCCAAAACTTCGCGACGCCCTCTATCGCGACCATTCTCTCGGAGGCACGTAAATACAAACTTTCACTCACGATTGCTCACCAGTTCATCGCGCAGCTCGAAGAAGATATCCGCGATGCGGTCATCGGCAACGTGGGCACGAAGGCCTCGTTCCGCATCGGCACACAAGACGCCGAATTCTTGGAGAAACAATTCACGCCGATTTTCACACAGCAAGACCTCGAAAACCTTCCCAACAGAACCGCAGTGCTTTCATTGCTAGTGAACGGCGTCCCGGCGCGGCCGTTCACCGTTCAGACGCAAAATCTCCCGACGATGGATTACGGCCCCGTAGATGCTCTCAAGGAGCTTTCGTACAAGACCTACGGCAAGGACAGGCAAGAGGTAGAAGACGACATCAACCGCAAATTTGATGCCGCCTACGGCCGCAAGCCTGCAATCGAACCAAACCCGTTCGCCCCGCCGGAGGCGGGGCTCGACCTCCCGAACCCCGCATCGTTGTATCAATAACCATGCTATCATCTGGGCATGAATTCATTGAAGAATCTAGTATCAGTCGTAGACGCGATAGTTATTTTATGGTTCATCTGGCTCTTGATAGACGACCCTAGCGAGGCACTTATTTTAGGTGGTCTAATACTTCTTTTTGGTTTGCACATATATCTTCTTTCTTTTTCAAATAACGAGAGCGACTGGTTCGGTCTCTTTCTTAAAAGAAAGGCGCTTGAGGAAAAGAAACGGATAGCAGCTTTGGAGACCAAATAGATTGACTCTGCAGAGCCAAACCACAACCGCTCAAATCCGGACTCCTATAAAACTCCGGAGGTTTAACCTCCCAACTTCTCAGGCTATAGCGTGGCTTTTCCGCAGATGGTATGATTGTCCGCATGGCAAAAAAGACCAGTAAGAAAGGCGTGACCACCGAGAAGATTCTCGAAGTCGTACTCGATATGAACGAACGGATGGCAACCAAAGATGATCTTGAAAAAGTGAAGAACCAACTTAACTTGAGAATAGAGGAAGTTCTTGAGGAGATGGAACCGATACGCAAGGCGGTTGATAAAGATGCCGAAATGGTCGTGAACCACGGAAAGCGCATTACTGTTCTCGAGCGGAGGATGGGAGTAGCAACAAAATAATATGGAACATCCAAAAGAAGAACGCACCTTTGTCATCGTGAAGCCCGATGGGGTACAGCGCGGGCTTGTCGGCGAGATAATCAAACGCTATGAACGCACGGGCCTCAAGCTTGTGGGGATGCGTTTCGGCGTTGCCGACGAGAAGAAATTTTGGGAACACTACAACAAAGACGACGCTTGGTTTCTGCAGAAAGGAACAAAAATCCTCGAGGACAAGAAAAAGAACGGGCTGCCGGCGGACAAAGAGCCGATGGAATACGGCAAAGACATCATCCGCCAACTCGTGAAATTCATGACCTGCGGGCCCGTCCTCATGATGGTCTGGGAAGGGAATCAGGCGGCCGCAGTCGTGAAGAAAATTACGGGAGGCACTGAGCCCTCGACGTCGGATGTTGGTACCATCCGCGGCGACCTCACGGTGGATTCGTACAATATCGCAGCGGTGGATGACCGTGCGGTGCGCAATCTTATCCACTGCTCCGAATCGGCTGATGAAGCGAAGCGCGAGATTGCCATATGGTTTACCGACGCCGAAATGACCGAATACCGCCTTGTCGGCGAGCAGATACTCTATGACGTCAACCTTGACGGTATTTTGGAATAGTGCGTGAACGTGTTTCTTCACTTGCGCTTTTTACGCTGGTGGTATACTTATACGTAGCGGTTAGGTACGAAAACCTGCTGGTGCGAATAAGGGTAACCCAAATTGCTCTGCGCCTTGGTGTAGACGCTGAGGGCTCCCACCTGGCTCCAATACCAGGCTCACCGTACTTGCCGCCCCCCTGAACCCCGCCTATGGCGGGGTTTGGAGTGCTAGAATCCTCCGATGAGCGCACACATCACATTTCATGGGGGCGCGGGGACGGTGACCGGAGCAAATTTTCTTTTGGATACTGGTGAGAAGAAAATACTTATCGATTGTGGGATACTCCAGAGAGAACAAGTTTGCGATACGGCCAACAGCGCGCCGTTTCCCTACGATGTAAAAAAAGTAGATACGCTCATCGTGACACACGCGCATCAAGACCACATCGGGCGTATCCCGCGCCTTGTCCGGGATGGATTTCGCGGCGCGATACATTCGACCGGTGCGACGAAGGAACTCGCTGCCCTCATGTTTGCGGACGCTCTGCGGGTGATGCAGGAAGACGCATTGAAACGGGGATGCGAAGTGCTATACGAGGCGCAAGATATCGAACAGGCGCTCTTGCTTTGGCACGCGCATGAATATCACGAGCCGTTTGAAATCCACGAGGCGTCGCCTTCAAATCCCAAAGGCGACGCCTCCGGAATAACGGTTGAGTTTCTTGACGCGGGACACGTCCTCGGCTCGGCACTCGTGAAGCTCACACGGCATGGCCGCACCATCGTATGTACGGGCGACATTGGCAATTCTCCCGAGCCTCTCTTAAAGGACACTGAATTTCCCGCGGGCACGGATTATCTGGTGATGGAGAGTGTGTACGGCGACCGTGTGCACGAGGACCGGGCGGAGCGTCGCGAGAAGCTCCGGCAGTGTGTCGAAGACACGCGTGCACGCAAAGGAGTCCTGCTCATTCCGTCCTTCTCGCTTGAGCGCACGCAGCTGCTGCTCTTTGAGCTCAATGTGATGATGGAGGAGGGGACGCTCGCGCCAATACCCGTGTATCTCGACTCGCCACTCGCAATAGAAATTACCGATGTATTCCGCAAATACAGACAGCTGCTCAATCCCGCGGCGCAAGAGCATTTTTCGGAGCACGGCGACCCCTTCTCGTTTAGGAGCTTGAAGCTCACCCGCGGGGTCAGTGAATCCCGCGCAATCCACGCCGCACCGAGCCCTAAAATCATCATCGCGGGCGCGGGGATGTCTCACGGCGGGCGCATTCCCATACACGAAAAATACTATTTGAGCGACAAGCACGCGACCATTCTCTTCGTTGGCTATCAGGTGCCGGGCTCACTCGGGCGGCGTATAGAAGACGGTGAGAAACGAGTCGAAATAGACGGCGAGCACATCCGCATCTATGCCAAGCGGGAGACGCTCACGGGATATTCGGGGCATGCCGACCGCGAGCAGTTGCTCACCTTTGTCGAGAAAGCGAGGGAGAGTCTTGAGCGCGTCTTTGTGACAATGGGTGAACCGAGATCATCCCTCTTTCTCGCGCAGCGCATCCAAGATTTTCTCGGAGTTGATGCAATTGTGCCCGAAGCGACACAATCGTTCGACATTAACTGGTAGCGGGATGGTATAATCGCTCTCAATGGCGAAAAGGAATCTACATCCGAATCACACTGCGGTCCCGCTGAATTTCTGCCGGCTGCCCGATGGCTACGGTGTCGTGAAGATCGCCGTCTCGGGCGCGGCCGAGACGGGTGCGTGCGGGCTCGATGCGTATGAAAAAGCAAAAGAGGTCGGGCGCGAGATAGCAAAACACGGCGGCATCATCACGACGGGCGCCACGACCGGATTTCCCATGTACGCCGCGATGGGGGCCAAGGATGAATGCGGTTTTTCTATCGGTTTCTCTCCGGCTTCCAACGAGCGCGAGCATGTAGAAACCTACAAATTACCACTCGATTTTATGGATGTCGTCGTCTACACAGGTTTTGGGTATTCGGGCCGCGACCTCCTCTTGGTGCGCTCATCGGACGCCATCATCATCGGGTGTGGACGCATCGGCACGCTCAACGAATTTTCCGTCGCGTTCGAAGACAGGCGGCCGATCGGGATCCTCGAGGGCTCGTGGGGAACCGATGAACTCCTTAAACAGATCATCGAGGCGGCACATCGGCCCAATGCGAAGATCGTGTACGACTCCGATCCCAAGGCAATGGTAGAGCGTCTTATCGAAATGGTGACGAAGGAAAAAGAGAAGACGATGCTCGTCTACAACAATCACGACAGCCGCAGCGCGACAGGGAAGAACGAAGAGGTAATCTTCTAGGATTTGAGCCCCGACGTAAAGTCGGGGTCCCGACCAAAGCGTCGGGACTGCTAGCCCTGTAGTTTTTTCGTCAGTCGCTCGAACGCTTCGGGGTGGTTCATCGCGAGCGCGGCGAGGGATTTGCGGTCCAGCGTGATGTTGGCCTTCTTGAGAGCATCAATGAATCGCGAGTACGAAAAGCCGAGCGGGCGAACCGCTGCGTTGATGCGGAGCGTCCAGAGGTTGCGGTATTCGCGCTTTTTGCTGCGGCGGTGGCGGAACGCGTGCGCGCCCGCGTGATGAATAGCTTCCTTGGCGACGCGCTCTTTCCTGGAACGGTCAAAGCGGTAGCCCTTGGTCTGCGCCAATACGTTGCGGCGGCGCTTCAGTTTTGTGACTCCTCGTTTTACTCGTACCATATCTTAGATTTGGTTAGTGAGCGAAGCGAGCTTAGCAAATCTTAGACCCGCCCATCCGCCATCTGGTGAATAACGTACTTGAGGTGTTTCTGACATGGTGATTTTCATATTATGTGTTGATTATGTTGTTGCAAGCGGCGGATAGGCGGGTTGTGAAAATTATAGTCGCTTAGCTCCTTAATTTTCTACAAAAATCGGCTCTTGGCGGTGTTGTCCATTGCGGGGTGGAAAGCGACGGCTCGGTTGCGGCGCATCTGGTGCGACCTGCCCTCCTTTGCGTTGAAGTGGTTCTGGCCAGGAGCGCGGGCAATGATCTTGCCGTGCTTGGTCACGCGGAGGCGCTTTGTGTAGGATTTGTTGGTTTTCATATAGAAACCGCGCTTTGCGCGGTCGGACCATTATGCCCGAAAAAGGGGAGATTGCAAGCTGAAAGCGGCGGGCAGAATTTTGCCGTCTGCGGGACTTTCGCACAAGGTCCTCGTCGTCAAAATCCCGCCCGCCGCTTATTCCGCTTGGGGAGGAGGGGGTTGCTGAAGAACTGCCTTTTCCTGCCTGGGTTGCTTCTGCTGTTGCGGTTTCTTGGACGGGTCGCGCTCAAGGGTGATGGAGAGCCCTTTAGGGCCCTTTTGGATAGGTTCGGCGACCTTGAAACCCTCCGGAATGACCGCAAGGAATCGTTCGAGGCGCTCTTTGAGGAACTCGAATTCCATGTATTTGTAGCGTCCCCACAAAAAGAGGTCCACCTTTACGCGGTGGCCTTCTTTGAGCCACTCGGCGGCCTTGCCGGCCTTGATTTGCATGTCGCGCTCCGAGGTGCCGATCTTCACCTGCGTTATCTTGGTCTCCGTCACATGCGCTTTGGATTTTATCTCCTTGTCTTTTTTCTTTTGCTCGTATTTGAATTTACCGTAGTCGGTAATTTTGCACACTGGCGGCTGCGCGTTGGGTGATACTTCGATGAGGTCGAGTCCGAGCTCAGCCGCCTTTGCGAGTGCCTCGCGGATAGGAAGGACGCCGAAATTCTCGGCATTGGGGCCGATGACGCGCACTTCAGGGGCCCTGATGCCCTCATTCATGCGCGCGCGCTCTTTTTCAGCCTGCGATGTGTATTTGGTGAATCCCATCCCGTTAGAGGCAGGAAGCTTGCGCTTCCGCGGCGAATTTTGATGTTGTTACAAATTTCATTTTTTAAATGACGTCACCGTATGGTACCACGACGAACTTCCGTAGCCTCTAACGGGACCCATTTGGTCCGCGCATTATGGCATTTCCGGCTTGATGTTTCAACCGCGTCTCATTCCGAGACGGTACCGCCGGGCGCTCCCCCGAACGGCCTCAGGTAACTGAGCGCGAGCAGCAGTGTCTTTTTCATCGAATTAAGTATCTGGAGTGCGAACGTATTTTGTCCCCCGACGAACGTCGGAATGAAATTATTCGCCAAGTCGCCCGACGTGAATGTCTGCGGGACGCTCAGTGATTGAGAGTTGGTGAGAGTACTAGTGGCACCCGACAAAGTTGAAGTCGGTCTCCGACCGATGAGAGATATCGCATCGTTCGTGTCTGGATTGAGGTCGATAGCGACCGCTTTTCCGATATCTATCGAACCGCTCACCGGATCAGACTCCAAGAAGGCGTCGATGAGGTCGAATGCTGATGTGGCGGTCGAAGTGTCCTTGGTATTTTTGTTCGTGTTCGTTGCCGCGTTCGCATTGATGATATCCGAGACCGACGGTATCTTCGACATATCAGGGGAAACATATGTTTGCGTTGTTGTATTTATCTGGCCCGATATGGTCGGTTGAGTTGGGGTGGGGGGTGTTGGCTGTGAAGGAAGTGTTGGCTGTGGCGGCATCGGAGGCTGTTGCTGCATGCCGAGTGCCTGGCGGATCTGACCTGATAGCCCACCTGAGCCGCCAGGCGGTTCGGCGAGCGTGCCATCTCCTTTGTAGTTCGAACACTTGCCGCACTGACCGAATCTCCCGCGCGCATCCTGGAAGTGATTGGGGTCCCACGCGCCGATGATATTAATGCCGTAGCCCTGAGAATTCGCGCGCATCCATGAGATTCGTGATGTGTTGTTGAAGTCTACTGCGAGGCCATAATTATGATACGACTGGCATGGTCCCGCTTTTGACGCACCACTTTTAACGAGAGCGACTTGCGCCTCAGGTGGTCTATACGCACTGATGATCGTTGGCGGTCCGCCCGGGACGGCTTCCATGAATTTCTTTAACTTTTGGGCGAACTCCGCATCAAGACAGGATATGATCGAACCCTTTGATGCATGTTGCCGCAGCCATTCCTTGGCGGATTCCGCCGCCTGTCCTATGATATCGTCGTCCGGGTTGTAGCAAGCACCTTTCTCTACTCTGCCATTTATTACTGCTGCGTCGGCAGCGGTCGCAGGTCTCGTCCCGGGGATTGAAGAACAATCTACTGCCGATGCGGACAGGGGAACAAAGAACGCCAAGAGAAGCGCGAACGTAGTAATCGCTCTTTGTGTCATGTTCGAAGTATACAGGACGACACTACGTCGTGAGTCAACTGCTGTGGACGCGTTCTTCATAATGCCGTTGTAGTTTTCGAAGTCTTGCCCGCGCATGCGTCGTCGGCCCACAGGCCTTTCTTTTGCTCGCGCGCGCTTTTCTCGGCCGCTTTGAATTCTCTCTGATATTTGTAGGGCAGATTATACGTATATTCGTGTCCATAGCCTTCCGCTATCATATATTCATTGAAATTTGCTCCGTCCTTCATGAACACGTATGCAAGTGTGCGTCCGTACTTATCCAACATTCCTTGCGAAGCGTCGTACTCAAGCCGCACTATTTTGCCAGCGAGCATCTCCCTCGCTTTATCAGACGCCGCTTGGCCGAAGCACTGCACCGGCTTACGCGGGTCGACCGTTTCCGGCGTATCAAGTCCAATGAGTCGCAAGCGGATGGTCTTCCCCTCTTTCAAAACATCGAGAGTGTCGCCGTCGACGACCTTCACGACCGGATAGATGTTTTGTGGGAGCGCCGGTGTTGTTGTCGCGTCGGTCATCACCGCGGCGACATCGGCGAGCTGCGATGGCTGAAGAGGAGTGGCATCCTGTGGTTCCAAAACGTAGCCAATAAGCGCCACGAGAATGGCTGCGATGAGCACCAGCGCTTTTTTCATGCATGCATTATACTGTTGCATATGAAGCGCGTTATCGGATATATATTCACCCTCCTCATTCTCGTCGGTATTGCCTATGCCGTCTATCTATTCGCGCCGCGAGCACCTGAGACCTCAATATCATCGAGTACCGGCACGAGTTCCACGATGGAGCAAGGGACCGAGATACAGGTTACAGATGTCTACGATTCGACTGCCGCGTACCGCGTCGAAGCGCGTTATCCGCAGTTCGGCATTCCCGCGGCCGACGAGAAAATAAAAGAGGTCGTGGATAAGACAATCGCCGAGTTCAAGGCTTATCCGACAAACCCACCCGATTCGAGTACGTCGCAAAATGAATTCATCGGCTCCTTCAACTCCGTTTATGTGGGACCCGATATCGTGAGTGTGGCCCTCTCGTTTTCCGCAGATACGGGTGGTGCGCATCCGAACACGAACATCGTCAGTGTGAGCGTCAACGTGCGCACCGGCAAGGAGCTTACACTCGACGACGCGCTCGCGCTCATCGGAAAGACGCTGCCACAAGTCACGAACGACTCCCTCGTGCAACTGAGGACGGAGCTCGGAGCGGATTTGATATTTCCCGATGGGGCGAAGCCGGTGGCTGAGAACTACGGCACCTTTCTCGTGAGCGCAGACAAAGTGACGTTCGTTTTCAACAATTATCAGGTTGCCCCGTATTCGGCGGGGCAGCAGCAGGTGTGGTTTAAGCGGGTGAAGTGACCTCCGGAAGGTCTCTATCTTGCACTTCTCGGAGAGCGGTGGGACACTGGAGGTGTTACCCATAACTAACAGCTTTTTATGCCGGAAGGAAATACACCCTCCACGTCGGGCTCGAACAAGATGTGGTACATTATCGGCGGCATCGTAATCCTCGCGCTTGTGGGCTGGTTCCTTATGCGCGGTGTAGGCTCTCTCACGGGTGTCGACGTCGACCAGGCGGGGAACGGTGCGACGACATACAGCAATGAAGAAGGAAGCGTGACGGTCGGCAGCGGCGCATCGATGCCATCGAATTGGCCGTCGGATGCCCCCGCAAATTATGCAGGCGCTTCAATCGTTTACTCAGGCACATCGAATCCGCAGACAGGCCAGAGCGGTTCGGCTGTTTCGTACACGGTGCGTGCGTCGGCGACTAGCGTTGCCGATTACTACAAACAACAGCTCACTTCGGCAGGCTGGACGATAGAAAGTACCGCCAATATAGCAGGCGCTATGGTCGTTGCTGCGAAGAAAGATACACGCACGATGGGTGTCTACATCACCGACACGGCTGATGGCAATGTCACCGTGGTTGCGGGAATAGAGTTGTAATTGATTCGTTCGCACAACAGAAGCCGCCGCGTCAGACGCGGCGGCTTCTGTATTTGTGGAGATGGCGAGAATTGCACTCGCGTCCAGAGAAGAGAATATGAGTGACTCTACACAACGTAGACCATCTTGTGATTTAAGCACCTCATCTTAAAGATGAACGAAACGATGCGATGCCGAACTCTCTTTCTTTAGATTTTTATCCGGAGTGAGATAAGAATCGAACCCGAATTTTATGACACGCCAACTACCTCATCGGACGTCGAGCAGCGGCATGGTCGCTTAGGCTAACGCGTAAGCGAACTGAAGGTCTTTCATCTGAATCGGTGAAAGAACTCCACGTGCAGTTTTATTTGCACTTAGATTTTGAGGCAGTTGAAAAGGTGCCTCAGCTTTGTTGTGCACAAACATATTCCTATTTCCCTGTCGAAACTGATCATCCCCCGGGGCTACTTTGCTGTTTCCCGCGCAAAGTAGCTTCGGGGAGGGACCAACAGGCTATTTTTTCAAGGTTCTTTCTATCTTGCGTTTCTCCTCGCGTGCCCGGATAGTATGACGCTTATCTTCCTTTTTCTTACCGCGGGCTATCGCGATAGCGAGCTTCAATTTTCGCCCTTTATTATACACCTTAAGGGGCACTACTGTCAACCCTTTTTCGCCCTCTGCCGAGGCTACATGAGCTATCTGCTTGCGAGAAAGGAGGAGCCGGCGGGTCCGCTCCGGGTCATAGGCCTTTGGGGCATTGGCGGGCTGCCATGCAGGGATGGTGGCGCCGACGAGGTATGCCTCGCCGCCGCGCGCGACCACGCGCGCGCCCTTCAAAGAGCCGTGTCCGGCCCGCAAAGATTTCACCTCAAAGCCGAACAATTCCAAACCCGCCTCGATGGTTTCGAGGATTTCGTAGTCAAATCCGACACGTTTATTCTCGACAATAGTCATACGCGCTCAGTATCTCACGAAGTGCTGTAATCGTCAGTGCGTCTCAAATATCCCGCAGTGCGGGTCGATCTTTATTTTTTTACCGTTCACTTCCAACGATATCCATTGGTGGATGAAAAATATTGGAAAGAATGTTCTTTTGATGGCCACTTCTCCCTCACTGAAGTCTCCGGTGTTCACCAGGATGGATTTAAGCAGTCTATTCTGAGTATGACACCAAAGAAACTGCTTCTTGTTCAGTAGTTCTCTTGTAGAAAAATCACCAAATTGAAAGACGGTCAACAAGCTTCGTATCCTGAAAGCGTCTGTGTATCCGGTATACGTTCGTCGCATGTATGCATACGCGTTTCTGGCGGTCTGGAGAGCGTCGGCACCCCGTAGTTTGGACGACAGCTCTACCAATTCCGGATACCGTTCAATTCTCGACCTCAGAAAATAGTTTGGATACAAGAAGTAGGGCCAAAGCTTGCAGAACAGTATGTATGTGGCAAAGAGATAAAGAATCGCTACTGCAAATTCCATATACAATGCAGACACTATACACCGACCCCGGGTTCTTTCATTCGGGGTTTCCATATGTATAATGCGCCTTTGTATGGTTAATCCTGATAAACAAACACGCAAGCCCCGCGGGGGAGACGAGATGCCGAAGCCCGCAGGGGGCCCTTCGCTGTGGGTGCAGTTGGCGGCGGCCTTTGCCGTTTTTCTCGTGCTTTCGGTCGGATACTCATATGTCCGCCAATACATTGCTGCACAGGATGAGACAGTGCCGCTCTCGCAAATAGCGCAGGACATCACGGCGGGGACTATCACATCGCTCGACGTTGCCGGCGATAAAATAACGGCGACGTACGCGGACAAGTCGACTAAGACCTCCCGCAAGGAAACGGAGAGCTCGCTCACACAGACGCTCTCCGACTATGGCATCGCTCCGGAAAAGATGGCGGCGGTAAAGATCGAAATAAAAGACGAAGGCGGGGTGCGCTTTTGGGCGCTCACGCTTCTGCCGATACTGGTACCAATCATGTTTCTTTTCGGCGTCATCTGGTACCTCTCGCGGCAGCTCCGCGGCGGCGCCGGCGGCATGCAGGCGTTTTCTTTCGGCAAATCAATGGCGCGACTCGTGAATCCTGAAGATGAGGTGCAAAAAGTGACGTTCAAGGATGTCGCCGGCGCAAAGGAAGCGAAGAGTGAGCTTCTTGAAATAGTAGACTTCCTCAAGAATCCCAAAAAATTCATACAGATAGGTGCGCGTATTCCGAAAGGCGTACTTCTCATGGGCGCACCGGGTACGGGCAAGACCTTGCTCGCGCGCGCGGTCGCGGGCGAAGCGGGCGTGCCGTTCTTCTCCATCTCCGGTTCGGAGTTCGTCGAGATGTTCGTCGGCGTGGGTGCATCGCGTGTGCGCGACCTCTTCCTCACCGCAAAGAAAGCAGCGCCCGCGATAGTATTTATCGATGAGATCGACGCGGTGGGCCGCGTGCGCGGCACGGGTGTCGGCGGCGGCAACGACGAGCGCGAGCAGACGCTCAATCAAATACTCGTCGAGATGGACGGCTTCGAGCCGAATGAAAAGGTCATCGTCATGGCGGCTTCCAACAGGCCTGATGTGCTTGATCCAGCGCTGTTGCGCCCCGGCCGATTCGACCGGCGCGTCATGATAGACCTGCCGGATCGCAAAGACCGCGAAGAAATCCTCAAGGTGCATGCGCGCCAGAAGCCGCTCGGTGCAGACGTGAAGCTCGTCGTTATCGCCGAGCGCACGCCTGGATTTAGCGGCGCCGACCTCGCGAGCCTCATGAACGAAGGCGCCATTCTTGCCGCCCGCGAAAATAGGAAAGAAATTACCCAATACGACCTCATCCGCTCAATAGAGAAAGTGATGCTCGGACCCGAACGCCGCTCGCACGTGCTCAACAAGAAAGAAAAAGAGATAACTGCGTATCACGAAGCGGGGCACGCGCTCGTCGCTTCGGTCTTGCCGTATGCCGACCCCGTGCACAAAATCTCCATCATCTCGCGCGGACGTGCGGCGGGCTACACGCTCAAGCTGCCTTTCGAAGACCGCAAAATGCAGTCGCGCAAAGAATTCTTGGACGACATCGCGGTATCGCTCGGCGGCTTCGTCGCGGAGAAAATGATATTCGACGACGTGACGACAGGCGCTTCGAACGACCTGCAGGTCCTCTCCGCTCTCGCGCGCAACATGGTTGCCCGCTACGGCATGTCAGACAAAATGGGCCCCATCGCCTTTGCGGCGTCAGCCCAGCGTGCGATATTCGGCGAAGGCGTCGAGAACGACCAGTCCTCGCAAGTCGTCGTCGCGGAGATTGATGCGGAGGTGAAGAAAATAATTTTGGCTGCACACAAAAAAGCGGAAGGCGTCCTCACAAAGAACCGCGCGGCACTCGACGCCATCGCGCAGAAATTAGTGGAAGTGGAGACCCTCGAGCGCGCGGAATTTGAAAATATCCTGATAGCGAACGGCATCACACCCAAGAAAAAGGAGGATATAGAACACGCCCCGTTGGCCTGATAGCAAGCACCCGCGAACGGATGCCGCTCGCGGGACGATAGAGACTCATAGGCGCGCCCCGTGGTCCTCTGGGACGACGGGAAGCGAAGCCTCGACGAGGTAGTAGAAGCAGATAATGCCGGCGATGATAAGCAGTGTCAGCAAAAGCAGACCTAGCAGCTTTTGCCATATCGGCACGTATTTTGCCCTCGCATGACTTTCGTCATGTGCATCAAGCAACGCCTTTGTTGTGGCCATGAATACCCCCGTGATTGAACCGGGTCATACTGTAGCCGTACTTCGACGGCGCGTCAATCTATCCCTTTATCTGCCAGTGTATCGTTTCGTTGCCGAGGCCGTGGACCGTGTTGCAGATAGGCCAGACTTTGACGCCCTCATCGGTCACGACAGGCTCGGTGGTTTGCCAGTCCTTTTTTACAAGTGTAATTGTTTCCGCGCTCGGCTCGACGCCGTAGAAGCGCGGGCCGTTTACTGATACGAAGCTCTCCAGTTTATCGAGTGCGCCAAGCTCATCAAAAATCTGTGTGTAGAGCTCGAGTGCGACGGGGGAGTTGAAGACGCCAAATACGCAACATGAAGAAAATTTCTTTGACTCCGGATGGGGCGCCGAGTCAGTACCCGCGAAAACAAAGGGAAGACCTTTCGTCGCGATGTCGCGCACGCGCTCGCGGTCGTCGCTCGTTTTCACAAGCGGCTTCATATGAATGAGCGTGCGATAGCCGCCGGAAAACGCCTGCCGTCGGTCGTACATAAGGTGTGTCGGCGTCACTGTTGCGACGAGACGGCCCTCTTTGCCGTTCTTCTCGATGAAATCCACCGCCTGTGCCGAGCTCATGTGTTCGAGCGAGACTTTGAGCTTCGGATATGTTTCCAATAGTCGCGGCAAAACGTCGGCAATAAAAAGCCGTTCGCCGTCGTACGGGTCCTCTTCCTCGCCATGCTCGTTGAGGTGTACTTCTCCGTGAAGCAAAAGCGGCATGCCCACGCGCTCCATTTCTTTAAGCACGTCTTTTGCTTCGAGGATGTCGCGGTAACCCCATTGCGAATTTGTCGTCGCGCCATACGGATATGATTTCACCGCATAGATCTTCGTACCTTCTGCACCGATGGCGGCACGCTCAATTTCCTGCGGCGTAAGACCTTTGGTTAGATACATCGTCATCAACGGTTCAAACAACGTTCTAACATTTTGCAAAACGTTTGAATGTTGCAGAGCCGCTAAAATTTCATTTTTGTACTCAATGGCCGCATCAAGTGTATCAATCGGCGGATCGGTATTCGGCATTACGATCGCTTTATCGAAACGTGTTGCAGTGTACGGCGTTACGGCCCGCAGCATGGCTCCGCGGCGCAGATGCACATGCGCGTCGAACGGTTTCTTGATGGTTATTGTGTCAGTCATGCCGAAAGTATACCCCGATAGTAGATGTTGGCGAGGCGCGAAGCGCAGTCGCTAAGGAATGCTAGATTTGAAAACCATTGTCAGCGTTCGCGGTCCGTACCCTCGCTCCAGAGAAGACTATCGCCAACATTCACTACGGGGTATACACTGTCGGACATGGCAAAAAAGGATGTCTCATCCGCCAAAGGCGGACCCCCCTCCGGCGGGAAACTTGCTCAAACAGCTCTCGCACTCCACAAAAAGCTCGGCGGCAAAATCCGTATCATGCCCGCGGCACCTGTGCGCAACCGTGCTGACCTCTCCCTCGTCTACACACCCGGTGTCGCGGCGGTCTCTTCGTACGTTGCGAAATATCCGCAGGAAGCCCGCGACTACACGATAAAAGGTCGCATGGTCGCCGTTATCTCCGACGGCTCCGCCGTGCTTGGTCTCGGCAATATCGGTGCCCTGGGCGCCTTGCCGGTCATGGAAGGGAAGTGTGCGCTTTTCAAGACGTTTGCCGGAGTTGATGCGTTTCCCATCGTCCTCGACACTACTCCGCTAAAGCTTCGAAGTGCAAGCACACAGGAGGAAATAGATTTTATCGTTCAAACAGTTATCGCCATTGCCCCCGCGTTCGGCGGCATCAATCTTGAAGACATCGGCGCACCGAAGTGTTTTGAAATAGAAAAACGCATCTCTGATGCACTCGACATCCCGGTCATGCACGACGACCAGCACGGCACCGCTATCGTCGTCTTGGCGGGTATGATAAATGCGCTCAAAGTCGTCGGCAAGAAAATGTCTTCGGCGAAGTTCGTAATCCTCGGCGCGGGGGCCGCGGGGACGGCGACCGCAAAGCTTCTGCATGTCGCGGGAGCAAAAAACATCGTCGTGCTCGATAGTAAAGGCATCGTTGACTCCAAACGCCCCGAGCCGCACAAACGCGAGCTTGCAAAATTCAATACGAGAAACGTGAGAGGAGGATTGCGCGAGGCACTCACCGGTGCCGACGTCTTGCTCGGCGTTTCTGGTCCCAATCTGGTGAAAGCGGAAGATATCCGGCTCATGGCGAAGAAGGCGATAGTCTTCGCGATGGCGAATCCGACACCTGAGATCATGCCGGACGAGGCGAAGCGAGGGGGAGCGATGGTCGTCGGTACCGGCCGCTCGGATTTCCCGAACCAGATAAATAATTCGCTCGCATTTCCCGGCATTTTCCGCGGTGCGCTCGACCACGGCGTAACGAAAATTACCGATGAGATGAAAGTGAAAGCGGCAAAAGCGATAGCCGCACTCGTCAAAAAGCCGACCGCCAACTACGTCATTCCAGACATGTTCGACAGACGCGCTCCTCTCGCGGTCGCCAAAGTGATACGCTGATTTGGCATGGGATCTGAAGCACCGCGTCCCAGACAGCACGACAGACGGGATACACTTGCCGCCAAGTTTCTTGATATTCACGACCTCAGCGCGAATCTAAATTTCTCGGTTGAAAACGCGCCGGGTTCGCCTGCCGCACTTCCAAGAGCGATATCCCTCCACATGCTTCCGATGAAGGATGTTCCGCTTCTTGCGAAGAGGAGGGAATTTAGAGCAGGACTCGCGAAGTTGGCAGAACGATTGACTTCGGATGACCGATTCCGCAATGTTGAACGTATCGATGCAACCTCGTGGGCGGTCACAATGAGTCCTGAACTGCTTGAACAACTTGGTTTTAGCGTTGATAGAGAGAGTACTAAGCAATACAGCCAAAAAAAAGTCGCAGATTACGACAAACTCCACAAGCGGCTCATCAGACTGTTTCTTGTGGAGAAGCAAAACAGAGGAGTCAAAGCAACGCATGCATGGATGACCCGCGAAGATTTGCTCGCCAATGAGAAATATAATCCGATCGGAACGACTACGGAGGAGGGCGGGGACAGTTTGGAAAGATTGACGGAGAAAAATCAGAATTTTTTGGAGCAAATTTCTTCCGCACGCACCTTTCAGCAACTTATTTGGGGTGTCGAAGCAGCTGCCGTAGAGTCCGGAGACGGCGCAAAAGTTTTGAATGACAACGGCGGGACTGTTTCAGCCGGGAAGTTGTTGCGGGAACTCACACGTGTTGATACTGAGGAAGAGCGGGGGGACCCCAACGACTTGGAAACGGTACGTCAGATAAAACCGCTTCAGAGAAAAGTATTGGATATCCGTTCAGCTCGCGCTTCGCTCAATGCGATATACAGAGATGCGCGCACGCAGTGGCAGACGCCGATAAGCGACGAGTACTTTTCTATCCACGCCATCAATAGGAAAGAGTTTAACGAAAAGAACGGGCTTCCGGCGCCTGAAGATACGATACCCATCTGGATTGCGCCCGGATTCAGGGTTGGCGCCGAGGCATTGAGAAGAAATGCGGTCGGCATGTCCGAGCTCGACCACTCCGTTGCTACGTATGTCGTAGATCCTCGCAACGAAGCCACCGATTCCCGATATACATTCCCGCCCAACATCCCTGCACTGACTAAAATGCATGCCAGCGCTCTCCTTACGGCAATAGAAGCCGGCAGTAAAAATATATTTAGAGGAGAAGAAAAGGTGAATGTTTTGGGGTATTCGAACGGTGCCATCAATGCGATCGTCGCTGCAATGGCACTGCCGGAAAGATTTAATAAAATAATTCTGGTCAATCCGGCGGGGCTGACGGATCTCAATGACCCGTACTTACTGCGATTCTTGAAACTTTCGGCGAAATCATTTACGCACGGAAAACAGGTTTTAACAGAGGCGGGTCTGAAGCCGGCTCAATCACGACTCACACAACTTGCGGATATGGGCGGGCCTGATATGGAAGTCGATAAACCGCGTGACCTGTATGAAGAGTTTTCTGCAGAGATGAATGAAATTGGCAAAAAAGGCGGACTAAGAGCTGCAATTGATACGGCGAGCGCCATCAGCCAAGCAGACCTCATTCCCATGATTCAATATCTCACCGAGCGTGGCGTGAAAATAGAGATACTTGCGGCGGAGGGTGATCCGATGTTTTCCGAAAAACAAATTGAAGAGTCCGGAAGAAAAGCCGGTGTCCCTGTCGTTACGCTTGCAGGGGCACATGCAAATGTCGGCTTCAGTCCGGGAGCGATGGCCGAGATATATATCGACGCATTTAAGGATATGGACGAGCAGGCCGCATAGTTCGCTCTCACTCTCGAAAGTCATCTTTTAGCAAGATATACTGGAGGGTATGGACCCGATGCAGCTTGCCCAGTTGAAACGTCAGGCCGAATGGTACGCCGAACAGACGCGACACAGCGAACAGGATTTTCAGACCGCCGAGCTTGCCCTGGAGAACGCGAAGAAGAAAGTGGAAGAGGCAAAAAAGAAACTCGCGGAGAACAAGCGGAAGCTCAACGTCTTTCATCAGGATGTAGCGCGCGGGGAAGCGGAGATGCGTAAGAGTATAGCGGACGCCCGCCACTAGCATTGCATAGCGTGTACGTTCTATAATCGAGCTTCATGCGCCCATAGCTCAATGGTAGAGCGATCGTCTTATACACGATTGATCCAGGTTCGATCCCTGGTGGGCGTACAAAGATGAATCCCGTGTGCATTTCGGAGTTGCGCCGTTTAGGTGCCGTGCAACAATGTCCCCATGACACATGCCTTCAGGTCTTCTGTGTTACTAGCCTTCGCATTTGTCGCAGGGCTTGTTCTTCTCCCACACATAGGTTTCGCGGCGCAGGTCACGGTAACGATGGCGAATGGTTCGTTCTATCCTCCCAACATAACGGTCAATGCAGGGGATGCCGTGACGTGGGTGAACAACGACAGCCGACCGCATACCGCGACATCCAATTCCGGGAATTTTGACAGTGGCACGATACCATCGGGCCAAAGCTACGGAGCCATCTTTAATACCCCAGGAACGTACCCGTACCGCTCGACGCTTGATGTCGCACCGAACGGCCCAAGCATGACAGGCACCATAACGGTTCTTGCCTCCGGGGCGACCTATACCAACACGACGGGAAACCCCACTTTGGAGGCTCAATTGCGGGCACAGGCGCAGGCATTGCTTGCACAAGTTACGGCGCTTCAAGCCCAGTATGGAGGGAACGCCACAGCCTATCCAGGCACGGTTACTGTGGACTCGAGTGCGTGCCCGAATATCGGCAGGACGTTGCGTCGCGGCATTTCGGGAGACGACGTACTTCGTCTGCAAAAGTTCCTCGCACGCGACCCGTCTGTCTATCCAGAGGCTGTCGCGAGCGGATATTACGGAGCCCTCACTGAACGAGCAGTACAAAGATGGCAAGTGAAATACAATATCGTTTCATCGGGTACGCCGACGACGACCGGGTATGGAGTCGTCGGTCCGCGTACCGCCGCGGCCATCGCGCTCCTGTGTTCAACGGGAGGTTACGGAGGAGTCGTCGGCCCCGGTGGACAAGGGCCCGTCGGCGGATTTATTACCGTCTCTCCGATCTCAGGCGCCGCTCCACTTACGGTGAATGTGACTGCAACGGTCAATACCGCAAATTCATGCGGTGGTGCTATCTATACACTTGAGTTTGGTGACAACACCCCTCCGCAGCAGATACCGGTATCAGCCGGCAACTGCGGACAACTCAACCAGACCTACCCGCACACATACCAGTACGGTGGCACGTACCAGATCAAACTTTCCGCCGGCACGCATTCGACGACGGCGACTGTTACCGTGACGGGCCCGGCGGCCCCTCCTCCACCGGTCTTTACACCCGGACTTCCTAGCGAGACCTTCGGCGCTAGCCCCACGTCGGGCTCGGCACCGCTCACGGTCACCTTCGCGGGGGTCGTAAACAGCAACGACGCGGGCTTCTGCATTGGCGGCTGCGCGTCGGCCTTGGATTTCGGTGACGGCACTATGGCTTCCGTCAAGTTGCCCGCATCAATTGGCGGTTGGCTCAACTACAGCGTGACACACACATACACGCAAAGCGGCGGGTACCGCGCGACCCTCTATCAGGGAGGGGCGGGTTCTGCTCAGCCGAAGGTGGGGACGGTGACTATCACCGTCACTCCGCCTCCGCCTCCGCCTACACCGGGCGATTATACATATAGTCCACCGACCCCGACGTCGTCAGGTGGCGACCCGCTCGCGTTCAGTATCCAATTCGACCTTCCCGCTCCGTGCACAGGCTACCAGGTCTCGTGGGGGGATGGCTCGCCTAATTCCGTACAACAAGACGGAGGTGCCACGTGCACACAACAGGCACCGCTCATCAAAACACTCTCGCATACCTATGCGGTGGGCGGGAATTACACCGTCGTCGTGAAGCGTGGGGCCACGCTCGCGCGCACCGACGACCTCTCCTTCAGGATAGTGAACTAACCTATGCACCTGAGGCACGCTCTCATGGTCATAATTCTCGGCGTTCTTTTTCTGTCCACTGCAAGCATGCCTGCGCAGGTAGGCGCGCTCTCCGTCGACGAGCTCCAAGCACAGATCGCGAACCTTCTCGCACAGGTCGAGAAGCTTCAGGAGCAACTGCCATCAGTGCAGGTACCCATGCCGTCGAAGTCCAGACCGTGCCCGCAACTTCCCAGGGTACTATCTCGCGGCTACCGCGGTGATGATGTTTCAAGTTTACAAAGGTATCTCGACGTGCAAGAAACGGGCTACTTTGGGGCGATTACCGAACGTGCTGTACAAACGTTCCAAACGTACATTGGACTGATGTCGTCCTCAAGTAGTGCCGCATCCGGTTACGGAGTTGTTGGCACGAAGACGCGCTCGGCAATATATGCAGCCTGTGACAGTTCGGTACCCGTTAATGACGTACTGTCGGTTTCGGCGAGAGGTCTTTCAATATCTGTCGACGTTACCGTCAACGGCAAGGGCTCGTGCCTTGCGCGACAATACATTCTCGATTTTGGCGATGGTTCTGCGTTGCCTATCATTCCCATTTCAGCCAACACCTGCAGCGCGATCAAAAAGACGATGCCGCATACATACGCGAAAAATGGCGCCTACACCGTGACGCTCTCTTCAGATGGGGGAAAGATATCGGTGCCACTAACGGTGGAAGGAAAAGCCCTGCAAACGGCGCCAACAACACCGTCATGCTACGCCCCGATGTTCCTTCCCGTAAGCTCGATACCGGCAGCATTTCTTGGAGTACGGTGGACGCTCCCCATCTTTTCAGTATCCACCACGAGTGATGCTGCGTCTGTTACCGCGGACGGCCTTCCCCCCGGTGTTACGCTCCGGGGTCAGGGATCAAGCTCTGTGGGTACCAGTACTACGTGGATTCTTGATGGCGCACCGAGCGTTTCCGGCACGTATTCGCTCACGCTCTCCGCGAAGAATCTCTGCGGCACAGCAGTCCGCACGATATCTCTTCCCGTAAACACAGTGGGGGTCAGTCAATCTCAGTGCGTGTCCCGACCCGCACCCTCGTGCAATGGAACGCTCATGTGGCTCGGCAACGACGGGAACGGATGCAGCTCCGGGTATCAATGCATTGCTCAGCGGACGGTATCGTGTCCGGTATACAACACGCCGCTCTGTCCTATAGGACAGACAGTGCAGAGCGGAGCCGTCGATGTGAACGGCTGCCAAACGGCCCCTCGGTGTGTCGCATCGGCTACTACGACTACCGCCTCCGGATCATGCACGACGCCGTGGGGCAGCCTCGTGGTAGCAAGCGGACAGACGGCTTCTTCGCAACCGTATTTCACGAAAGGAACGTACTCAGGCAGCGTTGTCGTGCCTCTTATGCGTTGCACGAATGGCCTCTGGTATGTGTGTGATTGGCAGGGGAACATTTGCAACACCCTCTACGCTCCCCTATAAAAGGCTGAAAATAGCTCTTGGCGTTCGACCCGCACTTTTTGGCACAATTTCATCGCATTCGCGGCGCTATCCACCGGCGCGACTATCTTTTCTGACAGGTCGTAAGATAATAAGTCTATATTCGTCTTACTATGTAAATAGCTTATGAAACTAAAACACATTTCGGCTGCCCTGGCCGTTGCCGCACTCCTGCCTTTTGCGGCGAGCGCGCTTACGACTGAAGACATTCAACAGCAAATAACCGCTCTCCTTGCGCAGATCGCGCAACTCCAGCAGCAACTCAAACAACTTCAGGTGCCTGACCAGAGGGCCTGCACCATGGAAGCTAAAATTTGCCCGGACGGCACGGCAGTTGGCCGCACGGGGCCGAATTGTGAATTCGCCGCGTGTCCGGGGGCTGGAGCGCCACCGTCACGTATCTGTCCGCAAATTCTCCGCACGCTCGCACAAGGCGCAACCGGTGATGACGTGACACAGCTCCAGCAGTACCTCGGCGTCTCGACGACGGGCTACTTCGGCCCCGTGACCGCGCGCGCCGTTGCCGCGGCACAAGCCGACGCGGGCCTCGAACAGGTCGGCATCGTCGGCCCGCAAACTCGCGCATGGATATATAGGCGTTGCGGTGGGGGAGGTACCGTCATCAACGACACCTTCTTCTCGGCGGTTCCGACTTCCGGCCCGGCACCGCTTTCAGTCACGTTCCGAACAAATGTTGTCAACGACTTGGATTCGTACTCAATTGAGTTTGGTGATGGAACGAACGGTCCTCTGCAGAATAATTGTTTACTCGGATACGGCGCGTGCGGACTGCCGACCGCCACGCACACCTATACCGCAAATGGTACGTATAGTGCGAAACTTACAAAAAAGACCGTATGTGGAATGACGAACAGCATGCCAGGCAGCCAGATTCATTGCCCCACAACAGTCGGCACTGTGACGATATACGTTGGCGGAACGACAGGTGCCGGCGCACCGGTAGTGACCGGCGTTGACGGCCCTGCCGCTCTGAATGTCGGACAAACAGGCACGTGGACGGTGCGTGCGACTGTCCCGAATAACGCGAACACAAACTTGAGGTACTCGGTCGTCTGGGGCGATGAAGGCGTGTTCGACCAAATTCGCGGATTCGGTGGTATTGCTGCACCGGCACTCGCTACCTCCGGAACCTTCACGCATGCGTATCAGAGCGCAGGCACCTTCAGGCCCACGTTCGCCGTCGCAAATGACGCCGGTAGCGCACAGACAAGCGCGTCGGTCACCGTCAGTGGCTCGACATCGGTGGCCGATTTCTCCGCCTCGCCGACTTCCGGCCCGGCGCCGCTCAATGTGAACTTCCAAGCGTCAAATACCGACGGTATTTCCAGATACTCTGTAAATTTTGGCGACGGCTCAAGCGCGGATATGATGCCCGGCCCGATGCCAATGATGGCCTGTCCGATCGATATCGATGGCGGCGGGTGCGGGAACTGGAAATCCTATCTAGCGGCTTATCACACCTACACCTCCGCCGGCACGTACACGGCGACACTCTATAGAGACAATTGTCCCAAGGGTGCGTACTGCTTCGCAGGGCCGTTGCCGGTCGGCACCGTGAGCATCACCGTCTCTCCGGCGCCAACGAATGCCGGATATTTGAACGTAACTCCACGCTCGGGCCCGGCACCGCTTACCGTTACCGTAACGACATCGAATTTGCCGAGCGGAGCAGGCCTTGATTTCGGAGATTCAAGCGGCTCCGGAGCGGTGGCATGCGGTGTCACCGCCAATACCACGACATCGTCCGGCAATGCCGTGCCGCAATCAACTACTCCGGTCTGGCTCCCGTGCAATTTCACGGGCACGACGCATACCTACGCCAACCCCGGCACATACATCGTACGCGTAAGCGGAGCAAACGGAACAATCGATACCGTGACGGTCACGGTCTCAGGGATCGCGAACACTTGTGGGGACGGAGGATGTGGCTACTGGGTGCCGCCGTCAACGTATCCGACCACGGGTGCGCCAACCCCGGCACCACAAAGCTCAGTATCAACATCAAACGCAAGCCCCTCGGCAATCTATTGGTGCGGAGACGGTGCAGTGAGCAACGTGCAGTCAACCCCTTGTGCCACTGCGCGATAAAAGTTTCGGTAATTTACTCTGAATGTAATTCGGCTCCCGCACTCGCGACGCGCTCTGCAAGCGCGGGGTAGTTCACGAGTGACGGGTCATGCTCGACGAGTGATTGCGCCTCCGTGCGCGCGGCCTGGATGAGCTTCACATTTTTGAGCGCCTCCATGCCGAGGTCGCTCACACCCCACTGTTTGCGGCCGAAGAGGTCTCCCGCGCCGCGATTCTCGAGGTCGGCTTCAGCGAGCTTAAATCCGTCGGAACTTTGCTCGAGTGCTTTTAAGCGCTTCAGCGACATCTCTCCTTTTGTTTCGGGCACGAGGAAACATTGTGGGGGGTGAGACGAGCGCATTACACGACCGCGAAGTTGGTGCAGTTGTGCAAGCCCGAATCGCTCGGCGCCTTCTATCAAAATAATAGTGGCATTGGGCACATTGACCCCCACCTCGACGACGGATGTCGCGACGAGGACGTGTATCCTTCCCGCGACGAAATCGGCCATTCCCTCGTCTTTTTCGCCCGGCCGCATTGCCCCATGTAGAAGCCCGACCGTATATTCGGGGAAGACGTCTTTTTGTAATCTTTTGGCCTCCGCTTTTGCGCTCTTTGCTTGCAGCGCATTTATTT
Organism: Candidatus Kaiserbacteria bacterium; assembly: GCA_016217925.1. Classification (GTDB taxonomy): domain Bacteria; phylum Patescibacteriota; class Minisyncoccia; order Phycocordibacterales; family UBA2100; genus UBA10103. Next base: position 47,369 of record JACRFK010000005.1, read on the forward strand.
TTGCGGGGTCGGGCTCCTCGATACGCGGACAAATGACGAATGCCTGCCTGCCTTTCTCCAGTTCTCCACGCACCGCCTCATATGCGCTCGCGCGCTCGGCCGGCTTCACGATTTTTGTGGTTATCTTCGCGCGTCCCGGCGGCAGTTCGTCGAGGACCGAGATATCAAGGTCGCCATAGAGCGTAAGCGCGAGCGTGCGCGGTATTGGTGTCGCAGTCATGGAGAGGAAATGCGGCGCGGCGTCTCCCTTGTGTGCAAGTTCGCGTCTTTGCTTCGTCCCAAATCGGTGTTGTTCGTCAACGATACAGAGCGCGAGATGTTGGAATTTGACCGATTTTTGAATGAGCGCATGTGTGCCGACGAGCATCGCGATCTCACCACTCTCAACCCATTTCAGTAACTGCGCGCGTGAAATATCCGTCGCCTCGCCGCGCTTCACCTTGGAGGGGAATTTCTTGCAGCCGCTTCCTGTCATGAGCGCGATATTGATAGGCAGGTGCGAGAAGTATTCAATGAACGACTGGAAATGTTGCTGCGCCAATATTTCCGTCGGTGCCATGTAGGCGACCTGGAGCGTTCCGCTTTCGCGCTGCGGCGGCCGTGAGTTTACTACCGCATAGGCAGTCGCAGCGGCGACCAAGGTCTTCCCGCTTCCCACATCGCCCTCCAAGAGCCGCGCCATCGGATGCTTCTTTTCGAAGTCGGAGAGAATACTCGTCACGGCGCGCTTCTGCGCACCCGTCGGCGGGAAGGGAATGGTCGAAAGAAATTTCTCCGCAAGCGCCGCGCCGTCGCGGATGGGGAATGAAGCAAGTGAATCATTCTCTTGCCGTTCGCGGGCGCGTGCTACTTGTATGGCAAATATCTCTTCAAACGCGAAGCGCTTGCGGGCGGCCTCGGCGTGCCGTAGGTCGTCCGGTTTGTGGATGTATAACAGCGCACTCTGGATGTCGGGGAGGTTGTACCGTTTTACGATATCGGCAGGAATGGGGTCGTCGACCGAATCTAAAATATTTGCGGCGTAGAGTTTGTCGAACGCATGGCGGAACCACAACGAGGTCACCCCCCGACTTTCGGGATACACCGCGAAGAAAGTCCCGGGTTCTTTGTTTGTCGCCGCGGCGGGTTTGAAAAGCCCCGCTTCAGTCCTGTCGGCGGGTTCGACGTGTGGATTCGCGAGATACGGCTTGCCCGTTTTACCGCTGACCACGCCCACCGCCTTGACGAACATTCCTTCGGCGAATTTCTTGGCAAGGTACGGCTGATGGAACCACATCACTTTCACCGAGCCGGATGAGTCGGTAATCACCGCCTCGCCGACGGGAATTCTACGCTTCCACGATTTTCTCGTGTCGAGCTTCGAGATCGTGCCGAAAATCGTCACCGATTCTCCGGCCACAAGGCCCACGATGTTCGAGTCCGCCCCAGCTTGGTCGTACCGTGCAGGGAAGTGGTAGAGGAGGTCGCGCACCGTGAGGATGCCGAGCTTCTTCAATGCGCGTATTTGAGGCGGCGCGAGCCGGAAATGCTTCGTGAGAAGGTCGTTTGGGTGCATGTGCGCATCATACATCCGCAACAAGCCCCGACGCTATGGTCGGGGCCCCGGCCATAGCGTCGGGGTTATGCACAGTCCCGTGGCCGGTATCTTGCGCGCCTGTATTTGATGAGTACTATGGGCGTGTAAAAGTGTAGCAACCATAAAAAATATGACATTCCACGAAGATGAAGAAAAAGATCCGCTCGCCATTAGCGAAGAGGCAATCGGCGAAGTGCTTGATGAAGACGCCGACGAGGACGAGGTGGCAAGTGCCCCGCTAGAAGACGACGAAAAGGCGTGGGAATAAAGCGAGGCCGTACGGCCTCGCTTTATTCCCACTCTCCACACGGGTTTTCATCCCGCATTGTGGAGACGTGGTACCATTTCCTCTATGAGTGAAACAGGCGTCATAGACCTCAACGGTAAGTCGATACTCATTATCGAGGATGATCCGCTCTTGCACAGCCTTCTTGCGGACAAAATGAAGCAGCTCCGCGATAAGGGAGTCAAAGTGTTCCCGACCATGAGCGCGGAAGAGGGTCTCAAACAGGCGCAAGAGTCCAAGCCCGACCTTATCATGCTCGACCTCGTTCTACCGACTATGGACGGCTTCGAGTTTTTGCGGCAGCTGCGGGCTATTCCCGGTCACGAGAAGACTCCCGTTGTCGTACTATCAAATCTGAGTGCAGACACCGACAAAGAGCGGGCGCGGAGCCTCGGTGTCATTGCGTATATGGTCAAGGCGGATTTTTCGTTGAGCGAGATATCGGCCGCCGTCGAACAAATATTGCAGGGTAAGCAGATGTCGCCGCCCAAACCGGTTGACGGGACTCTTACGAAAACTCCGTTGGGGTACATGACCTATCTATAAGAGTTGTTAGCGATTCGCGCGGGTGACGACTCGAAACGGCGCTACATATGCCCGAGACAAAATCCGAGAAAGCAATATCGTCGACGGAGCCTCTGCAGCTGGACGCCTTTTCGTTGCGTCTGAAGTTAGTGCTCGCTTTTGCGGTCTTGAGTCTGCTGCCTTTCATCTTCATCGCCGTCCGCATTACGGGAATGTGGAAATACATCGCGGGGCTTTCGGCGCAAGGGAATTTCGCCGACTCGGAACTTGCGCGCGCGGTAACCGAGCAGAGCAACGCCTTCATTGTGGGAAGCATTGAGTTTTCGGTAGTCTTTTTCATACTCGTCTGCGCCGGCATTATCTTTGCGGACCGCATTCTTGTGGGGCCGTTGTACAAGATTATTGATTGGATGCGCACCGCACGGGAAAATAAGTTCGCCGCACTTGCGCCGCTTCCGGTACAGAGCGGGGACGAGTGGAGCGCTCTGGGATACGAGATAGATCAGTCCATCAAATACTTCCAGGAGGTGGAATCGCGTGAGCGTCAGATAGCCGAAGAGAAGGGGGAATTCATATCGGTCGCCGCGCACCAGTTGCGCACCCCTCTCACGGGGCTCAAATGGACGCTTGAGGTCTTGCGGGATTCCTCGACGACTCCCGAGAGTAAAGCAAAACTCCTCGACCAGGTATCGGGGACCACGGAGCGCATGGTGCGCTTGGTGGACGACGTGCTCGACGTTGCGAAGATCGAAGAGGGAAAGTTCGGATACGAGTATGCGATTACGGACATTATCGGCCCGATGCAACACCTGATAAACGATTTTCTGGTGGTCGGGAAGAGCCGCGATGTCGCCCTCGTGTTCGAGCACGGAGAGGTCGCTCTCCCTGTCTACATGGATGTCAATCGCGTTACCCTCGCGGTATCGAACCTCATTTCCAATAGTCTCGATTACACGCGCGCGGGCGGGCGCATCACCCTGCGGATTGAGCGAGCCGGCCGGCAAGTCAGGATATCGGTGCAAGATACCGGCATCGGTATATCACCGGAAGACAAAAGACGGCTATTCACGAAATTCTACCGCGGCGAAAGCGCGCGACGTATGCATCCGGATGGCTCGGGCCTCGGACTCTTCATCGCACGCAATGTCGCTCTTCGCCACGGCGGCGACGTGACCGTCGAATCCGAAGCCGGCAAAGGGTCAACCCTCTCTTTCAATGTGCCGCTTGAAAAGGCGGATATGGGCAAGGTGGAAGTTTCAGTAGGCAACTTTTTCGCCAGCTTTTGAATCCACCGTGAGGTGCCGCCGAAGGCGGTTCGACTGTCGGCCGTAGGCCGATGGGAGAAGGTTCACGTCGGAACGAGCACGTTCCGACGCAAAGTGCGGACCACGATACGAGGAGTGTCACGCACGAACGAGCACGTTCGGGCGTCGTAAGCATGAGCACGCGCGGGCCAAGTAAGAGAAGGTTCACGTCGGAACGAGCACGTTCCGACGTAAAGTGCGGACCAAAACCCGTTTGTGATAGTATAAAGTCATGCACACCGTACTGAAATACCTCGGTACCATCGCGGCGGTTTTTCTCACGGTCAACATCGTACCGGGCATTACGGTCGAAGGCGGCTGGCTCACGGTACTTCTGGTCGCTCTCGTGTGGTCGGTCATCACGATGGTCATCCGGCCGGTACTCGGCATTTTGACGCTCCCCATCACCCTTATCACCTTCGGGCTCTTCTCGCTCGTACTAAACGCACTCCTCTTTTGGGCGATGTCGGTCGTTGTTCCCGGATTCGTTGTCGCGGGATTCATCCCTGCGCTTTTCGGCGCACTCGTGCTTTCGATATTCACCTGGCTCATTCACCAAATTCTCTAGAGCATCTTTTAAAACCCCATCTACTTCGTTGCGGGGCCCCAGCGTCACCGTCGCCGTACCTCCAGTACGTCTCCGTCGCCGCTTTCCCCGCGCCTCGTACCTGGAGTTTTAAAACACGCTCCCTATCCTTAAGAATGAGAATGATGTGTCGTCGGTTTCGTAAAATCGGAAAGCTTCCCTCCGGTCACAACGAAGATATAAATAATCTCAAGAATACCGAGGGTGTTCAGGAATAAGAAGGCGATAAACCACCACATATCGCCGCGTTTTGCCGCCCGCCAGAGTGCGAGGCCTTTCCACAGCAAGCTCCACAAAACACCCAGTAAGACGAAGGACATAACGAGCGGGATTCCCAATCCCACGCCGTCCATCATTCCAAAACCCCCTCCTTGTATGTAGTTCATATAAGGACAGTATACCTCATCTTGTTCTGACAAGTTGCGGGGGGATTCGCCCGCGACTAAACTTTTGCCGTCGCAAAAGTTTGTCTGGGCACCGCCTCACTGTCGCGCAAGCTTGCGCGACATCGTTCCGGCGTTCGAATCCCTCACGCAATGTGAGCAGGCACATTGCTCCTCTCCGCCATGAAAAAAGGCGCCTCGCGGCACTCGTTTTTCTTATGGCGGGATATTCTCGAAATAGCTCGAACTTTCGCCGCCGCCCCCCACCGGCGGCGAGAACCCCGCGAGAAAATGCAGGGCGCGGCGAAGCCGCACCGCTGACAATATCAAATTTTTCTTTGGCGGACTACATTCGAGAATTCGCGAAGCGAATACAACTGCTCTTTACATAAAAACGGGGCGGCCTTTCGGTCGCCACCGTTGGCAATACCGAACGACATCAAATGTCGCCGGACTGCATTCTGCGTTGAAGCGCAGTTCGTGGAAACTTGCGCCGCTTTTTCTTGCTCTTGCTCTTGTGGCTGCTGAAGCATTCGAACGCCCTAGACAAGGTTTTGAGCTTGATGGGCTTCCCCTTTTCATCAAGCACGGGATAGACCTTGAGAGGCCGCTTCAAGGCACCTTTTGGCAGCTCAAGTGCCTGCGTAAGTGAGTGAGCAGGCGTTGATCTCACGAAGTCCACGAACTTTCGGAACTCCTCCAGCGGATCGACGTTGGGAGAGGCTCCGCGCTCCTCTGCCAACAATTGGCCGATTTGACGGTAGCGTTCGACGCTTGCCGCGCGAGCGACACGCGTTCTCTTGCGAGTTTTGCCCATTTTCAGCTCCCGAAGAACAGGTTGAATCGCGGGCTACATGGCCCGTTCCAAGATGATTACACGAAACGGTGAATAGTAGCAATAGACCTAAAAATTAGTGCAAAAAAAATTGAACTGAATTTGTATGACTAAAAAATTCTTTTCCCCCACAAATGCCAATTCGTTTTTGAACCTAAAATGCAATACGTTTTGACCGCCGAGCGCAGCGAGGCGGCTGACCTCGGCTTGCGCTTTCCATCTGTGCGGAGAGGGAGGGATTCGAACCCTCGGAGCCCTTTAGAGGCTCAACACATTAGCAGTGTGCTCCATTCGACCGCTCTGGCACCTCTCCTTGCTGTTTCTCACGGGCGAACGACGACGTCGACTGCCCTGTGCGGCACAGTATACAGAAGCTCGATATTTATGCTAGATTTGCCGTTCACGGAGATGTTCTTTCAATGGCCAAATTACTTTCATCTGACGAGGCGGTGGCAAAAATCTCCCTGGTGTTTCAGCTCAGCAGTTCGAAAGGGGGGATACGCCCACTGTACGGACCTGCGGAAACGCGATACGAGATCGCGAACGCCGTTGTCCAAAGCGAATGGGTTCCGGAGCGCCTTCGCGGACAACCGGATCTCCTGGCTCGGCTGCTGAACTGGACGAGGGATGACCTTAATCGCATCGCGCGCGGCCGTCGTCCGGGCACTCGCTTGAGATTCTGACGAAAGAAAAGCCGCCGCCCTGAGATGGGCGGCGGCTTCCACTTTTACGACCATCACGCACGGGCGAGCGCGAGTAGAGTGACTTCCGCGCCGGCGCGGCGCAGGGGTGTGGCGGCGTTCACGAGTGTTGCTCCCGTTGTCGTCACGTCGTCTATCAAAAATATATGCGTCTTGTTCACGAGCGCGGCGTTGGGCGCCATGAATGCTCCCGCCACATTGCTGAGCCGTTCCGGGCGGGGGAGACGGGTTTGTTGTTTGGTCGCGCGGACGCGGGCGAGGGCATGGGGAACGAATGTTGAAAGTGTGCTGTCGCGGAATTCTTGCGGCAGATTCTTCAGTACCAACTCTATCTGATTGAATCCGCGCTCGCGCACGCGGCCTGCATGCAGCGGCACGGGGACGATGAGGATTTTTTTCTGCGAAAATGCTCGCTGAGACGAGACCTCCTCGTGCAAATAATCCGCGAGCAGTGTCGCGGCGAGCCGCGCAGCGTGTCCCGACCCGTCGTACTTGAGCGAGCGGACGAGGTCTTGCACGGCGCTTTGTCGGTAATCCATCAGAGTTGTGATGCGCGAGCCAAGGAGCTCGTGCACCGTTGGTGTGAGAGGAACATCTTCGGCCGTGCGCTCTTTGGTGCGCGCGCTTCGCGCGCGCAGGGGAAGGATGGTATCAAAGATCACTTCGAGAACGAATCGGAGCCTGATGAGCATCAACTTCATGGGTACGATTGTATCGCATGCCCACACAGGGGAGACATATTTCACGCATACGCGGCGTGCAGGCTTTATAATGTCCTTATTGATGATGCGTCATGAATCTATCCAAACTGCATACGAAATTCCTCATCCTTCTCATCGGCGTCGCACTTGCGCCTGTTTTAGTCGTCAGTACGGTAACGCTAATCCGATTCCAAAAGACACTCCAAACGGAAGCCTCGCGTCTCGGCAATCAGCTCGGCGCGACGGCCGCCGCGGAGATACAGTCGTTCGTCGTGTCGCAGCTCGGTGTTCTCGACCACACCGCGGTTCTGTATAAGCCTGGTTTCCCCGTTGAGCCCGCCGTAGCCGACAGCATACTTGAAAGCTTGCTTTTTCAGAACGAAAACTTTGTCGATATTTCCGTTGTCGACACAAGCGGTGTTGAGCGTGCCCGCAAAGACAGGGTTCTCGTCATAGACAAAAGCGACTTGCGCGATGTGAGCGAGACACTCGCATTCCGCGCGGTGGTGGCAGACGGAATCTATGTGGGTCCGGTATATTCGGTAGGCGGAAAGCCGTTTTTCGATATTGGGCACGATATACGCGACTCAGACGGGAAATTTGCTGGTGCGGTGCTCGCGCAGGTCGATGCCAAGGTTATGCCACTCGTTGTCAGTACTATATCGAAGATTGTGGGCGAGAATGGACGCGTCTACATCGTTGACGACAGGGGAGTCGTTGTCGCGTATCCGGATATTTCGTACATGCTTGCGGAGAAGGATCTCTCGAGCCTTCCGCCGGTCCGGCAGATAATCGCGTCGCCCGAAGAAGCCGAGACGTCGGCGATCTATGTGAATGAGCTGGGGTTGCGGGTGCTTGGGTCCGCACACGCGATGACCATCGAGGTCTCACAGGGGTCGGGTGAGACATTCCGTATCAATTGGTTCGTTGTAGCGGAGCAGCCGGTCGACGTCGTTTTTGATGAATCACAACGCGCGGGGTTATTTCTGGCGATGATAGCGTTTTTGACGCTGCTCGGTGCCGGTGCGGTCGCATTTTATGCTGCCGGGAGGGTATCGGAGCCCATCGAGAACCTCCACGAAGCGACGAAAGAGTTCGGCAAGGGAAATCTTGCATATCGCGCACGCGTCGAGTCCAAGGACGAGATCGGCGACCTCGCAAAGAGTTTCAACGTGATGGCTGATACGCTCGCGCGATCGATTGAGTCGCTAAAAACGGAAGAACAGATCGTCTCTGCGGAGCGGAACAAGCTCAGCGTGATTCTCTCCGGAGTAACGAACGCGGTCATCGCGGTGGACCTCAAGGGATCGGTAATTCTCTTCAATCGAGCGGCGGAGATGCTTCTGGGAATAGCAGGGGCAAACGTTCTTGGTACGCCGGTCGGCAGTCTTATGCGGGTTTTCAATGGAGATAAGGAGCTTGCAATCAACGAGTATTGCCCCCTGCAGTCCGGTACTTCTGAGGGACCCGTGTTCAGCAAGAACGATCTCAGGATCGTGGTGCCGAAGGGGGAGGAGCGTTATGTAAATATCGTTTCAGGCCACATCAGCGAGGGTCTGCAGAGCAATCTGGGGTGCATACTTACGTTGCAGGACATCACAAGCGAATATGCCATGGAGAGAACGAAACGTGAGTTCGTATCGATCGCAGCGCATCAACTGCGCACGCCACTTACCGGGATCGCATGGGTGCTCGAATCACTTGGAACGGTAGGTGTTACCGAAACCGCTCGCGCTCGTACCATCATCGAAGGTGGCCGTGGCGCGGTGCGACGGATGATCAGTCTTGTGGACGACCTGTTGGATGTAAGCAAAATTGAGGAAGGTCAGTTCGGGATACAGATGAAAAAACAGTCGATAGTGCCGCTCGTTATGCGTGCATCCGAAACGTTCAAGGATCCGGCGCATGACAGGAAGATACTGGTAGGTGTTGACGTGCAGCAGCCGTTGCCAGAGGTATTGATAGATGAAGAAAAGGTAGAGATGGTATTGAACAACGTCATCGATAACGCAATTAAATACACGCCCATTGGCGGGTCCGTGAACGTGAAGGCGGCACGCGAAGGGGATTCCGTGATCATCTCTGTAAAAGATAGCGGTATCGGCATCGCGAAAAACGAGACTGGTCGCATTTTCACCAAATTTTTCCGCTCGCCGAGAGCGCTTTCGTATTTCACCGATGGCAGTGGCCTTGGACTCTATGTTGCAAAGAATATTATCGATCAACATGGGGGAAATATATGGTTCGAGTCGGAGGAGGACAAAGGAACGACGTTCCATTTCTCTTTCCCAGTATCGTGATCTGCAGGACGCGCAGGCCCGATGCCCGTGGGGTTGCTTATGCACAGCTAGCGAGTGGAGGGCGCGATATGCCGCTATATACTTCTAGGTATGCCTCCGCAAGAGAGTGTTGGGACAGGTGTCGGCACGCCTCCACAAGAACCCGTATCTCCTGAACCGGTGGAGCCTTTCGTCCCCACACGACCACTACGCGCCGTCGTAGGTGCACTCATCGCGGTTGTCGCGGTCGGCGCAGCTTTCTACGGATACAAGCTTTTGAGAGCGAGTCTCACCCCACCCGCACCCGCAAAAACATATGTCATCGGTATACTCTACTACCCGCAGCAGAATGATGCGGTCATCGCCTTTCAACAAAATATGGAGAGGCTCGGCTACAAAGAGGGGGTGAACGTGCGCTACGACCTGGCCAAAGTCTCTGTAGGGCCGACCATGATTGAAGAGTTTACGGCAGCAGCGGACCGGATGATAACTGCACAGGAAGACCTGATCTACGCGACATTCGAGAACGAGACCGCGATAGCGCTCCAAGAGTCTAAAAAGTACGGGAGCGATGTCCCGATCGTTTTTCTCACACGCTTCCACGATCCGGTGGAATACGGACTCATCAATTCATATAAATCGTCTGGAAATAACGCGACAGGTATCGCGACGAATGTTTCCGAGACGATCGGTCGCACGCTCGGCTTTTTAAAAGAGATACGTCCCAATCTCAAGAAACTCGGCGTATTCAGTGATGGCTTCATGGTGGGTGACATCGGCGGCGCGTATCTCATCGAGCTCAGAAAGCAGGCGCCGAAATTCGGCATGGAAGTCGTCGAATACAAAACGTCTGCACCGCCGGGGGAGGCGGAAGCGGAATTCCAGCGGGTGGCGGCGTCGATAAAACCCGGCGACATTGACGGCCTGTTCCACATCGCGGGTCACTTCATCGGTCCGCAGGAGGCCCTTGAGAATGAACTTGCGACGCGTCTCAAAATACCGATGTCAGCTCCCAACGAAGACCTTCCCAACGGTGGCATGTTCTCGTATTCGGACCTTGCTTCCGCTGCGGGTGAGCAGGCGGCTGTTTTGGCAGATAAGATATTCAAAGGCGCGAAACCATCGGACATCCCCGTAGAGTTTAATGCGAAATATGAACTCACGCTCGTCTTAGGACGCGCGCGTGCCGCAGGCATCACATTCCCCGATTCGATGCTCTTCATTGCAACGAACAAATACGAGGATAGTAGCAGTTTCCCCGAGGTTCTCCACGAGCGGTAGAGCACGTTTTTAAACCTGCGCTTCAGTGCGAGCTTCTCTGCGGTCGCTATCTGGCGCTGCTGCGCCAGCGCTCAATCTCGCCGCCGCCGCGGCTGCGAAGACCGCAGAGAAGCCCGCCCCTCGCTCCGGTTAGACGTTTTAAAACATGCTCTAGTGGTACAATGGCGAAATGGACCCCGTTAGAAGCTTTGTGGAATTTTCACTGGTAGCAAAAAGTATCGCTCGAATTTCAATATCCTATGGCTTCTAACGGGGTGGACCTCGCGCAAAAGAAGTGTGTTGCATGCGAAGGCGGCGCAGAGCCAATGACTCCCATGGAGGCGATGGCGCTCCTCACGCACCTCAAGGGGTGGGCGCTGGCAAAAGATTTTAAAAAGATATCAAAACAATTCAAGTTCAAGAATTTTCTTGAAGCAATGGAGTTTGCCAACAAGATAACGCCGATAGCGGAAGCAGAAGGCCATCATCCTGACCTCGAAATAGGCTGGGGAAGGGTCGGTATCGAACTCACCACGCACGCCATCAAGGGTCTTTCCGAAAATGACTTCATTTTGGCTGCCAAGATAGACAAAATTGCGTGACCCCGTTAGAGGCTTCGAGAACTATGCGTATGCCGTTGTTCGTTCCGCAACGAAAAGAATGACCGTGGCCTCTAACGGGGTGATATAATTTCACAATGGCGTTCTCTCTGAGCAACGTTCTCAAAAGCTTTACCTCACTCGGAAAATCAGCCGAGGGGAGTGTGTTGGGGATAGACATCGGTGCATCAAGCGCGAAGATCGTTCAACTGCGCACATCGCGCGGGGCCGCGATACTCGAAACCTATGGCGAAATAGCGCTTGGCCCCTACGGGCAGCAAGCTATCGGGAAGGCGGTCAAACTTACGCCAGAAAAGATTGCAGAGGCGCTTACTGATGTGATGCGCGAAGCAAATGTAACCGCACGCGAAGGTGGACTCTCCATTCCTTTTTCCTCGAGCCTCGTCTCGGTGATAGACCTGCCGCAGAGCGAGCCCGATCAGTTGAAGCGCATGATACCGATCGAGGCGCGCAAATACATTCCGATACCGATAAGCGAAGTGACGCTCGATTACTTCGTCATTCCGCGCGAAGAAGGGGAAGGGAGCGCTTTCGATCGTGTCGAAGCAAAGACGCCTATGCAAGCGAAAGGCCAGGAGGTGCTCCTCGTCGCCATCCACAATACGACGCTCAAAGACTATCAGACCATTGCCGGGACAGCAGCGCTCAAGATTAATTTTTATGAGATCGAGATATTTAGCGCCGTACGTTCTTCCGTAGCGCATGGGATCGCACCCGTTCTTGTCGTCGACCTCGGAGCGGCGACGACGAAGATCTATGTTGTCGAGCGTGGCGTCGTACGCTCCTCGCATCTCGTTTCCGTAGGGGGTCAGCACATGACAGAGAACCTCGGTCGTTCGATGGGGTGGGAGTTCGAGAAGGCCGAACGTGTGAAGCGCGAACGCGGGCTCATAGATTCCAACGCATACAGTACCGACGAAAATGACAAGATCAAGACAGCGCTGTTATCAACACTTACACGTGTGTTTTCCGAAGTGAATCGGGTACTATTGGGCTACGGGCAGCGATACAACAAAAATGTATCGCGCGTGGTCCTCGCAGGCGGCGGGGCGTCGCTCCCGGGCATTGCCGCGGCGGCGCACGAAAGTTTGTCTGCGGAAGTCGAGATCGCTAATCCTTTTTCGCATACGGAGGCGCCAGCGTTCCTCGAAACTGTACTGCGCGAAATAGGCCCGGGATTTTCGGTCGCCGTGGGTGTCGCGTTGCGCAAGCTCAAAAGCAGCTAATGTATGGTTGATACAGGCATATCAGGTTCATTCATACCGCATGACACGTCGGTCGCACCTCCCGCACGCAGTAGCGGAGGTGGAGGGCTCAGCGATCTTCTTCTCCTCTGTGCAATAGTGCTTCTTGTCGCATCGGCCGCTCTTGCGATCGGTGTTTTTCTGTATGGACAATATCTGACGACCGAAAGTAGCGCAAAATTGTCCCAGCTCGAACGTGCGAAAGCGGCATTTCAGCCGGCTCTTGTGCAACAGTTCACGCGGCTTGACGATCGCATGCACGCAGCCGATCAGATCTTGAGCAGGCACCTCGCCCCGTCGCGTTTTTTCTCGGCACTTGAGGCTGCGACACTGCAAACCGTTTCATTCCAGACGCTGGATATTCAATCAGCTGATTCATCGAATTTGTCCATAGCTATGGCTGGAGTCGCACAAAGCGTAAACTCGATAGCGCTCCAGGCGGATCTTTTCAGCAAAAACGGAGTGATTACAAGCCCGATATTCTCCAATATCACACGACAAGCAGACGGCGTTCATTTCAAACTCTCCGCCACCGTGAATTCGGCAGCGATTCGCTTCAGCGGTGAGGGCGGGAGCCAAGAGACAGGTACTCAGAACGTATCCGCGCCGGCTCAAAGCACATCTCCGTTCGACGCACGCACAGCTACTTCCACACAAGCACCAAAATCTTCGGCCACACCTCAAAACTGATCATATGCGCTTCATTATTGCAATCGTCGGTGTCGTTCTCGCAGGGAGCATATTCTTTTGGTACACAAAACCCGCGTACGACAAAGTGCAGGGGACGCGGGGCACCATCGCGCAATACGATGCGGCACTTAACAAAGCCACAGAACTTCAGCAGTTGAAACAGACGCTGCTCATGCGTTTCAATACGTTCAGCCCAGCAGACCTAGACCGCCTCCAGAAACTGCTACCCGACCACGTGGACAACGTACGCCTTATTCTTGACCTCGACAATCTCGCAGAAGACCACGGGCTCGCTCTCCAGAATGTTGACGTTTCGAGTTCACAAAAACAGGTGACAAAAGGATCATCGGTCATTGGAGCGGTCGGTGGTTCAAATCAAAAGTATGATTCGCTCACACTAACGTTCGGCACTGTCACCACGTACTCCGAATTCGTACGATTCTTGACAGACCTTGAGGCGAGCTTGCGCATTGTTGATCTCGTCTCCCTCTCGATCACACCATCCGGGAACGCTGCTTCTTTTGCGTCAAGTGCGACGAATCCGTTCCTGACGTCTGGTGCGAAAGCAACAGCTCCCGTGAAGTCGACCGAACCACTCTACGTTTTTAACATCTCACTCCGAACGTACTGGCTTAAATAATATGCAAACGCTTCTCCAACATAAACTCATACTCGTTGCGTGCGCGCTTCTTGTCGCGGGGGGCGTGTGGTATGGCATGTCGTCGACCCCCGCAGCGCCCGACCTTACTTCTACTCCGGCTACAGCGGGTACCTCCTCGGTCGATCAAGGCATCGTCCCGACCCTGCTCACACTGCGAGCGGTCAAGTTGGATGGCACGGTATTTTCAGATCCCACATTCACGCAATTAAAGGACTTTTCGACAGAGATAATCGAGGAGCCTGTTGGTCGTACGAACCCGTTCGCTCCATTTTCTTCTCCGTCACAGCTGTCGGCGAGCAGCACCAAGGGGACACAAACTTTCCAGCCCAGAGGTCAATAACGTTGTATGCCGGGAGAGGGAACCACGACGGCACCTAGAACAAGCGCTCAGCCTATTGGGGATGTGCCGGTGCGCACTATCGGAGAGACCAAGATCGCCTATGAGATACTCCGGTACATACCCGAGGAGTCAGCGACCCATTACGGATTAGTTCCGATTGGTGTTACGGAAGGTGTTCTTGAAGTCGGAATGCTGGACCCGACTAACATCGATGGTGTCGATGCGCTTAATTTCATCGCACGGACGTCTGGAATGCCTTTCAAAATCTTTCAGATCAGCAAGGACGACTTCGATCATGTATTGGGAATGTATCGTGGGCTCGGTGGTGAGGTTGAGCGAGCAGTCTCGGATCTTGCGACAGAGAGCAAACAAGAAAAAGGAAAAACAGGCGACCACGAGAACTCCTCTCTCGACCTCGAAGACCCCTCTATAGGAAGAGGCCCAGGTGAGGGCAGAGCAAATATCCAAGAAGACGCGCCGACAATCAAGATCGTTTCGACAATACTACGATACGCCGTTGATGGGAAAGCGTCCGACGTACACATAGAACCGCAGCCATCCGGTGTACGCGTCCGCTATCGTGTCGACGGCGAATTACACACGAGCGTCATATTACCTCTCAGCACGCACCGCGCGCTCGTTGCGCGCGTGAAGGTCCTCGCTTCTATCAGGCTCGACGAAATGCGCAAGCCGCAAGACGGTCGCTTTTCGGCGTCGATAGACACGCGTCAGATCGACTTCCGTGTATCCACATTCCCGTCGTACAACGGGGAAAAGGTGGTCATCCGTATCCTCGACCGCGATCAAGGATTCATTCCTCTCGACCAAATAGGCCTCACGCCACGCAATCTAACAGCGATACGAAAAGCGGTCGCCGCTCCACACGGACTGGTCCTTATCTCGGGACCGACGGGTTCCGGAAAATCGACGACACTGTATTCGATGCTCTCAGAGGTCGATCGTGAACACAAGAACGTCCTCTCGCTTGAAGACCCTATCGAGTATTACGTCGAGGGGGTCATTCAGTCACAGGTGCGTCCCGAGATTGGGTACACGTTTGCCAATGGTTTGCGCACGACCCTGCGCCAGGACCCGGACGTCATCATGGTGGGCGAGATACGCGATGGCGAGACCGCTAAACTTGCCATCCAGGCGGCGCTCACGGGCCACCTGGTGTTGTCGACGATACACACCAATGATGCGATCGGTACTATTCCGCGCCTCATCGACATGGGAGTTGATCCATACCTCATCCCGCCGGTCCTTATTCTTTCCATCGCGCAGCGGCTCGTGCGCACCTTTTGCCCTGATGCGGCGCAAGAAACCGCGCTCAGCGTGTCGCAACGCAAAAGCATCGAGAAACAACTCGGGTCTCTTCCGGAAAAGTATCGCTTTAAGGTGCCTGATGTGGTGTATGAGCCGGTACGCACTCCGACCTGTCCGACTGGTCTTCGCGGACGCCAGGCAGTGTTCGAGGTCCTCGAAATGTCTTCAGATATCGAGAAGATCATACTCGACAATCCGGTCGACTCGCGCATTTGGGCGGCGGCGCGTGCACAAGGCATGATGACCATGCAAGAGGATGCTATGATTAAAGCGTTCGATAAGCGCGTTCCGTTCTCTGAAGTGAATGGCCTCTCCACGCTTTTGCTCGCTGGCGATGAGGACCACGAAGTGGGAGCGGAGCCCGCAGACAAAGAAGCTTCGCCCGAGGCGGAGACGCCTGGGGCCACGAATGTATGACCCCGTTAGAGGCTTCGCGTTTCAAAAAACAATAAATGTATGAACCCCGTTAGAAGCTTCGTAAAATATCTTTCAGTATGTACTTTATAATTTATTGCCCAATATCCTATGGCTTCTAACGGGGTGAACCAAGCAGATACAAATAAAGAGGCCTCTAACGGGGCGGCCGATACACCGGCAAAAAAAGGGACAATTCTTCTCATCGATGATGACAAGTTCCTTTTGGATATGTACGGGATGAAATTTTCTCAAAGCGGATATACGGTCGAAGCGTGTTTATCAGGAAATGAGGCGCTCGGCGTCTTGCGCGGCGGATTCCAGCCCGACGTGCTCCTCTTTGATCTGACCATGCCAGAGCTCGATGGATTTTCATTCCTAAAGGCAATTTCTGATGAGCGTCTTGCGACTAATTCGCTCAAGATCGCGCTCACGAACCAAAGCGATGAATCGGAAAAAACAAAGGCGATGGAGATGGGCGCTTCACGTTATATCGTGAAGGCGAGCATGATCCCGTCGGAAGTTGTCAACACGGTCAGTGAAGAGCTTTCAAAACGTCACGCGTAATACTGGTATCATTTCTCTATATACATATGAATGATTATCCGGCACTTTTGAAAAAGTATATCAACGTTCTCGTGCACGAGGGCGGTTCGGACCTGCACTTCTCTACCGGCGCGCACCCCACGATTCGTGTTTCTGGCTCGCTCAGTCCGATGCTCAAGGAGGCGGTCCTTACCACCGAGGATACGCGCGGCTTTCTTAAGGCACTCATTACCCCCACGCAAGAGAGCCGATTCAACGAGGTCCAAGAAATTGATTTTGCCTACGAAAGCCCCGACAAGTTCCGTTTCAGGGGCAATGCATTTATCCAGCGCGGGGCTGTGGGGATAGCGCTGCGCCTCGTTCCCAACAAAATACTGTCCATCCAAGAACTAAATCTTCCGGAGATACTTACGTCATTTGCCCGTAAGGAGCAAGGATTCTTTCTGGTGGTAGGGCCTGTGGGGCAGGGCAAGACGACGACGCTCGCGTCATTGGTAGAGCTCATTAATACCGAGCGCATGGAGCACATCATCACTATCGAGGATCCGATAGAGTACATTTTTGAGCCAAAACAGTCACTCATAGACCAGCGAGAGGTCGGTATCGACACCAAGGACTTTGCCTCGGCGCTTCTCTCGGCCTTTCGTGAGGACGTAGACGTCCTCCTGGTCGGTGAGATGCGTGGACCGGAAACTATGGCGGCCGCCGTGACCGCGGCCGAGACAGGCCACCTCGTATTCTCGACTCTGCATACCAATAACGCTGCGCAGACCATCGATCGCATCATCGATACGTTCCCTCCGGGCCAGCAAGACCAGATACGTCTCCAACTTGCCGCGTCCTTGGCCGGGATTTTCTCTCAGCGGCTCATTACACGCATCTCCGGCGGACGGATCCCATGCTATGAATTGCTCATCAACAACAAGGCCGTCGCCAACCTTATCCGCGAGAAACGCACACACGAGATCAACACCGTGATAGAGACCGGTTCGACGGAGGGTATGATCGACATGAACCGTTCGCTTGCCGAGCTGGTAGCGCGCGGCGAGATTACTCCCGAGAGCGCATACCAACACTCGCTCAACCCGAACGTCCTGCAAAAACTTCTCTAACGTATGGCCATCTTCAAGTACACGGCCCTTGACGCGGAAGGGAACCAGCGGCAAGGAACCATTGATGCCGTCAATATGGACGTGGCAATTGCGGCACTTCAGCGTCGCGGTCTTGTTATATCCGGTATCGATCCTGCCGAGAGCAAGACGCTTTTGTCACAACGCTTTTCGTTCTTTGACCGCGTGAATAATGCGGACGTCGTCATGCTCTCAAGGCAGATCACGACGCTCTTCGAAGCGCAGGTCTCGGCCCTCCGCGCGTTCCGATTGCTTGCGGCGGAAGCACGCACTCCGGCCTTAGGCGAGAAATTGACGGCTATCGGCAACGATCTGCAAAGTGGTAGCTCGATCTCGGCAGCCCTCGCACGACACCCCGACGTATTCACGCCTTTTTACGTGAACATGGTGCGCGCGGGGGAGGAATCAGGAAAACTCGATGAGACCTTCGCATACCTTGCCGACTACCTTGACCGCAATTACGAACTTACCCAAAAGGCTCGCAACGCGTTGGTCTACCCCGCGTTCATCATGCTCACGTTCATTGTGGTCATGGTACTCATGATGACGCTCGTGATCCCGCACCTTTCGGACATGCTTCAAGAGACTGGGCAGGGCATACCGATCTACACAAAGATCGTGATCGGCATTTCACAATTCCTCACCCGCTATATTGCTCTCATCCTCATATTGGTCGTGATAGGAGCGGTCTTCCTATATCGATTCTCGCGCACAGCACACGGTAGAGAAATGCTCTCGCGCGCACGTCTCGAATCGCCGGCGATCGGCAACATATATCGCAAGATATTTCTTTCGCGCATCGCCGACAACCTTTCAACAATGCTTCGAAGCGGCATTCAGGTATTGCGTGGCCTCGAGATAACGGGATTGGTAGTCGGGGATGCGGTCTATGAAAAAGTGCTCGCTGATTCGGCGAACGACGTCAAGGGCGGTATGCCGCTTTCTGAGGCCTTGCGTAAGCATCGGGAGATCCCGGGTATTGTGGTCGCCATGGTGAAGATCGGCGAGGAGACGGGGAATATGGGGAAGATACTTGAGACTATGGCCCGATTCTATCGTCGAGAAGTGAACAACGCCGTCGACACGCTCGTTGGCCTCATTGAGCCGTTAATGATCGTTATCCTAGCCGTCGGCGTCGCGATACTTCTCGCGTCAGTCCTCTTGCCTATTTACAACATTGCTTCCAGCTTCTGAACCCACCGCGAGGTGCCGCCGAAGGCGGTTCGACTGTCGGCCATAGGCCGATGGGAGAAGGTTCACGTCGGAACGAGCACGTTCCGACGAACCGTCCGGTTATGCACATATGAAGTTGTCCAGTCGTGCCGGGGGTATACAATAGTCAGACTAGTTATCAAGGTAATTTAATAGGTAATTTCTCGTTTATCATGAAAACATCTTATAAAAAGGGCTTTACGTTGATTGAGCTCCTGGTGGTCATTGCGATCATCGGAATTCTTTCTTCCATCGTCCTCGCCTCTCTCAACAGCGCACGACAAAAGGGCCGTGATGCGCGCCGTGTCGCAGATATCAAGCAGATCCAGCTCGCCCTTGAGCTCTATTACGATGCACACAGCGTGTACCCGACACAGGCGCTCTATGCGACCAATCTCGTAAGCGAAGGATTTATCTCGACGCTCCCGAAGGACCCATCAAGCAATCTTAGCTACGCATATGCGGGTCTTGCGCCTTCCGGCACGACTTGCACAAGTTACCATTTGGGTGCCAAACTTGAGACGACTGGCCACACTGCCCTCAGTAGCGACGCTGACTCGACGGGCGGGACGGTCTGTACAAGTCCCACGACCGGAGCATGGGTCACCAATGCCGACGTAACGGCGCTCGCAGGTGGCGACTTTGACGGAACATTGGCACAGATCTACGACGTGAAGCCGTAAGTGACCCCGCCCGAAGAGGGCGCCCGTAGGGGCCGAATGTCTGCCGAAGGCAGATACGAGGCGGGTCAGGCACGCGCGAGCACGCGCGGGCCAAGACAAAAACCAGCACGAACCCCGCCTATGGCGGGGTTCGTGCTGTATACTCTTTTCAATGACCACGATCGTGTTCGGACTCTTCGGCCTTATCGTCGGCAGTTTTCTCAATGTCGTCGTTCTTCGCCACGGCGTGCGCTCCACCTTGGGCAGAAGCGGCTGCATGAGCTGTGGCACCCAACTTCGATGGTACGACATGATACCCGTCGTCTCGTGGCTCGCACTAGGGGGCAGGTGTCGTGTGTGTCGAGCGCGCGTCTCTTTCCAGTACCCGCTCGTTGAAGCGGCTACGGCCGTCGGCTTCGGATTCATAGGTGCCTCGTCGCTGCCCATGTTTTCACAGATCATCGGCGGCATCATTCTTGCGCTACTCATCTGTATAGCTGCATACGACATGCTCCATACGATAATTCCCGACGAATGGGCGTACGCGTTTGCGGGTCTTGCACTCCTCTTTCAATTCTTGGTACCTCATATAGGATCCTTCTCTACTTGGATGGTTTTGGCAGGGCCACTTACAGCCCTTCCACTTTTTGCACTGTGGTTTTTTTCTCACGGAAGGTGGATGGGATTGGGTGATGCAAAACTCGCTCTTGGTATCGGCTGGCTGCTCGGCCCCGCAGAGGGTCTTTTCGCGGTTTTCGGTGCGTTCATTGTGGGGGGAGTTGTGAGTGCGCCACTCCTCGTCGTATCGTCGGAGTGGTGGCGTCGAATTGTTCAGAAGTTTACCCCCACTCAAACTTCGCGGAATTTGGTGTGGGGGTTTACAATGAAAAGCGAGATCCCATTCGGGCCTTTTCTCATACTGAGCTGCATCATATTATGGTTCTCATCGATCAACGGAATAGATCCACTACAAGCTCTCGGGCTTTTACCCTCATAGAACTGCTGGTCGTTACCGCCATCATTACGGTCGTCTCCTCCGTCGTCCTAGTAAGCAATAACCGGTTCGGAGGCGTCGTACAGCTCCAAAACCTCGCGTATGATATTGCGCTCTCGATACGACAGGCGCAGGTCTACGGTATCTCCGTACAACGATTTGGTACCAATTGTTCAGAGCCGGGATCGGCGTGTTTTGAATCGGGATACGGCATGCATTTTTTAAAGAACGATGCGCAGCACTATGAACTCTTCGCGGATGTCGACCAAGACGGTCTGTACGTTGTGAGTGAGAACGTCCCTCCGTCGCCATACACAATAAGCGGCGGTTTCAGGATAATCGACCTCTGTGCACCGGAGGGGACTAGCTGGGCCCTGTGCAAGGATGCATCGCCTGCTACGCAGCTCGACATTGTCTTTAAGAGACCGGAACCGGGCGCATGGATCAGCGCGAACGGGGTAGCATGCACGTACGGTGCCGGTATTTGTGCGGATAGCGCGCGAATTGTCCTCATTTCGCCGCGTGGTGATGTTATGAGCGTGCTCGTAGAGGCCAACGGGCAAATATCGGTGAAAAAGGAATCCTCACAGTAGAAAGTATGAAGTATAGTGTATAGAATATGGAGGAGAAAACTCAGAAAAAGGCAAATCAGACTTCCCGCCATACGCCATACGCCATACGCCATACGCGTGGGTTTACTCTCATCGAGATGATAGTGGCAACCGCGCTTTTTGCGGTCGTTATGGTAGTTTGCGTCGGGGCCCTCTTGTCTCTCGTGTCTGCGAACAGAAAGGCGCAGGCTCTACAATCCGTGATGAATAATCTGAACATCGCGCTCGACGGAACGGTGCGGTCGGTGCGCATGGGCAGTGACTACGATGCCGGTTCAGCGGGCTGTACGGTGATCGACCCCCTGAATCCGCACGATTGTGCGGAGGGCAGCACACAAATATCATTCAAACCATTCGGTGACCCATTGCAGTCCCGCTGGGTATATCGTTTCAATAGCACAACCCACCAGCTAGAGCGCTCGACGACCGGCTCTATCGCAGGCGCGGTCCCCATCACCGCCCCTGAGGTGTCCATCGACAGCATGCTCTTCTATGTTATTGGGACACAACAATCGGACACGGTGCAGCCGAAGGTCGTTATCGTTATCAAGGGAAGCGCCGGGGCTTCCGGCACGACAGCACACACCACGTTCCACATCCAAGCGACCGCGGTCCAACGCGTACTCGATCTATGAATATGAAGAAAAGTATATCGTATATCGTATATCGTATATCGTATGGAAAATACGGAACGGCCGGCATCCATACCAGATACCAAATACTACATACTACGTACGGCGCACGGAGTGCGGGGTTTTCGCTCATCGAAACGCTCATCGCGATCTCACTTCTTTCGATCGCGATCGTCGCGCCGATGACGCTTGCATCGAAAGGCCTTTCGACCGCTTATTATGCGCGCGATCAGATCACCGCTTTTTATCTCGCTCAAGAAGCCATCGAGGCGCTCCGGAGTATCCGTGATGCGCAGGTACTCAAGATTACCCAAGGGCAAAGCGGGATCGATATTTTGGGGCAAATACCCATAACGACCGCCACCCAAGATAATTCTTTTACGATTGATGCGCGGAAGGGAGACCCCGCACTTGCGATAACAAGGTGTTTAGATTATCCCGGGCAGACATGCCCGCCGCTTCAGACCAATATTGCTTCCGACCTTCCTCTGTACGGATACGAGAGTGGTTGGGATGAGACCTATTTCACGCGCATCGTGCGCGCGACGGTCGTCAGTGAGGATACCGGTGGTGTGCCGCAGGAAATACGCGTCTCAGTCACTGTTTCCTGGCGGACGGGCTCCATCCAGACCCGCACGTTCAATATTTCGGGGAACTTGTATCGGTGGGCCAACGACGATTCAGCTCAATGACGACTATGAAAAAACAAAAACACAACGGTAGAAGTCGGGTATCGGAGCGCGGCTTTACGCTCCTGCTTGCCGCACTCGTTTCTTCTGTCGTCCTTGCGGTCGGGGCCGCGATATTTGGCATCGCCCAAAAACAGATCACACTCTCAGCTCTCGGACGTGATTCGCAATTCGCGTTCTACGCGGCCGATACTGCCGCCGAATGCGCACTGTACTGGGATTTTCGCTGCAACTATTTTGCGAGTTCCACGACGGCGATAAGTCCGGGGTGCACTATCCCCGACCCGCCCGGACCGCTGTGCGACGGGCAACCATTGACGCCATTCAGTCCGGACCGTCCTGATCCACCATCCTATCCCTATACGATGACATCAGCACAAATGGACCTCTTCCAGGATGTGACGGTCGCTGGTTCCGGCAATCTTTGTGCGCAGGTGTCGGTCACAAAATGTCAGGGCACATTCAATGGCAGCGGGGAGTGTATTTCTGGCTCGCCGACGGATCCAGTGCGGACCATCGTCCATGCTGATGGGTATAGTACAAATTGCGCTTCTATCGGGACGAGCGTGCGGGCACTACAACGCTCCGTGGAACTCCACTACTAGCTCTAGTATGATGGTTGAATGCCCGCGATACCAAAGGAGGTAAAAGAAAGGTATGAGAAGCTGAAAACGGCGGTCAATCGCTACCGCCGCCTCTACCACGTCTACGACAAGGAGGAGATATCGCAAGAAGCACTCGATTCGCTGAAGCGCGAGCTTGTCGGACTAGAGGCGGCGCACCCTTCCCTCACCTCACCCGATTCTCCGTCGCAGCGTGTAGCGGGGAAGCCTCTGCCCGGCTTCAAAAAGGTGCGGCACAAGGTGGCACAGTGGTCGTTCAACGACGCGTTCTCACCGGAAGATATCCGCGCGTTTGATGAACGCGTGAAGCGTTTTCTTCGACCGAAACTCGGTGACGTGAAACCCACGTATGTATGCGAACTCAAAATTGACGGTCTTAAGGTCATTTTGGAATATCAGAAAGGAGTCCTCGTTACTGCGGCGACGCGCGGCGACGGTGCCGTGGGCGAGGATGTCACGCAAAATATAAAGACCATAGAATCCGTGCCGCTTTCGCTCGAACGCCCCGTCGACATCATCGTCGAAGGAGAAGTATGGATGAGCTCCAAGAATCTTGAAGCGCTAAACAAGGCGCAAGCAAAAGCGGGTAAACTCCTATATGCAAACCCGCGCAACGTCGCCGCGGGCTCCATTCGCCAGCTGGACCCTTCGATTGCCGCTTCCCGCAAGCTCGATATGTTTATCTATGATGTTGCTGAGACGAGCGAAGAGATGCCGCCTACTCAGGCACAAGAGCTTGATTATATGCGTGAACTCGGATTCAAAGTAAACCCGCACCACATCCACGCGAAGGACATCGAAGGCTGTATCAGCTACTGGGAGACGTGGAAACCCCGACGCCAAAGGGTCGGGATCCCGACCTCCGACAAGGTCGGAGCGTCGGGAAAGAAGGGGAAAGAAGATTACTGGACCGACGGTGTGGTACTCAAGGTCAATGAAAAACAGTACCAAGATATACTTGGTTACACCGGCAAAGCGCCCCGATTCGCCATCGCTTTCAAATTCCCCGCAGAGCAAGTGACGACGGTACTGGAAGACATCGTCTTCCAGATAGGCAGAACGGGAGTCGTGACGCCCGTCGCGCACTTGAAGCCGGTCTCAGTCGCGGGTACGACCGTCTCGCGCGCGACTTTGCACAATGAGGATGAAATTAACCGCCTAGACGTGCGCATAGGCGATACGGTGGTGCTCCAAAAAGCAGGAGACGTTATTCCGGAAATCGTCGAAGTGGTTAAAGACCTACGGCCAAAAAAAGCAAAGTCGTTCAAATGGCCCACGCACATTCCCGAATGCGGCGGCGACGGGCGCATCGAGAGAATCCCAGGACAAGCCGCCTGGCGCTGCGTGGATAAAAAATCCTTTGCGGTATCGCGGCGCGTTTTCCACAATTTTGCGGGCAAGCATGCGCTCGATATAGAAGGCTTGGGCAAAAGGACCGTCGACCTTCTGCTCGAAAACGGGCTCATACAACATTTCGATGATATTTTCACCCTCACTGAGGGCGATGTCTTGCCGCTTGAAGGCTTTGCGGAAGTGTCGGCAAAGAAACTTATCGAATCCATTCAGCGCTCGCGGGAAGTCGAGCTCGCGCGGCTTTTGGTCGGACTCTCCATCCCGCACATCGGTGAAGAAACGGCAATTCTTCTGGCACAGGAATTCCGCACACTTGATGCGCTCGCCTCGGCAAGTGAGGAGAAGTTGAATGCGATTGACGGGATGGGGGATATCATGGCGAAAGCGGTGCATGAGTGGTTCCACGATAAAGAAAATCTCAAGTTGCTCGCAAGGCTCAAGAAGCTACTCGTCGTAAAATCTCCCGCGGCGCAGAAAAAGAGTTTGCCACTTGCGGGCAAGACCTACGTCCTTACCGGCAGCTTGAAATCAATGTCGCGCGACGACGCGACCGAGCGCATCCGCGCTTTAGGCGGCAAAGTATCAAGTTCGGTATCCAAAAAGACGACGGCGGTAATAGCGGGCGAAGAAGCGGGCACAAAATTAGACAAAGCCCGCGCGTTGGATGTGACGATACTTACGGAAACTGAGTTCCTCAATGTGTTAGACAAGAGTAATTTGATGAAATAAGATACACAGAAGCTATGGTAAATAAAAAACGGGTACTCTTTCTTTACAACGGCGGTACCATCGGACTCGTTGCGGAAAAGCACGACGGGCAGACGATTTTAATGCCCCCGAAAGATAGCAAAGTATTCCAGGATGCCTGCGAGCCGACCATTGCAGCGCTCGGGAAGGACATGAAAATCACCTTTGAGTTCGTCACGTCAAAAGACAGCTCCAACATGACGCCGAACGACTGGGAGAAGCTCATTTTTCGGATTAAAAAGGCACAGGACGAGGAAGGATATGACGGCATTGCTATCGTGCATGGTACCGACACGCTCGCTTACACGACGACTGCGCTCGCTCTCGCCCTTCACGGAAGGGAAGTCGGCAAGAGCGGTCTTCGAATCCCCGTTTGTCTTACAGGAGCTCAAAATCCGATTTACGAGCCGGGCGGCGACGGAAGGTTCAACCTTGAGAATCTTTTCAGGACGCTGGATGAGGCGATAGATCGGGAAGTTGCCGACGTCCTCCTAAATTTTTGGGACAAGGTACTCCTCGGCTGTCGTTCCCTCAAGATGAGCGAGCGGAAATTCGATGCCTTCGAGTCGCCCTCTTACCCGGAGGTAGGCGAGATCGACTCAAGGGGAGTGCATTTACGACTGCCGCTAATACACATGAAGAAAGACTCGAACGGGAAATTGGATCTCGCGCCGAAATTCGGCAGAGGTGTCATCAGTTTCGAACTCACACCGGGCATAGATCCGAATGTTGTTCTCGGTTTTATAACGGGCGGTGGCATTTCTGCAATGATATTGAAATCGCTCGGAGAGGGGAACGTATGTTCCGAAGGACAATACAACATGCTTCCTGTTATTAAGCAGGCGACGGAAGAATATCAGGTGCCTATTTTCATCACAACGAAATTTCCCGGTGGCAGCATGGTGGCCGCTCACTATGAGGGTGGCGTTGCCGCTATCAAGGCGGGGGGCATTCCTTGTTATGACCAGACGGATGTCGCGGTAGACGTGAAAGTACGATGGCTCCTCGGTAACGGCATCGCGACACGTTCCGAAGATCTGCAAAAGGCAATGAGGACGAGTTATGCGGGGGAAGTTACTCCGCCGGAGAAATAACGCGATATCCGGGCTGACAGAAGGGCTGTTTGTGCGTATAGTATTGCAATGACTCAGCCTAAAGTTGATGTTGCCGCACTTGCTAAGCTCGCGCGGCTCGACATCCCCGAAGGTGAAATGGTTCAGTTGGAAAAAGAGATTCCGGCAATTTTGAAGTTTGTTGAGACGATACAAGCCGCGAGCACCGGAAGAGAGGCGAATACACCTGCTCTGCGCAATGTGATGCGGGCGGATGAGAATCCTATTGAGAGCGGCAAATACACGAAGACGCTTTTGGACGCTGCGCCAGCGCGGGAGGGCAATCGGGTTGCGGTAAAGCAAGTAATTTCGCGAAAGAAGAAATGATATGGATTTGTCGACACTAACGATTGCGGAGGCTCGTCGCGCATTGGACGCCAAAGAATATTCCGCGCTCGAACTTACGAACGCATATTTGGATGCTATTGCCCAGAAAGACGGAGAATTCCACGCATACCTAGAAGTATGGACTGATTCGGCACGTGAGGAGGCAAAGGCGGCGGATGCGATGATTGCGGCGGGCAAGTCGCAGCCGCTTACGGGAATTCCTATTGCGGTCAAGGACAATATGCTCATTGAAGGTCGTATCGTGTCGGCCGCATCGAAAATCTTGGAAAATTATCACGCCTCATACGATGCGACTGTCATTTCAAAATTAAAAGCGCAGGGCGTTGTATTTCTCGGCCGCACCAATATGGATGAATTCGCGCTCGGCAGCTCCACGGAAAATTCGGCCTATGGCCCCACCAAGAATCCGCACGACACATCCCGCGTGCCCGGCGGCACCTCAGGCGGCTCGGCTGCGGCTGTGGCGGCAGGAATGGCGCTTGCCGCGCTCGGGAGCGACACGGGCGGCTCTATCCGCCAGCCGGCGGCATTTTGCGGCGTCGTCGGGCTGAAGCCCACATATGGCGCTGTTTCCCGTTCCGGCCTTATCGCCGCAGCTTCCTCGCTCGACCAGATAGGCACGCTCGCGAAGAACGTGAATGATGCAAAAATCCTCTTCGATGCGATTCGCGGTCACGACGCGATGGACAGTACCTCTATAGAAAATCCGAAATCCGAAATCCGAAACCCGAAAAAGCTTGGGGTGCCGCGGGAGTTTCTTACAGATTTGAATCCGGAAATACGGACGCAATTCGAGAGCACACTGCAGACGCTAAAAGATAAGGGATACTCGGTCACTGACGTTGCGCTACCGTCTTTGCAGTACGCGCTTGCGGTGTACTACATCATTAACCCTGCGGAAGTTTCTACGAATCTCGCGCGGCTCGACGGCATCCGCTACGGGCTTTCCGTCCCCGCGGATGTCATCGGGGAAGTGTATTCAAAGACGCGCGCCGCGGGATTCGGCGCTGAGACACGCCGTCGCATCCTCGTCGGCACGTTCGTACTTTCTTCGGGATACGCCGATGCGTACTACCGCAAGGCGCGCTCGGCGCGCGAGCTTATACGCGCCGATTTTGCAAAAGCGTTTGAATCCGTAGATGCGATTGTCATGCCGACGACGCCATCTCCCGCATTTAAACTCGGCGAGAAAAATAATGACCCCGTATCACTGTATCTCGAAGACATTTTCACGGTGCCTGTAAATCTCGCAGGAGTACCCGCAATATCGGTGCCTGGTGGCACCGTGGAGCGCGATGGAAAAAAGCTGCCTGTAGGATTTCAGATAATCGGTGCGTGGGGCGGGGAACAGACACTCTTTGCCATCGGCAAAGATGTCTGATCCCGCTAATGGCGCGTCGGCATCTGCTGATGCCGACGTAAACCTCTCGCATCGGCCTTCGGCCAACACTCGACCTGCCTATGGCAGGCACACCCTCGTGTTGGTTTAGGTTATAATCTCTCCATGGACTCCAATCCCGCACCCGGCAGCTCAATAGGGTCGGCGCTTTGGTTTCTCGGCGAGGTCGCATTCAAGTGGATTCCCGGTGCGGTGGTAAGCATCGCAGGCACCGGAGTCGCGGCGCCTTCGGGAGAAGCGTCACCATTCGCCACGCCCATTACGGCCCCAGTGACCGCTCCGCAGATCGTTCAGTATCTACAGACGGCGTCGGCGCCTGGAGCGTACGACAGACTTTTCCAACAGTGGAGCACCTTTGTCGCGTTCTCACTTCTCATCTCGTTGTTGCTGGGCGCGCTTTCGATCTACTGCTCGATACGAGTTTTTCAGATACGCCAGCTCGAAAGACGTAAATTTGCGGCGGCGCAGCGTACGGTCGTGGCGCATGATGTGCCGAAAACGCAGTTACGCTGGAACAGAATACTGGAACAAGCAAACAGTGATTCCGAGCAGTCGTGGCGGCTCGCGATACTCGAGGCAGACATCATGCTCAACGAGCTCCTCGATGTGAGAGGTTATAGGGGTGAGACGATGGCAGACAAAATGCGCGGCGTTGACCGCACGGATTTCAACTCGATCGATCTCGCGTGGGAGGCTCACAAGATCCGTAACAAGATCGCGCACGACGGCAGCGCGCACCAGCTCACGGCGCGCGAGACGCGTCGAGTCGTCGCTTTGTACGAAAGAGTGCTGAAAGAATCCCGCTTCATTGAGTAGTTTGTCTTGCGAGTTCTTGAATCGACCCCAGAATTCTGCGCCGCAAAGCGGTTGCTCTACGAACCTTGATGCGAAGTGTGCCGAAGTGTTGCTCCGGGTCGGAGTATACCTTTTGAGAGCGCGCCTTAATCAGACTCGCCTTTGAGAACTGCGAAAGAGGAATCCCCGAAATTTTTGACCAGTATCGCTCGACATCCGCCACTCTATGGCGATGTTTTTGGTTGATAGATACACGAAGTATCAGGTCGGACAGAGGAATGTTATATATACGTCGGAGCCAAAGTACAAAAGAGCGGATAATATCGGGGTTACTGTTAGTGAGCCCGCACTCCTCATTTCCACTCTTATAACCTTCACCCCAGTAGAGACCTATACCCAGTATGAATATGTCCCGCTGACTCAGGGAACCGATTGCCCGGGCGCCACGTCTCGACTCTACCTCCACAGCTTCAATGCGTGCAGTACGTTTTTTCTCCGCAGCCCGTAGGCGACCGAGGGCGCCGGCGTCGTTCCGCCTTTGGACAAGTGATTGTATCTGTTTGTCCGATAGCAAGATGTCCCGGCACCAGTAGCTCACGGTGCTTTTACTTGTCTTCAGCATCGTTGCGATTACTGCAATGCTTTCTCCCTTTACCCGCAAACCGCGTGCCTTCTCGCGAAGTCGGATGAAAGCCATCCGAGCATGATAACACAAGGTTTCTGGATATCAGTCGGTTGTCCAGTGCTTGCATGCAGTGGCGTATACGTCTATACTCACAAAAGCGGGGTGGAGCAGTAGTAGCTCGCAAGGCTCAATATGGGCTCGTTCACGAGCAATTGTGAACGGAACACTTGTCAAATTCGGTGAAACCTCTCTCGTGCCACGAGGTGGCAATACCGAGCCAAGTCCCGCCGGCGGCGGGAAAGGTGTAGAGACTAGATGGCAGGCTCCCAGACGGATACTTGAAAAGTATCGTGAGGGATGAAGGTATAGTCCAGACCACGAATCCACTGGTAGTGGAGCGGCGAAAGCCGTAGCGGTATGCATAACCTTGAGGTCGCAGGTGCAAGTCCTGCCCCCGCAACAGAATTGTGACGCTTGGAACTCGTTCCGTCAGGCGTCGAAAGTGCAAGAAGTCGGTACTATACCGACGGACCTAAAAGCTCAAAGGAACGACAAGGCCGCGATGAAAATCGCGGCTTTGTCGTGTTGCGGGTCAGGGATATTTAGTTAGACTTGGAGGAGTTAAGGTTGATAGCTAAAGAATTTATACTTCCCACCGGTTCTCCACTTCGATTACACAGGCTGATTTTACCTGACATCCTATAAACTCCGGATAAATCGGTTAGGCTTCTACTGATTCCTGCAAGATGAACAGGTTCGCAGGAAGTCAAAGCTTCATCCGGTACTGCGGAGAATGCAACCGAATTATGAAAAGGAGTATGTCTTAGTTCTACGAAAATATCAAAGAAAGAATTCGCCGGAATATTGCTTCCCCCTATACCAACCGGCATACGGACAAGCCGTTCGGCCACACCCGTACTTCGATTCGACTTACTGCTGTTGAGATTGACCGCTAAACCCCGTGATGTTGTGCCCGTTAAGCTCATACTTACAATCTCTGTAGCCACATCCGGCAAACCATCGCTATCCACATCGCCAATCACAGAACCCTCGATTATTGCAGTTCCTTTCGCTTCAAATGTCTGGGCCAAACGCTCATTAAAAAACTTCACTTTGCCCTTGACAACCATGTGGTATGAACTGATCCCCCTGCTAGGGGAGGTGGCGAAGCTTACGACGGGCGCTGCAAAAAGTACACCCGCGAGGAGAATCGACGCGAAAAAAGCAGCCCCAGAGGTCAAAAGCATCAGCGCTGTTGTCGATGGTCCGAACTTCATGTAGTGCCAGCCTAAGGACTAATGTATCGGATGTCAAGCGAGAGAAAATCCTGTGACTATGGCGATTTAAGACCAGCGAACCAACCTGAAATCAGGTGCCAATCCCGTCGTATACTTGCAACAAATACTGAAAAGGCTCCCGCATGTCGGGGGCTTTTTCAGTATTCGGATTGTGCGGGGAGCGAGGCAACTGCTTGCCTCGCCTGCGGACTTGCAAGGCGGAGCGATGCCGAGCTAGCAGGCGAGGCCGCGAGCCGGGGTCGCGAAATTTCCGAGCGGCGGCGAGGAAATATTTGTGACCATGTCCTGCCCAAGCCTGCCCCCACAATGCACAGACGAGCGCACCAAGAGCTGCGGCAAGTGCTACCATTGCAGGACAGTCGGAGGAGATACCGGCCGGACATTATGGACACATCGGGAGAAAAACCATTTGCATTACTCAGGATTCTTTTCGGTGCAGTGTGGCTCGTTGATGCTGTATTCAAGTGGAATCCAGCATTTTTCGACGCTTTCACGTCTTACGTCGTAGGAGGTACACAAAATCAGCCTCCTCTCGTGCAATCATGGATCGATCTGTGGGTGAATGGGGCAAACGTGGACCCATATTCTTTCGCCGTCGTTGTGGCGATTGGGGAAACTGCGATAGCGCTGAGTCTGTTGTTCGGCGTACTTACTCAGCTCGGCATCGCAGGCGGGATCGCGATGATGTTGGTCGTCTGGTCTACTGCCGAAGGATTTGGGGGGCCATATGTCGCGGGCTCCACCGACATCGGCGCCGCGGCCATTTACGTCATCGTTTTTGTCGCGCTCTGGTTCGGGCGTTGTTGGCGACAATACAGCCTCGATCCCTTAATAAGAAAATGGCTTCCGGTTTTGTACCAGCATTGGTAAGGCACAGATGGCGCTCCTTTTTAGGGCTCTTGCAGGGCGGCAAAGATGACCTCGGTCACCCCCAAAAAAGCGAATAACAGAAGCGAGAGCAAGAATTGTTTCCACGACCAAGTCAGTATCGCGTTGCCGGCAGAGTAGACAAGGAAGACGCCGGCCAATGCCAAGAGTACGGAGTTGGCCTGTAAAATGTGTCCCCACATGAATTAAAGCGTAGCACAAAAGACACAGGTGGGGATAATGAAATGGACGTACGTATACGCGCTATATACAATATCAATATGGCAAAATCGAAGGAACGAATCCAGGCGAAAGTTCTGCGTAACAAAGGCCGGAGCATTCTTTCTATCGCGGAGGAGTTGAAAGTCTCAAAAGCGAGCGTTAGCTCATGGTGTCGAGATATTGTATTAACTGAGAAACAGATCCAATTACTCACAGAGCAAGGTCAGCAAGGCGCCCGTCGCGGACAGTTACTGGGGGCCGCTGTAAATCGAAAGAAAAAGGAAGATAGCATCGCTCGATATCGTCTTGACGCCCAAAACGAGCTCCATAATTTAACACCCCGAGAAGTTCTCTTGGCGGGACTGGGGATTTATTGGGGGGAAGGCATCAAGGGAACAGGTACGGTGGCGGTGACAAATTCAGACCCAAGAGTTATTTCTTTTATGCTCCACTGGTTTCGTAGCATGTTCGACGTGCCGAAAGAGATGTTCCGTCCCCAGATATTTATAAATGACACACATCGGCCCCGGGAGAAGACTGTTCGAAAGTTCTGGTCTACATTACTCGATATACCTGATGCGCAGTTTCGCAAAGTCGTTTTTATAAAAGTAAGGAACAAGAAGGTTTACGAAAACCACGATTCGTATTATGGTGTCTTAGCGCTTCGAGTCAGGAAGGGAACAAGTTTGAAGTATAGAGTTCTTGGTTATTTGGACGCACTCGGAGCACAATACAATAAGCCGACGTAGCTCAACGGTTAGAGCGGAGCCCTCATAAAGCTCAGGTTACAGGTTCGATTCCTGTCGTCGGCATTTCATTGAAAAATGAGTGATTTTCAAGTATTGTGTGCATGTTGCGGGTGTAGCTCAATTGGTTAGAGCACTCCCCTGTCACGGGAGAGGCTGCGGGTTCGAGCCCCGTCACTCGCGCTAGTGAGACAAAAGGCCGCCTGAAAAGGTGGCCTTTTGCGCACAGGGCAAGCGAAGAGGGAAGCGCGCGGATGGTACCATCGTATGTATGGTAGAGCGTTCGCATCAAGGTCCTGGAAAAGGTCCTCTGGGAGGTCCGCGGGCATCTCAAGATCAACAACAAGTTGATGAGAAAGGAATAAAAAGCGACTTGGCCGTTCTCCTACGAAGTCTAGAAGACATGGAGAAACGTGTCGTGAAATCAGGTCAACAGGTTTTTTTCGGTACAGCTCAGCTCGGCCATCGTATCGAGACATTGCAACGTACTCACCAAGGCGGGACCCACGATGTGCGGATAATGTATGACGCACTTTTTGATGCGGGAGTTCCTGCGGCTGCTTTGGAGGATTTTGGCAGAAATGTTGCAAAGAGAGGAGTTCCAGACAACCAGCTCTTCAGCACAGGATACATAAAAGAAAAGTTCTTCTCCAAAGGAGTTATTTCCGAGGCAGGACTCAAATTCAACCCCGGCGAAGGCGGGGAAGCGTGGCTCAGTAAACATGTCCAAGAAGAGCTTGAAGGATTAAGAGGTTTCGATCTCGGCGCTGCTTGCAAGGTCCAAGACCTCGCGAGGTCAATGGGAACACAGTATGGCAATTCAGCGGCGATGATGACGCGGCTCATGTTTGTATGCAGCGGTAACGAACCTGGTGCCGAAGAGAGATCCGTTCGCTTTTCCGATCCCGCCGAAAAGATAGGGCTCCTCGTCCGAAGTCGCCTTGCAGAAGCCCGTACAAAAGGGGTGAGAGAAGAAAATACGTTTGTGGAAGGGATGCAGATGTTTTTAGGCGTATACGCAGATATTACGGCGAAAGTTCTTCAAAACGCAAAACCGGAACAGCAAGCAAATATACATGAGAGATCAAAAGCGATGCTTTCCAAGCTCCTTCAATCGGAACAACTTCGAGCGGCGCATCTGGACCCCGGCAAGAGTCCTCCCGACCCTTTCAGTATATTCAGCGAACTGTTGCGAGAGGAGGGCGCAATAAATCCTTGGGTTGTCGGTGACAGCACCGAGACACCTTTTGACATCGGCAAGTTCCACCTCCTAATCTCTCCGGACGTGCCGCGCGGGCTTGTTGCCGACGCTGTCTTCGTCCTCAACAACTACCAGGAGGCGTTACTTGCACAGGATGTAGCAAAAATCCCCGCAAGTGTGCAAAAGTATAAAGACAGACAGCGGCAGGCAGGTGCGAACGCGGAACTACCCTCGGGTCTTGATATAACGAAAGCACTTACCAATGCAGCTTCACGCATATGCAGGTTGCGGGGAGAGAAATTCAATGCACCTAATCCAAAGGAGGACACCGAAGAAGTGCTGCGTCTTAAAAGACAAGAGTACGAACGAATAGTCGAGGATTTCGTGAGGCCACTTGGACGAGGCATTCCCCCCTTCTCAGCCCTCTTACGTATTGTAGACCCCAAGAAAGTCGTAAGAGACGGCCAGATTAGGGACGATTTCATTCCGCTGCTCAAGAGCATACCTAAATTTAGCGATACAGCGGAAGATGCAGATAAGGTTAGAATAGTCGCTTCTTCGGTAAAGACGTTCCTGGAAGATCCGGACCCTTACTTGGATGTTCCGCTTTTGGGCACAGAGGGTGATTATTCATTGCGCACGCTGCTCACTATCCGAGCCAATGAGTGGTTCGATAAGGAAATCCTTCTAAGAGGTCCCTACGCACATTCAGACAGGAAGGGAGCACCTCCGCCCGAGCCGCTCATTCCGCCGCGCGATACATGGCGTGTCCCAAAAGAGCGTCTCGTAGAATTGGCGAAGAATTTCAATACCGCCGCGGGAGCAAAATGGTTGTGGGCCAGAGAGTGGATCGAGGATGCTTGTAAGATTCTTCGAAGACTACCGAATAGTTATGAAAATATTCTCGGCTTCGCTTCGCGCGAATCAAAAAGGTACTACAAAATGCCGGGAGAATACGAAGTAGTTTTCTATGCAAGTGCGACCGACGCAATGAGCAACATTGTAGATAAATTATTCCCCAACATGGTTGCGGGAGATTATTTTATCGGCTCACCGCAGGAATACGAGAGTATGGCGGATCCCCTCATTCATAAGGGTGCCCGATTTGAAGCGGCATATATCAACGAACGAATCGGCGATACGCGCCGTACAAAGACTCCGGATCAATTTTATGATGACATAGTCCGCATCATCGAAAGTCCCAGGAAAGATGGGCGACTCCCGCGAGCAATCTTTCTTAGCAGCAAAACCCGCTTCGGTGATGCGGTTGGTGTAACGCCCCCCGAGCCGCGCCGCGTGCTTGACGAAAATGGAAAAGAAACCGGGGAAGAAAAGATGTTTTACACCCCAAACACTCACGGGCTTTCCATGATTATTCAAAGACTCAAGAGCCGCTATCCTTCCGTGCCGGTTGCTGTCGACGGGTGTCAAAGCGTTGGCCGCAACGATCGCGACGAAGACCTCAGTCGTCTCGGCTGCGACATATTCATTAATAGTGGTGGCAAAGGTCCTGGTATCGAAAACGTTTCAATGGTCGCTATCAGAAAGGTTAGCCTGGAGCAACGGGACGATAAGGGAAATGTTGTCAGAAAGGACGGCAAGCCGGTTTTTACAACCCCGGAGCATCACTGGTTGGAACACATCACAGATGAGAAAGTCTTACGGAATCCAGAATCTGTATTGACCCCAGGCAAGGGGACCGTCGACATCAGTCGCGTCGCGGCGTTAGGTTTCGCGTTACAACTGCTCGATTCAAGGATAGATACATGGAGCGTCATTGACCCTAGCGACAAGCGTAAGCAGCGTGACCGGATAGCCGATCATATGGGGGCGATGACTGAGCACATGCTGACGCGCACACAGGAATATGCGGGGTCCCTATTTAAAAGATTGCAAACCGCCAATTTACCTTTTCCCATTCCAGATGAAGCGAGTCTTGCAAAAAATCCTGAATTCGTAAAACGTTTCGGTTGTCAGGTAGTCCATCCCGCTCATCAAAATATTATCGACTACGACGGAATCGTCACGCTGACCTTTCCCAATATCGGTACAGTCGAGCGTAAGAACGTCGTGCTGAACGAGGGTACGCCGGAACAACGAGAGCTACGCATTCCGTATAGAGACAACTACCTTAAGACAGCACTTGACCGTGAGGGATGGCCGAGCGAGCAGTGCAAGAAAGGTGGTAATGCTTGGCGTTTTTCAGTTCACGCCTCTACGTTCCCCACGAATGAGCATATCGACAACCTAGTCGAAAAGATAGCTGATGTGCACATTGAATTTCTCAAGTTGCAGATTGAGAAAGGCAACAGGTTGGCGGACAAAGCCGGTGATGAGAACCTAAGAATTACCTCATGGGAAAGCTTATTGGAAAGGACGGAAAACGTCCAAGACTATGAATGGTTAGAGGACTAACCATTTGCTTTTTTTAACCCCGTGCGTAGAGTTATTGCATGCTCCGCAAATTGCTCGAAAGCATAGGGCTGAACGCCAAGGAAGCAGAGGTGTATCTGGCTTGTCTGAAGCTCGGAACGCAGGATATCGCCACCTTGAGCAAGGAAACGAAACTTGCCCCGTTTGACGTGAGCGTCATTTTGACCAACCTTCTGGACAGGGGGTTCGTCAGCAAATTCTCCCGCGAGAAGGATTTCTTCACTCCGCAAGAGCCGGGCATTTTGGTCAATATTCTCGAGAACGGAAAAATGAGGCTCGAGGCCAACATCTCGAACTTCAAAAAGCATTTGAAGCATTTTGAGGATTACATGAATCCAGCCTTCACCAAGCCGGAAATCGCATTCTATGAGGGAGCGGAGGGCATCGTGGCAGCATACGAAGACACGCTGACGTCAAAAACGGAGATTTTGGCGTTTGCGTCCATAGACGACACGGAAAACATCTTGCCCGAGTACGTACCCAAGTACTACAAGCGGCGTAAAGCGGCAAAGATACCGATACGCGCGATCTTCCCCGATACAAAAATGGCGCGGGCGCGCCAGAAGAAAGATGTCGAAGAGCTGCGCGAGAGCCGCCTCTTGCCGAAATCCGTCTTGAATATCGAGATCGAAATAAATGTGTACGATGATAAGGTCGCCTATTTCTCAATCCCCGAGAAGCTCGCCATCATCGTCAAAAGCAAGCTCATCGCGGCGAGTATGCGAGAAATGTTCGGTCTCTGCTGGAAAATGGCCGATACGTACGCCGCGGTTGCCGAGCCACCCACACCCGCGAGAGCTAAGAAGAAGCAATAGTTCTCGACGATTTCTTGTACTCCGCATGATTTGCGGGGCCCGATGCGGCTATGTGGTCCATTTCATATGTCCTCACTTGGAATTCGATGAGTTTCCCTTCGAGGCAACTGAGTACGGTGTGTACGCTCCGGTAGCCGTTCTCCTTGGGATTTGCGATGTAATCTTTGTACCGCTCGGGGAAATGCCGCCAGAGTTTGTGAAGCACCTCAATCGCTTTCCGGCAATCTTTTTCGGACAATGTCAGTATGCGGAAGCCGTGTATATCGTAGATGTCGTTGATACTCTTGTTCTTAAGCGCAACTTTGTTGTAGACACCGAAGATGTTCTTGACCCTGTTCTCAATACTGAAATCCTTGATACCGGCCTTCCTGAGTGCGTCTTCGAGTATCCCGCGAATGGAAAGGATAAGATGTTGGTCAATGAACATCTGTTTTTGGACGACGCTCTCGAAGAGGGCGAAATTCTCCGGGTCGAATGTCTTGAAGACCGCATCCTCAAGCATGTACCGGAGTT
The DNA here is from genome assembly GCA_016217925.1 of Candidatus Kaiserbacteria bacterium. Taxonomy (GTDB): domain Bacteria; phylum Patescibacteriota; class Minisyncoccia; order Phycocordibacterales; family UBA2100; genus UBA10103. The sequence continues at coordinate 84,673 of JACRFK010000005.1, forward strand.
TCCAGAGACCGAAGTGATTGGCCACGTCGAGCCACTGCCGGTAGCGTTTTTCTTCCGGAAGCAGCACCTTGTTCTCATACAAGTCATACAGTGTCTCGAGGAGGGCGAGTGTGACGGCTTCGCTCGAGTGGTGCAGCGGGTCGCGCACGTCGAGGAATTCTTTCGGGTGGGGGAGCGACTTCAGCATCGCCGTTTTCAGTTGCCAGATACGTTTGCACTTCTCGGGCACGTATGCTTCGGCCTCCGGGACAGGGGGTGTCAGAAATGCGAGCCAAATGCGAGGAGGAATCTTCAAGCGCTTCTCGGCTTCCAAAATCTTCTTATATGCGAGCTTTCCCATGAGGAATGGTTGAAATTCCTGGGGGAAAAGTGCCACATAGTCCTCAAAATAGCCCTTGGGGACAGCCATATTCCTTATTTATACGCACAATAAGCCCTGGGGGCAACAGAACGAGGATTTCCACAGGGAGGGGGCGGAGGGTGCTAGAATGGTTGATATATGACAACGATCCAAGGCGGAGGAGTAAAGATGGAGATGCCACAAGGCCCGGAGCAGCCTAAGGGGTTCGATTTCAAACCAATTGATGACTCAGCGACGTTTTTCAAGTACAAGACGACCATCGAGGGTTTGGAATGGGACCCGGGGGATACAAGTGAGGGGCGGGTAAAGATGCGGGAACGGACGCCGGATTTAAAGAAGCTGTACCTGCAGAGTTTGAATGAAAATAATCGCCTCAAACTTTTTCTGATAATGGACGGGGAAAAAGTAGACGGATTTGCGGCGATAAAAATCGATGCGCAAGATGAGGTGGGAAAGCGCCTCGGCACCGTCACGCATCTGTGGCTTTCCGAGCGTCGTCGCCAGGGAGGTACACTCTTGAATGTTCTCGATTCCGCTGAAAAGCAGATGCGCAAAGAGGGCTGCACAGACGGGATAATCAACGCGCCCGAAGCGCTCGCCACATTTGAGCGTGTGGCAGGGCACACTAAGCCCAGTAATTTCTTCGAGCTTAAGGGTGCGGCGAATGACAACGAACAGTCCAAGCCGAGGGCAGCCGTTGAGAGAAAAGTCGCTTAACCATGAAAACACCGCGCGAGATTTATGCGGCATACAAAATAATGCCGGCTTTGCAAACGCACCAGCTTCGCGTCGCAGCGGTGGGGAAGTTGATCTGCGACAACTTTACACAGCCTATTGAGAAGCTCGATGTAATCCTTGCGTGCCTCTTTCACGACATGGGAAATATCGTCAAATTCAAACTCGGGCAAATCCCGGAATTTCTTGAGCCGGAGGGTTTGGAATACTGGCAGAGGGTGAAAGATGAGTTTAAAAACAAGTACGGGAACGACCAGCATGAGGCGTCGAAGCAGATCGCACGCGAGCTGGGGCTACCCAATCCCGTTATTGGATACATCGATGCCGTGGCGTTCGCGAAGGCCGAGACTACTCTTGCTAGTGGTTCATGGGAGGAAAAGATCTGCGAATACGCGGACACTCGCGTTTCCCCGCACGGCATACTCCCTTTGGTTGCAAGACTCGAAGAAGGGCGTAAAAGATACGAGGGGCGTACAGCTGACACCGGTCTGACCGCATCGCGCGGGCGGTTCGATGAACTTCTCGATGCCGAGCGGGCGATAGAAAAACAGATCTTCGCGCAAGCGACGATCCGGCCCGAAGATATCAACGACGCGACGGTCGCACCGCTCGTGGAAGAATTGTGGGAGTATCCAGTCTCGTGATATTCTCACGTTGTTGCCGTTGTAGCTCAGTTGGTAGAGCACGTCATTGGTAATGACGAGGTCTCCGGTTCAATCCCGGACAACGGCTCACGATTGAACTCAAGTCTGTTGTGAGGAGCCACTCAACTGCGGACCTCGCTTCGGGTTAAATACTGGTATGATGTTGGTATGGTCAATGCAAAGAAACCAAGGAGGCCATGCCTTACGTGCGGCAAAGAGCCTGACCGTTCGTACTACAAATACTGTAGTAATGCTTGTCAGTCGGAATACCAACGCGAGGTATATATAAAGAACTGGCAAGCGGGCAGGCTTAGTGGCCTAAATAGTATCGGGGTAGTTTCAAAGCCGGTCAAAAGATATTTGCGAAAGAAATTTGGAAATCAATGCAGTATTTGTGGGTGGTCAAAAGTAAATAAAAAAACCGGAGAGGTTCCGTTAGTTGCCGATCATATCGATGGAAATTGGCGTCATAATTGGGAGACCAATCTTCGGCTGATTTGTCCCAACTGCGATTCTCTGACTTCAACATATGCCGGTCTTAACAAAGGAAACGGAAGAAAAAATCGAACCACAAGCAAAAGAGCCTATAACGCTCGTTTATTTATGTAGTTGTGGTACTATCTTTTTCGATTGCCGCCTTAGCTCAGTTGGTAGAGCATATCTTTCGTAAAGATAAGGTCCGCGGTTCGATCCCGCGAGGCGGCTCCAGAGATGGTAAGCTGAGAGCAGTTTGCTCAAAAGCCGGAGCTGCACAAAACCAGAGAAGAGGAGCTCAATATGGCGCAATACACCGTATTTGACTTAACTCTCCCGAACGGCAGACAGTCCGCACGCGGATATCCCGACGACTACGTCACTGAGTACGGGCTTGAGAAAGGCAAATTGGTACGTGTCTTTCCAAGTGGCAATTCGTTCCAGATTGAATTCGGCGTTACGCCATCATTTGAGAGCGGTGTCATGTGCCGCATCATGTCGATGGGTCCGGCGACTATCAAATCGCCACTCTGGAACAATGCTCCGCGCGACGTGCTGCTTGTACATCTCGCATTCACCGAAGTGACAAGTATGTACCACTGACGAGACGAGGGGGGAGCGCACTGCTCCCTCTCCTCATTTGTTATACTCGTCTCATGGGAAAGAAAGAAGAAATACAAGCCAAAATCTCCGAAATCGAAACCGCAATGGGAGCGGCGGATTTTTGGAGCGACAAGGTTAAGGCTCAGGCTGCGCTCAAAGAGTACCAAGATCTGAAGGCAAAGCTCGCAAGCGGCGGCGGTTACGACAAGAGCGACGCGCTCGTCACGATAATCTCGGGGGCGGGCGGTGACGATGCCGAAGATTTCTCCCGCATCCTTTTCGAGATGTACAAAAAATACGCGGCGGCGAAAGGATGGAACACAGGATTGCTTTCATCCAACGAGAATACGATGGGCGGCTTTCGCAGCATCTCGTTCGAGATCGACGGCTCGGGTGCCTATGGCGCTCTGAAGCATGAAGCGGGTGTGCACCGGCTTGTGCGCATGTCACCGTTCAATTCGGCGGGGAAGCGGCAGACCAGCTTCTCGCTCGTCGAAGTGCTCCCGAAACTGGAAGACTTGCCCGAGACGCATATTCCTGAAAAAGAGCTCGACATATCAGTCGCGCGCTCGGGTGGCCCTGGCGGGCAAAATGTGAATAAGCGCGACACGGCGGTGCGCATGACGCACATCCCTACCGGCATCTCGGTGCAGGTCACTTCCGAGCGTAGTCAGGCGCAAAATAGAGAGAAGGCACTCGAAATGATACGCGGCAAACTCTATACATTGCGTGAAGCCGCGCAAGCGCAGGAATCGCGGGGACTCTCCGCGGGAGTCTCCACGAAGATTGAGTGGGGAAGTCAGATACGCTCTTATGTATTGCATCCGTACCAGATGGTGAAAGACCACCGCACCGAGCACGAGCGCCGCGACGTGGAGCGGGTACTCGAAGGCGATATTCAGTCTTTCGTTGATGCGGAGAAAAGTTTGGAGGGAAGTTCAGCTGGGGTATAGTCGCTCCGCTCGTTTAGCCGTCGCCCACTCGGAGGCGAGAGCTAGCTCTCGCCTCACTCGCTTCGCTAGGCTATAATAACTCCTTACAATGCACATGATTTACTTCGATAAGGTAACGAAAACGTATTTTGACGGGGCTGCTGCCGCAGTTGCCGACATCACGCTCGGTATCGATCCCGGCGAGTTCGTCTCCATCGTCGGGCATTCTGGTGCGGGAAAGACGACGCTCCTCAAAATGCTGTTCGCAGAGGTCATTCCGACCGAAGGTGCGGTATTTTTCGGCTCACGCGATGTAAGTAAGCTCTCAAATGGGGAGCTTTTGAAGCTGCGTCGCAATATCGGCACTATATTTCAGGACTACCGGCTCCTCTCCACCAAGAATGTGTACGAAAATATCGCTTTTGCGCTCGAGGTGGCGGGCCGCAACGATGAAGATATCGCCGGTGATGTGCCGCACGTATTAGACCTCGTGGGTCTCTCCGACAAGATCTGGAGCTTCCCGCACGAACTTTCCGGCGGGGAGCAACAGCGGGTCGCGATAGCGCGTGCGATCGTGAACCAGCCCGACGTCTTGATAGCAGATGAACCGACGGGCAACCTCGATCCCATCAACACGCACGATATCGTGGAGATCCTCAAAAAGATCAACGACCTCGGAACGACCGTCCTTCTCACGACCCACAACAAATCTGTTGTCGATTCCATCGATCGGCGCGTCGTCACGATGGATCAGGGCCGCATTGTCCGCGACGACAAAGAAGGGAGGTACTCTTTGTAGTAGTACAATATCAATATGTCTTATTGGACGACAACAAAGCGAATAGCGCGATACGGACTCGTCGGTTTTGTTCGTAACGGGTTCGTTTCACTTTCCGCGATACTCATGATGACCATCATGTCGTTCATGCTCGTGAATATCATGATCTCCAACGCGGCGATGACCGCCACGCTCAAGGACCTTACCAATAAAGTCGATGTGACGGTCTACTTCCGGACGAATGCGACGGGAGATCAGATAGAACAGATCAATAGATCACTCCAGTCGCTTCCTGAGGTCGCGTCCGTTTCCTTGATGACCCGCGAACAAGCTCTGGCCGATTTCCGGGAGCGCCATAAAAACGATCAGCTGACGATACAGGCGCTCGATGAGCTCGGTACAAATCCGCTCGGCGCGTCTCTTGAGATTCGCGCGAAGCAGACAAGCCAGTACGAGGGCATCGCCAAGTATCTTCAGGCGCAGCAGGATTCACAATCCGGTGCGGGCGTCGCTATCGACAAAGTGAATTTCTACCAGAACAAGACGGCCATCGACCGTCTCACGAACATCATTGATACATCGAAAAAGAACGGTATCGCAAAGACGATCTTTCTCGCCGTCTGTGCGGTGCTCATCGTGCTCAATACGATCCGTCTTGCCATCTACACCGCCCGCGACGAAATAGGAGTCATGAATCTGGTCGGAGCGAGCAGGTGGTACGTGCGTGGCCCCTTTATGGTCGCCGGAGTGCTCTATGGAGTCGTATCGAGCGTTCTTGTTCTCATACTGTTGTATCCCATTCTGCTCTACCACCCGGTATTGATCGGGCTCGATCCCACGACCGAACTCTTGTTTGGTAATTTCAACTCGTTTACCTATTACACGGCCAATTTCCTCTTATTTTTCGTGGTTGTGACAGGCACGAGCATCGCGCTCGGCGCCTTGTCCAGTTATTTGGCCGTCCGCCGCTATCTACGCACGTGATACAGTAGAGGGTATGAAGCGTGCGCGCGCGGGTCATAAATATATTTTCGTCGTGGGCGGGGTAATGTCTGCCGTAGGCAAGGGTATCGCCGCCGCATCCATCGGGAAATTGCTCACCGCGCGCGGGCTCGCGGTCAACCTCGTAAAGATCGATCCGTATCTCAATGTGGACGCCGGAACGATGAATCCTATCGAGCACGGGGAAGTCTTCGTCCTCGATTCCGGTCTCGAGACGGATCAGGACATGGGCAACTACGAACGTTTCTTGGGACGTGATCTGGGTCCAGAGGATTACATGACGAGCGGCATGGTCTACAAGACGGTCATCGAACGTGAGCGCAATCTCGGATACGGCGGGAAATGCGTCGAAGCGATACCGCATGTGAGAGATGAGATAGTCGGCCGCTTGGAAAGTTCTGCGCGCAAGGCGAAGTCCGATGTGACGGTCGTGGAGATAGGCGGTACGCTCGGTGATTTCTCTAATGCGCTTTTCATCGATGCGGCGCGCGTCATGCACCTCAAACATTCGTCCGACGTCCTCTTTGTGATGGTTTCCTACTTGCCGGTGCCCAACACGATCGGCGAGATGAAAACGAAGCCGACGCAAAATGCAGTGCGCCAGCTCAATGCCTACGGCGTACAGCCCGACATCATCATCGCGCGCTCCACGCATACGCTCGATAAGAAACGAAAGGAGAAACTCGCGATTTGGTGTAATGTCCAGCCGGACCACATCATCTCAGCACCGGACGTGGATTCTATCTACGACGTGCCACTGAATTTCGAGCGCGACAAACTCTCCGAGACTCTGATGAGCCTGCTGGGCAAACGCCCGAAGCAGACCCCGGATTTTTCCGAGTGGAAATCATTCGCCGAACACGCGCACAATGGAAATGGCACGGTAAAGATAGGCATTGTCGGGAAGTATTTTGATACGGGCGAATTCGTCCTCTCCGATGCGTACATTTCCGTCATCGAGGCCATCAAATTTTCCGCCTACGTCCACGGCGTAAAGCCGGAGATCGATTGGCTCAACGCGAAAAATTATGAAAGCAATCCCGCGTCCGTTTCCGAGCTCAAGAAGTACGACGGGGTCATCGTCCCCGGCGGATTCGGCGAGACGGGCATTGAGGGAAAAATCAACGCCATCCGTTTTGCGCGTGAGAACAAAATCCCATATTTCGGTCTCTGCTACGGCATGCAATTGATGACCGTCGAATACGCACGCAACGTCGCCGGTCTCGCAGGTGCCCACACGACCGAAATAAATCCGAAGAGCCCGCATCCCGTCATCGCAATTTTGCCGGAGCAGATAGAAAAACTCGCAAAAAAGAACTACGGAGGCTCGATGCGCCTCGGCGCTTACCCGTGTGAGCTGGTTTCCGGCACCATCGCGCACGAAGCGTATGGAAAGGGGAGCATCTCCGAGCGCCATCGCCACCGTTTCGAGGTGAATCCCGACTATATTGAGCGTCTCCAAAAAGCCGGTCTCGTATTCTCGGGCAAATCACCGAGCGGACACCTTATGGAAATCGCGGAATTGCCCAAGAGCGAGCACCCCTTTATGCTCGGCACGCAATTCCACCCCGAACTCAAAGCCCGCCCGCTCTCACCGCATCCGCTTTTCAACGCGTTCATCAAAGCCGCTATAACCCGTAAGTGAATCTCTATGCGCGATCTGGAAGATCCGTTCGCGCAAGATAGGGAAATTGGCGAGCGGTGGGCAGCGATTGTATCCGAGCACAGAGAACGAAACATCGAGACGAAGAAAGGTCTCGAGCTGAAAGTCAAAGCAGTGCCAGTAGAAAAACGGCGCGCTGAATACAATGCATATCTTCCAGATGGCAGACACATCGTCTGGATGTATACAGGCGCGATACGAAAAGGCTATTCGCGTGTTACCAACGCAAATGTCGATCCTCACACCCTGAAAGAGATATCCGAATTCAGGCAGATTGGGATTGGCACCGCACTCTACGACCTCATTGAATCCGATATCAAAGCAGCGGGCGGAAGAGGTTTGGAACCGGATTGGGGAGCGATGAACGAAGACGCTATCGAATTCTGGAAAAAACGCCGGCCGGAACTTTCAGATAAGCTCACAGCCTATGGTCCGCACGGTAGTGCGCGCATGCCGTACGAGAAGTGGACTCAAAGTGGAGATTGACATTTTGGCGCGGGAGAGTATAATGGGCCATGGCAGCTAAGATTCTCAAGGAGGGTTTTACATTCGACGACGTCCTCATCCGGCCGGGGGCCTCCAAGATGGAGCCGGCAGAAGCGTCTCTCAAAACAAAAATAGCAGGCATCGAGCTCTCGGTGCCGTTTCTCTCCGCCGCGATGGATCGCGTGACGGAAGAGGAGATGGCGATAGCACTCGGCAAACTCGGGGGCCTTGGCGTCATCCACCGCAACTGCTCTATAGAGGTGCAGGTGAAAATAGTCAAACACGTGAAAGATGCGGGAGTGAAAGTTGCCGCCGCATGCGGGCCGTTTGCCGCAGACAGGGCGAAAGCACTTGATGAGGCGGGATGTGATGCCATCGTTATAGATTGCGCGCACGGACACAATTTGAATGTGGTAGAGAGTGCGCGGAAGATAAAGAAAAGTCTTAAACACGCAAAAATGATTTTCGGCAACATCGCGACAGGCGAAGCGGCAAAAGCCGTGTGCCAGTTCGCCGACGCCGTCAAAGTCGGCGTCGGCCCCGGAAGCATCTGCACGACGCGCCTTATCTCGGGTGTGGGCGTGCCCCAGCTCTCGGCCGTGCTCGACGTCGTCTCCGTCGCCCGCAAATACAAAGTTCCCGTCATCGCCGACGGCGGTATCCGCACCTCGGGTGATATCGCCAAGGCGCTCGCCGCAGGTGCATCGGCAGTCATGCTCGGTAATCTCTTTGCAGGCACCGACGAATCGCCGGGCAGCATCGTCGAGAAAGACGGCAGAAAATTCAAAGAATACCGCGGCATGGGCTCGCAGGCGGTCATCAAAAGCGCATCCGGCTCTGAGCGCTATTTCACCCACGGACGCAAAGCGGTGCCCGAGGGCGTCGAAGCACTCGTGCCTTACAAAGGACCGGTGGGGGAGATAGTCGCGACGCTTGCATCCGGTGTGCAGGTAGGCATGGGCTATGTCGGCGCAAAGACCATTCCCGAATTCGAAAAGAAAGCGCAGTTCATCCGCATCACACATGCTGCAATTGCCGAAGGCAGGCCGCACTCGCTTTCAGGCATCACCGGCTAAGGAACGTATGCAATCGAGTAACGCTCGCATTACATTACTTTTCGCACTCTCCGTCGCAGGGCTTCTTTTTTCGGGTTACTTAAGTGCAGTCAAGTTTTTCTCGGAAGTTTGTGCGCTCAACGAGCAGTGCCCGTATTTTCTCGGCTACCCGGCGTGCTATTTCGGATTCGCGATGTACCTCACCATGACGATACTCACTGCCCAATTTTTCTTGGGAGGTCTGACGCGTTCGGTGGCGCTCAACGCGCTGAAGGTTGTCTCAGGAGCCGGCATCATCTTTGCCGGATACTTTACACTCCAGGAATTGCCGCGGCTCTTTGCAGGGGGTCTCTCCGCGTACGTTCTGGGGCTCCCGACGTGTGCCTACGGGCTCCTGGTCTACATCGCTATTTTTTGCATCGCTTTTGCGGCCCATCGCGAATAACGGGTGCGGCGGCTATACACAGCCCCACCGTTTTTCTCCGCGAGGACGCGTACAATAATGGGGATAAGGCAGTACCCATTTATTACTTAGACCTATTTATACTATGGAGAATTTCTTGGCAGCGGCAGCAGCGGGTATCGCAGCGGTCTTCGGCGGTTTCGGCGGCGGTGATAACAAGATGCCGCCACCCCAGCGCAACGCAGTACAGAATGAAATAAAATTGCAGGCCTCGACGACCGCACGCGGCTCTTTTGACATCGCATGTATTGCCGCAGCGGTTGCCGCGCGCGAGGCAGCACTCGCTAGTGCGGCATCAGCCAATGCGCAAGCGCTTACTTCCGCATATTCGGCTCGTGCGTCCGCACTTGCGACTGCATACACGCAGACGGAGAAAGAGGCTATCAAAAAGTCAGTGAAATCATCATGGGCGAATTTCGGTGCGGCGCTTCGGCTCGCGCAGCGTGGCTGGAAGAATGCGCAGAAGACCGCGTGGACGCAATTCAAGACCGCCATCAAAGCATGCGGCCCCGCCGCCTCATCTGTTGCCGACACGTCCAATGCAGGGGCGGATGAGAAAGCCGGCGCCGGGTCGGATTGAGGTTAAGCGATAAAACGAGTATTATGAGTGCGCGCCCGAAAGGCGCGCACTTTTTGCAGGTTGCGGAGTGCAAACATTGCCAGATCGTCTAATGGTAGGACCTCTGCCTCTGGAGCAGAGTATCTTGGTTCGAATCCAAGTCTGGCAGTTTGTAAGTGTAAAATAGATTTATGACAGTTGATAAAACGCGACTTGGGAAACAACCATTTCCGCCAGACAAGGTGGCCGAAATGTAATTATGCAAGCGGCCCAATTGGACGGATTGTTAGACAAAGATAAGTGTCAGGTCTTTCTTTTTACATGCCCCGCGACGTTGCCTTTTAGCTTCAGCCCGCACCCCTGGTTCATAGTGAATCAAAAAGGAACCATCTCACGGTGGGAGATTTTCTGGTGGCCGGAAAAACAATGGAACCTGAGATGGGGACATTTGCACAAAGATTTTTATCAGCCTCTGGAAGGGATCCCACTTTTGTTCTTCTTACCCAGACTTCTTTGGCCGCAGCACCGTCTTTTGGGTTATATCGAGGGCGGTGATGATTCGATTGCTGCGCGCATGGCGGACACCATTATGAATTCTTTCCGCACCTACCCATATTGTCACCAATATCTCCTACGCGGCCCCAACAGCAACAGTTATGTGCAGTGGGTTCTCGATAAATTTCCCGACTCGGGATTGCGCCTGCCCTGGAACGCTTTCGGTAAAGCGGCAGCTCGCAAGACGGTCTAAACAGTTTCCTCAAGAGTTTGAAGTGTGATTCCAACGTCGTCCCAGACCCCAGTCTGTAAGCTACACTAAGCAGTATGGATACCGTGTTAAATTTGCTTCTCAATGTTACCCCGATTGAACTGGTTGCCGGTCTCGGGTATCTCTTCGGCCATATATTGCTATCAAAAGGCTTAACAAGCGGATGGATAATAAGAATAGCCGGAGGCATAGCCTGGGTAATCTTTCTCATTTTGAATAAAAACTACATCTTCATGGCGGTAACGACAGTCATAGTGTTGGCGATGTTTTACGGATTGTACAAGTGGCGAAGTGGAGAGTTCGATAAGCGATCTACTCTCGACATTTTCTTCGAAGTTCTCGCCTGGATAGTAGCGGCAGTGGTGATAAGTTATTTTTTAATTTCACAAAATTATTCGCTGAACGAATTATTGCAAACAGCCATTGTCATTCTTGAGATATCGGGAACAATGCTCCTTGCACGAAAGCTCGTACTTGGTTGGTATGCATATATAGTTATGAGTACGCTTGTTGCCGTATTGATTATATTCATCAATCCGCAGCCCGCGCCAGTTCTCGGTCTATTAGAACTAGCATCAATATATTTTTACATCCAAGGAATTACTAACAATCGTCTGCGTTCAGAGCTGGCGGTCTAACTCACCACACGCTCAATAAAAGTTCTAACGTTGTACCAAACCCTCACTTAACAAAGTATGACGGCAAACATCACATTACGAAAAGCAACCACGGCTGATATAGAAGCGTACATTGCTATAGACAGAAAAGTTGGTAGCAGAAGGTATATGCCAATGCTTGAAGAAAAGGAGGTCTTGGAGTACATGGCGAAAGGCCCGGTGTATATGATTACGAGGGGTGAGGAGGTAGTCGGGACTGTCTCTTACGAAATTAAAGAAGACGAGAGCGTATATATTAGCGGTCTTGCAGTTGACCCGAAGTATCAGGGGCAGGGAATCGGTCGGGAGACACTTCGGCGAATCCTTGAAGAAGTCAAAGATGCCCGAAAGGTTGAACTCCTTACGCACCCCGATAACGCAAACGCGATTAACCTCTATGAATCTTTCGGCTTTAAGGTTACAGGACGAAAAGAGAACCACTTTGGAGACAGGGAGCCCAGGATAGTCTTAACACTGGTAAGGGGCCAATGAGGTTCCGACATCGTATCAGACTCGCGGTCAGCATAAAACTCGCGTCGGAATCCCGAACGTCGGCCGACACTTGTCCTATGCTAGTGTTTTGCAAAACACTAGCATAAGGTAGAATACGGGGATGGCGAGCGGGAAAAACTATAGGCAAATCGAACGCATCGTGAAAGGATTCGCGAGCCACCGGCGGCTTCAGATTTTGGATCTTCTGAAGCGCGAACCGGAGTTGTCTGTGGAAGATATTTCCGAACGCCTCGTTTTGGGCTATGAGAATACGTCCGACCATGTGCGCAAGCTTGCGATAGCCGGCTTGGTGATGAAACGCAACGAGGGGAGCGCCGTGCGGCACAAGCTCACCCCGCGAGCCGAAGCTATACTAGTGTTTTGCAAAAGACTAGTATAAGGGGAAGGCAAACACGGTCAACAAGTCGTATGGAACAAATAGCATGGAATGATTTTGATAAGGTGGATATCCGGGTGGGGAAGATTATTGAAATTCTGGATTTTCCCGAAGCCCGGAAGCCTGCCTATAAATTACAGATAGATTTTGGGCCTGAAGTCGGTATCAAGTGCTCAAGCGTCCAGGTCGTCGGGGCACATACCAAAGAAGAACTGTTGAATTCACTGGTCTGCTGCGTCGTGAACTTTCCTCCCAAACAGGTCGGCCCTTTTACTTCGGAAGTACTGACGCTCGGCTTCAAAAATACCGCAGGAGATGGGTGGGTACTCATCGAGCCGAAGAGTGATTCCGTGGATATCGGAAGCAAGCTCGCGTAAAATGAGTCTGTAAAGTGCCTTTGACATGTTCGCGCGGCGGCTATATGCTGAAGCGGTAGCAAAAAAGCGATGGCAGAATATATTACAAACGCCGTGTACACCTTACGCACCAAAAAAGGCTTAACCCAGGAAGCGTTGGCGGAGAAGGCCGGTATCACGCGCCAAACCGTCATTTCTATTGAGAAGGGGAACTACACCCCCTCAGTTCTCCTCGCACTCAAGATAGCGTCCGTCTTCAAAGTTCCGGTCGAAGACGTTTTTCATATTTCGTATGGTAAATAAATTCTCCCACATCGGCACGGCGATAGTCTTGGTGGGGCTCCTCACGCTCCTTTCCGATCCGTTTATGTTGTGGATGCCGAGCGTTGCCCAAATGACGGTCCTGCTCGGTGCGGCGGTGCTTGCGTGCGTCTGGGCGGGTTTTGTCATGTATGAGAGGTCGGGCGATGAGCGCGAAGCATTTCATAAAATGCATGCGGGGCGCGTCGCATATCTCTCCGGCATTGCCGTGCTGACCGTCGCACTGGTCGTTCAGGGCTTTGCCCACGCTATTGACCCGTGGATATCTGCGGCTCTCGGGGTAATGGTTGTCTCCAAACTCGTCGCCCGCTTCTACTCCGAGCGGTACCGGTAGGGTGTGTAAAGCCGACTTTACATTTCATTTCATGCCCTCTATACTGGTGGCATTGGTATTAGTAGATAAAAAAATGCGTATGGATACGACAAAAGTACTTATTATCGGTGCAGTAATCATTCTCCTCGGCGGTATCGGCTGGTTCGCCGTTTCAGAGAGCAAGGGAGACGGCGCCATGATGGAAAAACCCACCGTCGCTCAAGCGATGGAGGGCAAGAACGAAGAGGTAGTGGCGGACAAGGGAGACACGATGATGCGTAAGGGCTCGTACGAAATCTATAGCCCCGAAAAGCTTGCGCTCGCGGCAAGCGGAGACGTGCTCTTATTCTTCCACGCGGCATGGTGCCCTATTTGTCGGGGCATTGAATCAGAAATCAACGCGGATATGTCCAAGATACCCGACGGCGTTCATATCCTTAAGGTAGATTACGATACGGCGATAGCACTTCGCCAAAAGTATGGTGTTACGGTACAGCACACGTTTGTGCAGGTAGATGCCTCCGGCAACGCTCTTCAGAAATTCAACAACGCTTCAAGTCTTTCCGGCGTGCTTGCGCGGATACAATAACATGGCACTTCTCGTTGTTTCGTTCGTAGCGGGAGTACTCACAGTGCTTGCGCCGTGCATTCTCCCGCTCCTGCCCGTAGTCGTCGGCTCCTCCGCCTCGGGGAGGAGCCGCGCGACCCCGTACATCGTTGTCGGCTCACTCGCGGTTTCAATTATCCTCTTCACGTACCTCCTGAAAGCGTCGACGGCGTTTATCATGGTGCCGCCGTATGTATGGACCTATCTCTCGGGAGGTATTATCGGGATTTTCGGTCTTACCCTTTTGTTCCCGGCTCTATGGGAAAAGGTTCCCGGCCTTGCTAAACTTTCCGCTAATTCGAATACGCTCATGGGCGCCGGTTTCCGGAAAAAAGGTTTCTGGGGTGATGCGCTCGTAGGAGCAGCGCTCGGGCCTGTTTTCTCGACATGCTCGCCGACGTATTTCGTCATTCTTGCATCGGTTCTTCCCGTGAGTTTTGCGTTGGGAACGCTCTACCTGCTCTCCTATACGCTGGGGCTTTCGCTCGCGCTCCTTCTCATCGGCCTCATCGGCGAGCGGCTCGTGAGCAGAATCTCACCGCTCTCGGATTCTCGCGGGTATTTCAAACGGGCGATAGGGCTCCTTTTTCTGGTCCTCGGTTTCTCGATAGCTCTTGGCTACGAGAAAAAACTGGAGATTGCGATCCTGGATAGCGGATACTTCGATATCACGAAGCTTGAACAGGTGCTTCTCCAAAAAGTAAACTAGTATGAAAGCCGTATACATCATAGGTATAACACTCGTTGGGCTCGTCAGCATCGGACTCGCTTTTCTTTTTGCGCCCGCTGGCGCGAATCAAGACCCTGCACAGAAAGTCACCGCACAAGATGGCACTGCGCAAGAAGTCGCCGCACAAAAAGGCACACCGTACGCGGAGATTGCAAATCCGTCCGGTTTTGTAAATACCGACGGCGTAACTATCGGGCAGCTGGTCGGTAAAAAGGTCATCTTGGTCGACTTCATGACATACAGCTGCATCAACTGCCAGCGTACGTTCCCGTATCTCGTCGCATGGTACGAGAAATACAAAGACCAAGGACTTGAAATCGTCGGGATACATACGCCGGAATTCGCGTTTGAAAAGGATATCGGCAATGTGCGGGCGGCGATGAAGCGTTTCGGCATAACCTATCCGGTAGTGTTGGACAACGACTACGCCACCTGGCGCGCGTACGGCAATCAGTATTGGCCGCGCAAGTATCTCATCGATATACACGGCAACATAGTCTACGACCACGCCGGCGAGGGCGCATACGAAGAGACCGAGATGAAGATACGGGGGCTTCTTCTAGAACGTTCGCGCCTACTCGGCGGGGGAAGCTTGAATGCGGGCAATCTGGCGGCTTCTCAGATGCCGGGTATTCAAAACGCCGCGCGAAGCCCCGAGACGTACTTCGGTTCACTGCGCAATGAGTACCTCGCAAACGGCACTCCCGGCCGGTCCGGCGAACAAAGATTTTCTGTTCCGCAATCTTCCGCGCGCAACGCGCTCTACTTGGGCGGCACATGGAACATCATGCCGGAGTATGCGGAATCAATCTCAAGCGCTTCAGTCTTTTACAAATACCACGCAAAGGCCGTGTACATTGTTGCGGAGGCGGATACGGCGGCGGAGCTTGAGGTCTGGCAGGACGGCGTATTGCAGAGGACCCTGCGCATACAAGAGAGTACGCTGTATACGCTAATTCAAGACGAAACAGGAGGCGAACACGAGTTGGAGTTGCGGGTGAAAGATAGTCGCATCCGTTTGTATGCGTTTACCTTCGGATGAAAAGTCCGTGCGTAGCGGGACACTGGAAGTGTTTATCTCACGGGGTATACTCTCTCAATATGATGCAAACAGAGAGGCTCCGGCCATACTTTTTGATGATAGTGCTCGCGGCGGCTCTCGTGCTGACCGCTTTTATATTCGCACCCTTTTTCCAGCCGCTTGCGCTTGCTGCGGTGTTTGCGGTGGTGCTGCAAGGACTCTGTAGAAGGATTTCAGGTCTTCTCGGCGGGTGGCCGAGCGTCGCCGCCTTGCTCACGGTCATCGTGAGCGTCGTTCTCATACTGCTCCCGCTCTCGCTCGTCGGCGTGCTCGTGGGCAACGAAGCGCGCGAGATGTACTTCTCGCTCGAAGAGGGAAGCGGCCGCAGCACCATATCAGAACTCTTCTTGCGCGTAGATGAATCCTTCGGCGGCGCAATCCCCGGCCTCAGTGAATTTGCCCGCGACATCTCGGCCAACGTGGATACGTATACAAAAGAAGCTTTGCAGTGGATTACCTCTCATGCGGGAGATATTTTCTCAAGCATCTCTTCGCTCCTCCTCTCGTTCTTCATTTTTTTCATCGCGCTCTACTACCTGCTGCGCGACGGCAAGCGCGTGCGGCAAATGCTCATCGAGCTCTCACCACTCAGCAATAGGGAAGATATGGGTGTCTTCGACCGACTTGAGCTCGCGGTGAATTCCGTCATCAAAGGCAATCTCACGATAGCGCTCATACAGGGGATTCTCACGATGATAGGCTTCACGCTCTTCGGCGTGCCGAGCGCCGTCTTGTGGGGAACGGTGGCCGCCGTCGCGGCGCTCATCCCGGGCATCGGGACCGCGCTCGTCTTTATCCCCGCAGTTGCGTTCCTCTTTTTCACCGGGGAAACACCGCCGGCGCTCGGACTTCTCGTGTGGGGCGCTTTTGCCGTGGGACTCGTCGACAACATTTTGAGTCCCAAGCTCATCGGCAGCGGGATGCGTCTCCACCCGATGCTTGTCCTCCTTGCGGTACTCGGCGGCATAATGTTCTTCGGCCCGATAGGCATCTTTCTCGGTCCCTTGGCGCTTAGCCTTCTCTTCGCACTTCTTTCGATATACGCCGATGTTTCGCGCCGGGCCTAGAGCGCGTTTTAAACCCCATCTACTTCGTTGCGGGGTCCCAGCGTCGCCGTCGCCGTACTTCTAGTACGTCTCCGTCGCCGCTATCCCTGCGCCTCGTATATGGGGTTTAAAACGCGCTCCAAAACGTCAGCACCGGAGTTTTCCACACCTTGACATACCCCCTGGGGGGTATATACTCTTGCGGATATGGGCCCCGTTAGAGACCGCGGTCGCTCAAAATAATAATAGGACGCCTTTTACGCTAAAACATTTTATGTCTTTACGGAAAAACATACGACCGCGACCTGTCTCTAACGGGGTGGGACATGCGCACAGCAAGAGCACGGAAAAAATAGTCCGTCGGCTCAAAATACTGGAGGGGCAGGTTCGCGGGCTTCAGGATATGATAAAAAACGATACATATTGTGTCGACGTCATTACGCAAACATCGGCGGTAAAGCAAGGCCTTTCGAATGTGGAGGATATGATACTAGAGAACCACCTTTCTACCTGCGTCGTCGACCAGATAAGGTCCGGAGACTCCAAGAAGGCAATCGGCGAAGTCTTAAAGGTCTATACGCTCAAACGCAAATAATATGGCCGAGCACACGTATCGCGTAAAAGGAATGCACTGCGCATCGTGCGCGGGCATCATTGAGAAGTCGCTCAAGAAAGTGGACGGCGTAGGGGATGTGCAGGTGAATTATGGCACGGAGACCGCCAGGGTTACGTTCGACGAAGTAAAAACAGATCATCAGCATCTTTCTCAAAAAGTCGAGCATCTCGGGTACTCGCTCGTTGCGCCAAAAGAGCAGTCCGTGAGCCACGCGGGGAGCCACGCGGGCATGTCTGCGGCCGATATGGGCATGTCGGAGAGCGAGCATGCGGCGCATCTCGGGCTCAACCAGACGAAAGAAGAAAAACTTGCCGAGCTCGCGGATATGAAATGGAAAGTCATTTCCGCCATACCACTCACCGTGTTCAGCGCTTTTGTGTTGGGGTGGGAGACGCTTGCGCAATTTAATGCCGCGCCCGCCGTTCCGTATTTGTGGGAAGAATTTTTCCATCACCTCCTGCCCATCGTGGCGACATACATGCTTTTTGTCGTGGGCAAACCGTACCTTCTCGGTTTCTACCGTTTCCTCCGCTACGGGCATGCCAATATGGATACGCTCATCGGCTTGGGGACTTCCGCCGCTTTTCTCTACAGCTTCGCCGTTACCGCATTTGAAGAATCGCTTCGGCCGTATGTAGACGTCAGCGCCACGTACTATGACGTGACGATCATCGTTATCGCTTTCATCGCGCTCGGCAAATATCTCGAAGCCCAGTCAAAATTGAAAACGGGGGATGCCATAGAGAAACTTTTGAATTTGCAGGCGAAAATGGCGCTCGTCGTCCGCGACGGCAAAGAGGTTGAGATTCCGGTGGACCAAGTCGTCCACGGCGAGCTCATCATTGTAAAACCTGCAGGAAAAATCCCCGTTGATGGAGTCCTTACCGAGGGTGAATCCTTTGTAGACGAATCGATGATTACGGGCGAGCCGATGCCTGTGAAAAAAGAAGCGGGCGACTCGGTTGTCGCGGGGACGATGAATACAAGCGGCGCGTTCACATTCAAAGCGACGAAAGTCGGCTCCGAAACAATGCTGGCGCATATCGTGAAAATGGTAGAGGAAGCGCAGGGGAGCCGCGCTCCCATACAAGCGCTTGCCGACAAGATTTCGGGCGTGTTCGTGCCTATCGTACTCGTCATCGCATTCGTCGCGCTCGCCACGTGGCTCATCATCGGCTCCCAGTACCTCGGTTTTCCGCAGGCGCTTTCGTTCGGACTCGTGTCGTTCGTCGGCGTTCTCGTCATTGCGTGTCCGTGCGCACTCGGCCTTGCGACGCCGACGGCCATCATCGTCGGCGTGGGCAAGGGAGCGAAGGAGGGAATACTGGTCAAAGACGCGGCGACGCTTGAGAAACTGCACAAAGTACGTGTCATCATCATGGACAAGACGGGGACGATTACCCGCGGCAAGCCGGAACTCGTATCAATAAAAAATCTATCCGAAAAGAGCGATACGGATATCGTTGCGATTCTCGCGTCGCTCGAGAACAAATCCGAGCACCCCATCGCCCACGCCGTCGTTTCCTATGCAAAAGAGAAAAACATCGCGCTTTTGCCTGTGGATAAATTTGAAATAATCAAAGGAAAAGGGCTCGGCGGTGTCGTAGGCGGCGTTGCGTATCGCGTGGGAAGCGAGAAACTCGCCCGTGAGCTTGGTGCCGAGTTTGGCTCGCTTGAAAAAGACACATCCGAAGGCAAGACGCCCGTTATTCTTGCGGCAAACGGGCGTGCGCTCGCTGTCGTCATGGTCGCCGACCAAGTGAAGCCCGAAGCGGTACAAGCGGTGAAGGACCTACACGCGCTCGGTATCTCGGTGGTGATGGTCACGGGAGACGATAAGAATACGGCGCAATTCATCGCAAAACAGGTCGGCATTGATGAGGTGGTCGCGGAAGTGTTGCCGGAGGACAAGATGAACAAAATCAAAGAATTGCAGGCAAGCGGAACAATCGTTGCAATGGCGGGGGATGGGGTAAACGACGCGCCCGCGCTCGCGCAGGCCGATGTAGGAATCGCAATGGCGACGGGGACCGACGTCGCGATAGAGAGCGCCGGCATCACGCTCCTCCGTGGCGATATCTCAAAACTCGTCAAAGCCGTGCGCCTCTCGAAAATAACCATGCGCGGCATCAAGCAAAACCTCTTTTGGGCGTTCATATACAACATCGTGGGCATCCCTCTGGCAAGCGGCATACTCTTTCCCGTCTTCGGCTGGCTCCTCTCGCCCGTATTCGCGGGGTTCGCCATGGCAGGGTCGAGCGTGTCGGTCGTCGGCAACTCGCTTCGACTTAAGTCGAAAAAGTTGTAATATATGCATATGCCGTCCCTGCTTACAAAGACCGTAACCCTCTTCGCCCTCGTGTCGCTTCTTTCGATAGTGTTTTTCAGTTTTAGCTTCATGGCGCGCGGGGTGGACGGGCAGATGCAAGGAGATTGTCCGTTTTCCATCATGGGAGTACCGATCTGTCCACAGGATGCGTTTGCTGCGGCCGTCCATCACATTTCCGCGTATCAATCATTTCTCGCAGTGTTCGCAGGCTCCGGGATGACCGCCGTCGTCATTGCGTTTCTTCTTGCTCTCTCCGCAGCGTTGTCGTTTCTCATCGCACCACTTTTGTACAAACCCCCGGAGCTGGCAAGAATTTTTTTCATAACTTTACCCACTGTTCGAAAAGATAGGAAGGAAATCCACTGGCTCTCATTGTTTGAGAACAGTCCCTCTATCGCCTAAGAGCGCCAAAAAAGCGGACGCTTTTTTGGCGCTCACGCTCGCTTACTGCGGGCTTTTTGCGATTACCACTCCACTAGGAAAATTCAAACTATGAAACCAAAAACACTTACCTTCTCAGCTCTGTTCATTCTCCTCATCATCGGCCTGCTCGCTTGGGGCAATGCTGGAAAAGGCGGGGCCGCGGCCGTTCAGGGGGCATCCTCGACGAACGCGCCAAAAAGCTCGCTCGTTGCTCCCGAAGTATTCTACGACTTCGGCACCATCTCGATGAAGAACGGCAACGTCACAAAAGAATTCGCCGTGACCAATCCAACCGCTGAAGCCATTACTCTCGAAGCTGTATTCACGTCTTGTATGTGCACGACGGCCTTTATCGTGGGGCCGGACGGTGGCGTGAAGGGCCCCTTCGGCATGCCGGGTCATGGTGGTCCAGTTCCGCCCGCGAATGAGCTCGTCAAGGCCGGCGAGAGTCGCATTATTCGCGTCGTCTATGACCCCAATGCGCATGGCCCCGCCGGTGTCGGGCAGGTAGACAGATTCATAACTCTGGCCGATTCCTCTAACGGCACGCTTGAGTTAGAGATAAAGGCGAACGTGACTCCCTAATATGAACCGGATCCTTATTATCGGAGGCACGGTGGCCGCGTTCATTCTGGGGATACTCGTCCTGAAATTCAGTCCCGCCACCTCGTCGCTCATCTGGGCTGCGAGTGAGGGCGGGGCGTGGCTTCTTCCTCTCGTGCTCATCTCGTCGCTCCTCGACAGCGTGCATCCCTGCTCGTTCTCAATCCTTCTCATCACGATAGCGTTCCTCTTCGGGCTGCAGCTCTCGCGTGAAAAGATCCTGCAGATCGGGGGTGTCTACATTGCCGGCATCTTCGCGGCATACCTCGCGATAGGGCTTGGCGCGCTCAAGGTCTTGCACCTCTTCAACACGCCGCACTTCATGGGGAAGCTCGGTGCAACGCTGCTCATCATCTTCGGCATCATCACGCTCCTGAACCGATTCTTCCCGAACATGCCGCTCAAGCTCAAAATGCCGTCCGTTGTGCATCGGCCGATGGCGAAACTTCTGGAGCAAACGTCTCTCGCTGCGGCCTTCGGGCTGGGACTCTTGGTCGGCATCTGTCAATTCCCGTGCATGGGCGGGCCCTACCTTATGGTCATCGGGCTCCTGCGCGATCAGGTAACGTACATGAGCGGATTCTGGTACTTGCTTCTGTACAACCTCATCCTCATCGTTCCGCTCGTTCTTGTCTTGTGGTTCTCGTCGGATAAAACGGTGGTGGACAAGATGCAAGAGTGGAAGCGCGGCCATCTCTCGCGCGTACGCCTCATTGCCGGTATCGCAATGATTCTCTTGGGTGCGCTTATCCTCGTAATCTAACTCTATGAACAACAAACAATCATCACAGGACCAATTCCTCGCCAAGATCGCCGCGCTCAAGGAAAAAAGCGGCGTCGACCTCTCGACCGGAGAAGACCTCTCGCTCGCGGTCATGAACCTCATCTCACTTGAAGAGCACTTCTTCTTCACGGGGGTGAAGACGCACAAGGACGAGTACTTCGATACGGTCCAGGAAATTCGCGAACTGCGTAAGTCGCTCCTCAAGGAGCTCATGCCAAACCACGAAGGCGAGACGTGGTGTATCTCAAAGCATTTGCTCTCGACCACCATGCGTCTCGTGGAGGTCGGCAACAAATTGCAATCGGAGGGAAAGAAAGCAGAGGCAAAAAAGATGTTCGAGCACGCGTACAAGGTGTACTCCGTCTTCTGGGCGCTCAAGCTCAAACTTATCAGCGGCTCAACAATTAAAAATGTAGCGGCCGGCAGCACGACACTCGAAGACCTTGTGTCGAAGCTCGCTGACTGCTGCGACGAATAATACACTTTATGGAACTGGAACAACGCAATCAGGAAATTCAAGCGCAATCGGGTACGTCAGGGTTGAAAGAATATGCCGTGCCGATAGCGATCGTCATCGCGGGATTCATGCTTGCCGTGTCGTACTACCTAGTGCAAACGAATGCCGGGAGCGGGGCGCGTTTTGCGGTGCAAAACGCGCCCGCAAGCGCGCTCCAAGAAGCCGTCCTTCCGTCGGCGGGCGTTGAATTACCCGTCACTTGGGGCGACCTCGGCAAAAAGCTCGTCGATGCGGGAGCGATTGATGCGGCGGCCATGGAAAGTTTGTATCGAAATCGCGGCGGGATGCCCGCCGAGTATCGTACGCTTCTTAGCGGCTCGTCCGGCAAGAAACTCGTCATGACACAGGATAACGCGGGGTACCTACTGAATCTTCTGTGGGCGCTCGGGCTTGCCAACAAGAATCAGATACTTGAAGACAAAACGGAAATGATGAATCCGGAGTATGGCGGTGCGGGCAATTTCGCTTCGACCGGCGGCTGGACGATAGCAAAGGGCGATGCGATGGAACATTACAATATGCACTCGCTCGTTACGCTTACCCCCGAACAGCAAAAACTCGTTGACAAAGTCTCCCGCAATATCTTCCGGCCGTGCTGCGGCAATTCGACGCACTTTCCCGACTGCAATCACGGCATGGCGATGCTCGGCTTCTTGGAGCTCATGGCTTCGCAAGGGGTGAGCGAAGCTGATATGTACAAAGCGGCGCTCGCGGTGAATTCGTACTGGTTCCCCGACACGTACCTCACCATTGCGATGTACATGCAAGGCAAAGGTGTCGCATGGGAGGCGGTGTCGCCGAAAGAGGTGCTCGGCGCGGATTATTCGAGCGCGGCGGGATTTCAAGACATCTCGTCGCAAGTCAATGCTCCCTCAAATCGGGGCGGAGGCGGCGGCTGTGGCGTAGATGCCGGAGCACCTGTTGCACCGAAACAGCAAAGCGGATGCGGAGTGTAATCTTAACAGTACACATACATTAAGATACATTATGAAGTACGGATACAAACGAAAAGTGCCGCTTCCCTTCGGGGAAGCGGTGGAGAAGGTGAGAGGCGAGCTTGCAAAGGAAGGTTTTGGCATCCTCACTGAAATAGATGTGAAAGCAACGCTCAAGAAAAAGCTTGGCATCGAGTACGAAAACTACCTCGTTCTCGGCGCGTGCAACCCGCCGTTCGCGCTCAAAGCGCTCAAGGCGGAAAAAGACATCGGCCTGCTCTTGCCATGCAATGTGGTCGTGTATGAGGAAAGCGGTGAGGTATTCGTCTCAGCGATACGTCCAACAGTAGCGATGGAGGTGGTCGGAAACCCGTCTCTCGCCGATGTAGGGAAGACGGTGGAGGAGAAATTAAAGAAAGTAGTAGACGCAGTATAAATTATTAATCAGATTGAAATGTATGAATAACAGCATTTTACTTGTGACAGGCGGAGTTATTGGGGGATTACTCTTAGGGATTGTCTTTGCGGGAGCCACGTTCCCCGGAAGCCGCAGCGGGTATTTCGGAATGATGGGCGGTAATCGAAACGCAGGCGGTATTCAGGCGATGGGCGCTATAGACAGGCACTTCATTGAACAAATGATTCCGCATCATGACGGGGCAATCGCGATGGCGACGCTGGCTCTTGAGAAAGCCAAACGTCCCGAGATCAAAACCCTTGCAGAAGCTGTCATCAGGGACCAAAACAGGGAAATAGTGCAAATGAGGGGCTGGTACAAAGACTGGTTTCGGGCAGAGGTCCCGGAGGGGACTTCGTCCGTGATGGGTGGAGGAATGATGTCGGGAAGCGGGATGCATATGGGCGGACAGGAAGATGTGCAGGCGCTCCAAAACGCGACTGACTTCGATAAAGCATTTATAGAAGCGATGATCCCTCACCACCAACTGGCTGTCATGATGGCGCAGATGCTCCGGTCCGGTACCAACAGGCCGGAAATGTTGTCTCTAGCCGATAACATTATCGAATCGCAGTCCAAAGAAATACGAGAAATGCAATCCTGGTATAAGACCTGGTATCAGTGAAAGTTGTTAACCAATACATAAAAAACATATGCACAATCACAACAGAAAAGGGGACAATTCGATGATGTGGATGATGGTACTCTGCTGCGCGCTACCGCTCGTCTTTCTGCTTTTCGCGGGAAGCAGCGTGTCTACAGGCGGATATCTCAAATATGTAATTATTGGCGGACTTGCCGTCGCGTGTTTCTGGATGATGTTCAAGAGACACGGCGGGCACGGTGATTCACAGGAAGACCACAAAACGGGTGTGTCTGGAGAACCAGAGACGAAGGACACGAACAAACACAAGAGCTGTTGCCACTGATACGCTGCTATGGGAAACGCAAAAACAACAACGAGATCAGTTGTATACGGCGGCGGCTCCGCACTCGCCCTGCTCGGTGTCTACTTCGCAGTGCTTACGTTCGTTTCGGGGTGGAGCTTTGCGACCGAGCAATTTTCGACCTTCTGGTATTTCGTCATCAGTCTGACGGTTGGTTTCGGGATTCAAATCGCCCTGTACCAATACCTTAAGGGTCTGGTGCACAGCGGACAGGGGATGGGCAAAGTAGTCAGCGTATCGGGAACCGCTTCCACGGCAGCCATGATCTCCTGCTGTGCGCACTATCTGGTAAACCTGGTACCCGTTCTCGGAGTGACCGGGCTCGTCACCTTTGTCGCGCAATACCAAGTCGAACTGTTCTGGGTCGGCATCCTCTCCAACATTATCGGCATCGGATACATGGCGAGCAGAATTATAAAGTTCAAGAATACGGTCGCGCTTTAAGGACGATTGCGCGACATGCGAATCAGCAGATTCGAAACTTGGTAATTTCGCTAAATCACATGAAAAACACAATAATCACGATTGTGGCGATAGCAATTCTTGCTATAGGATTTGTACTCTTGTATCAGAATCGTTCCACGGTGCGGGAGACACCGACTGCTTCTGAAACAGTCCGGCAACTAAGTAGCTCGCAGCAATGGGAGACAAAGACCGAGGAGGAGGCGGGCGTCACCGTCGTCATTACGCCGCTCGACCTCTCTCCGCAATTCGCGGAATGGAAATTCGATGTCGGTTTGAACACTCATTCGGTCGAATTAGATCAGGATATGACGAGGATTGCCGTGCTTACGGATGATCGGAGAAACGAGTACAAACCCGTAGCATGGGACGGGGTCGCGCCCGGCGGTCATCACCGCGAGGGCGTGTTGATATTCAGAGCCGTGAGCCCCATGCCCCGTTCGGTCGAACTTACCATCAAAGACATTGGCGGTATTCCGGAGCGGTCGTTCAAGTGGGATTTGAAGTAACCGGATGCATGTCAGTTAAGTCGAAATTATGGCTATGAAGATGACACGGAGACATTACGAAAACACGGCACTCATTCCTGCGTCCGCTGAAGAACTCTTTGCCTATATAGACGACCATACACGCTTTTCCTCCCACATGAGCAAGTCATCGTGGATGATGGGGGGCGGCCGTATGGATGTCTCTGTTGACGAAGGGAGGGGGCAAAGAGTCGGCTCCCACATTGGCTTGGGTGGCACAGCGTTTGGGGTACAGCTGTATCTTGACGAAGTCGTCACGCGCCATGAGCCACCACGCCTGAAGGAATGGGAAACGGCCGGAGACCTGAAACTGTTGGTAGTCGGTCATTATCGTATGGGTATTGAGATTACGCCACGTGGCCCCGGTTCCTTAATGCGGGTGTATATTGATTATGACTTGCCGACGACGAATGCGTGGCTCGGACGATTATTCGGTGGGATGTACGCAGCGTGGTGTGTCGGCCAAATGATCAAAGGTGCGGGAGGCCAGTTCAAAGAAAAGTCTGTTGCCGGAAGGCAGGTCGAAACAGGATAGTGTTATGTATTCGCAATAAATCATCAGCAAAAAATTATGACTCAAAATCTTGGGAAACTCGACAGGATACTGCGTTTCGCGCTAGCGTTTTGGTGGCTTGGCCCGTTTGCTCCGTCGTTCGGCATTCCGCTCGTCGATGCGGCCATCTTTGTTGTGGGGTTGATCGCACTGTTCGAGAGTTTTACGGCATGGTGCCTCCTCCACTCGCTCTTCGGCGTGGACAACAGGAATCAGTAGCGAGGCCTCGATAAGAACTGAAGTTCCCGCGAACAGGACGCATGCCTCCGAGGGTAGCCCTCGGAGGCGTCGCTCACGTCCCCGGATTTTGGGGCGGTTCGCGGATGATACGGGTTTTGTGTAAAAGTGTGTATAATAATCCTCCTCCAGAGATCATATGAAAATATTTTTCGCTTCCGTCGGCGCGCTCATTCTTCTCGTCGTAGGACTTTTGCTGTGGTCGAGCCTCTTCGGGCCCGCCCCGCAAGGTCCGCGACCGTTCATGGGAGAGAAAATGCCCGATGAGGGCGCTACGCACGTTGCCCGCGGGCAGACACATGCGGATTACAATTCCAATCCTCCCACATCGGGCCCCCATTGGGAGGACGGCGTCGCGGGCGCGGGCGTTAAGACCCAGCAAGCTCCCGACGAGCTTATTCTCCACAGCATGGAACACGGAGCCGCCGTGGTGTGGTACAGGGCCGACCTCCCACCAGACCAAATCGAGCAGATACAAGCGGCGTTCGACGCCGCAAAAGTGGGGAAGAAGATCATGACGCCCCGGGCAGGCCTCGATGTACCCGTAGCGCTCACTTCATGGGGGTATCTTCTCAAGCTCGATGCCATCGATGCCGGGAAAATCACCGAATTTATTCTATCGAACAACGACCGCGGACCCGAAAAAGCCCCGATCTAATCCGTAGGTTCACCTGCTAGGTTAGAATACTGGGGTGGGAAATATTCCCCGTATTCCGCATTCTCCTTATTATTAGCCACCACCCAGCCGTAGGTTTAGCCGCAAGTTTAACCTACCGGGTTTGATTAAGTGTATGAAACCGGATATTTCAATAATCATTCCAGCTTACAACGAGGAGGATTTTATTGGGGATACTTTGAAGTCGGTTTTCAACTCTTATTTTACGGGGACATATGAAGTCATCGTTGTTTGTAATGGGTGTACAGACAAGACAGCCCAAATCGCAGGAAATACTGCTGCAAAAGTATTTAGCATATCGACTAAAGGGACGCCAGAAGCAGCAAATTACGGGGCGAAACAAGCTGAAGGAACAACCCTTGCTTTTTTAGACGCGGATAGCGTTATCTCTGGAAATCTTCTTGAAGAAGTTTTAAAAGCCGTGGGTAAAAAATATATCGGTGGTAGAACAATAGTTCGCTGGAAGGGCGAATCGCTGGCGGCTAAGATATTTTCGCTCGTAAGCTATGTTCATATGCATAAGTGGGGTGGCTTTTGCTTCGTTAACAAAGATATTTTCGACGAGGTCGGAGGTTATCGAACGGGAGCAAAATATGGCTTTGATTTTGATCTGGCAAAAAGAGTAGCCCGGAGTAGAAAAGTCGCGCTACTTCGCAAAAGCTACATAATTACTTCCGACAGGAGATTTGCGAAAGAAGGTTGGTGGAAACATATGTGGTTAGCAATAAAACGAAATTTGATTGACGATAAAATCATGGGGCGAGGCCTAAAAAGCGAGCAAGATATCACCTACGAAGACCATCGTTGAATCTATTCACGGGTTAAACCTACAGCTAGATGCACGCGTACGGGAGGCCGATGAGTTTGGCATCGACACCTGTTAGACAGGGTGGGGAAGCACACACAGATTTTACGCCTCGCCATTCCTTACAGAATCTTGTATTATAGACTTATTCGCACGAATTAGCCTATACCATTATGAAGCAGTTGGAACGAAATCTGAAAGCGCTCGCAAATGGTCGCCGATTGAAGATCGTTCGTTATCTTCATCGCGTCAAAGAAGCGTCGGTAAGCAGTATCGCCGCCGAGATACAACTTTCGTTCAAATCGACATCCCGTCATTTGGCGGTACTTTCGGGTGCCGGGGTGCTTGAGAAAAAGCAGGTTGGACTCCAGATGCTTCACAGAATTTCTTCCGAGCATCATGCGATAGTTTCGCACGTGTTGAAGATGTTGTAGCTCCGATAGTATAGGCTTATTCGCACGAATTAGCCTATGTGGGTGTCTTGCGTCCGCAGGTCAGACCTACGGTCAACAAATGAAGGCGTGAAGAAGATGGTGTGGTAAGATAGTTCTTCCCATGCCGACATCGGAGCAAAAGACATACACCTTCCACGTGAGCGGGATGCACTGCAATGCGTGCATCTTGATGACCGAGAGCGAGCTCACGGGTATTCCGCATGTCACGAACGCGAAGTCGAGCCTTGCTACGCACTCGGTCGAGGTCACGGGCTCGTTTGGAGATAAGACCCCGGAAATTATTGCCGAAGAGTTGACGAAGGTGCTTCGCCCGCACGGCTACAGCCTCTCGACCGAGAGAATACGGAAAAATGCGGGGTGGGGGGATTTCGCGTACGCTCTCCCCATCGCGCTCGTGTTTATCGTGGGATTTGCGATCCTGCAAAAGGCCGGGCTCGCCAACCTCATTACAGGCCCGAGCGTCAGTTACGGGACCGCATTCATCATCGGCCTCATTGCATCGGTTTCTTCGTGCCTCGCTATTGTTGGCGGGCTGGTGCTCTCGCTCTCTGCGAGCTCGGCGAAAGAGGGGGGTACTTGGCGTACACAGGCGTTATTTCACGTGGGACGTCTCGGAGGGTTCTTCGTTCTCGGAGGCGTAATCGGGCTCATCGGCAGTTCGTTCCATTTGGGACTCACTTTGAATATCGTTCTTGGAATCGTTGTTGCGGTCGTCATGTTTATTCTTGGAGTGAACCTGCTCGATGTGTTCCACTTCACGAAGCGACTGCAGATAGCGATGCCATCGTTCCTCTCACGCCACGTAGTGCGCGGGAGTAAGCACGACCACTATCTCGCGCCACTTTTTGTAGGCATCGGCACCTTCGTCCTCCCGTGCGGGTTTACCCAATCCATGCAGCTCTATGCGCTATCGACGGGGGACTTCATGCACGGCGCGCTTACGATGTTCGTCTTTGCGCTCGGGACATTCCCTGTGCTCGCACTCCTTTCCTTCGGTTCGCTCAACATCGCGCACAAGCCGTGGAAGGGGATATTCTTCAAGACGGCGGGCATCATCGTTATCGCACTCGCGCTATTCAATCTGGCGAACGCGCTTGCAACAGCGGGAATTATCAATCCGCTGTTCAGCATCTAAAAGTATGACGAAACCGATTCTCATCTCGATTGCAGTCAGCGCCCTTCTCATCATTGGGGCGTTTTGGCTCGCGAGCCCTTCTTCGGGCGGCAGTGCCGGCGTTGCGACGGTAGAAAACGGCTTACAGATAATCGATATTTCCGCGAAGGGCGGATATTCACCACGCGTCATCACGGCAAAAGCCGGCCTGCCGACTAGGCTCCGCGTGCGTACAAGCGGCACATTCGATTGCTCGGCAAGCTTGGTCATTCCGAGGCTCTCGTATCAGAAGTTTCTCTCACCGTCGGGCGTCGAAGAAATCAGCATCTCTCCCGAACAAGCGCAAGGCACCATGCAAGGTCTCTGCTCAATGGGCATGTACAACTTCCAGATACGGTTTGAGTAATATTCAGGCGTACTTCATCGAATAAGAGTATGATGCGGATATGAAAAATATAGTCATCGCGACGGTCCTCCTGCTTCTCGTGGCCGCGGCGGGATATGGCTTCACCAAGCAGGACTTCGGAGGTACGTCAGAAGACACTGCCACTGTGGGAAGCGGGGGAGTCGCCGGTACCCGTTCCGTCCTCGACCTGAGCGGGCAAGGGCTCACGAAAGCACCGGCATACATTTTTGACCGCACCGATATCGAGAACCTCAATCTTTCGCGCAATGCGATTACGGGTGCGCTACAGGCCGAGGTCCGCCGTTTGCAGAATCTCAAAGTCCTGGACTTGAGCGACAACAAATTTACCGGAGTACCCGCAGAGATTGGCCAGCTGAAGAAATTGGAGGTCTTGGACCTCTCCAACAACGAACTCACCGGTTTGCCGTACGAGCTTGGTAGTTTGTCCCGGCTTCAGTTGCTTGATGTATCGGGCAACGCGTACTCAGAGGCAGACTTGTTAAAAATTAAAGAGAGCCTGCCATCGTCCACAGTCATCAAAACCAAGTAGATCGCTTGCGTTCGGGCAATTCTCGTGGTATTCTCAGGGCTTAGTTCAGGCCTCTTAGGTATATTGCAATGATTTCTTCTTCCGCCCTGCACGCAGAGGTGCATTCGTTCAATGGTCTCGGCATTTCCCCGAACATTTTAGACATACTCGCAAAGCTCAATTTCACTACACCGACGCCCATTCAGTACCGGGCAATTCCCGAGGGAGTCGCGGGCAAAGACGTCGTCGGTGTCGCCCAGACGGGGACCGGTAAGACGCTCGCGTTCGGCATCCCGCTGTTGCAGCGACTGGCCGGAGGGACGGGCCGCGGGCTCATTCTCGTTCCCACGCGCGAGCTCGCCCTCCAAGTAGACGAGACGCTCGCGAAAATCGCGCGCCCACTCGGCCTGCGCACCACGGTATTTATCGGAGGCGCTTCAATGGGTATGCAGATTTCCTCGCTTCGCCGCGACCCGCACGTCATCATCGCCACCCCCGGCCGCCTGCTCGACCATCTTGCCCAAAAGACCATCAAGCTCGACATGGTGGAAGTCCTCATCCTCGATGAAGCCGACCGCATGCTCGACATGGGCTTCTGGCCGCAAGTGAAAAAGATTATCGCTGTAGCGCCGACCGAGCGCCAGACGATGCTTTTCTCCGCGACGCTTTCCAAAGACATCATGCAGCTCGCGACGCAGCACATGAAATTGCCGCTCCGCATCGAGGTTGCGCCCGCAGGAACGACCGTTGAAAAAGTCAGCCAGGAATTTTTCGTCGTGCGCAAGGAGGACAAAGGGCGCTTGCTCGAGAAAATACTCAGCGACTACACGGGTTCGACGCTCGTATTCTCCCGCACGAAGCACGGCGCAAAACGCATCATGCGTACCATTGCCTCGATGGGACACACGGCGGCGGAAATCCACGGCAACCGTTCGCTCTCGCAGCGTCGCGAAGCGCTCGAAGGGTTTAAGAATGGTAAGTATCGCGTGCTCGTCGCGACAGACATCGCATCCCGCGGTATCGACGTGAAGGGAATTGAGCTCGTTTTGAATTATGACCTGCCGATGGACACCGCGGATTACGTGCATCGCATCGGTCGCACCGCACGTGCGGGCGCCGAAGGCCACGCCATCTCGTTTGCCGAACCGCACCAGAAACGCGAGATACGCGACATCGAACATCTCATCAGAAAGACCGTACCCATCTCGGTACTGCCCGCGCTCCCACCTGCCCGCGCCGCGCAACCGTATGTAAATGACGACCGACCACGCCGTTTTTCCCGCCCGCAACCGGGAGGCTACACGCCAAGAGGTGGCTCCGGATTCGGCAGCCGCCCGCGTCGCTCTGCACACTCGCGCACGCCATCCCGCGGCCCCCGCCGCTTTTCCCGTTAACCCGTTGGTATAATCACCCGATGGCATTGTCGGAGCAGCGCAAAGGGGAGTCGTTAATAGGACTTTCGGGGTCCATATGGGCTTTCTTTCCCGTCATCACGGTACTTTCGTACTCATGGATTCCAAGTCTGCATTCACTCGCGTGGAGCACGCTTTTCGCCACCCTTACATTCGCGGTCATCGTATCCTATCGAAAACGGTGGGGGGAACTCAGAAATCCTCAATTGTGGAGATACGCCCTGCTAATAGCACTTTTTATCGGGATTTTGTTCTATGGTCTCTACTACGTCGGGCTTGAGACCACTACTCCGGGGAATGCGGCGATAATTGCGCTTTTTGAGGTTTTTACGGCGTCGGTTTTCTTCCACGTATTCCGAGGTGAGAAGATATCGTTCAGCCATGCTGTCGGGGCGTTCCTCATGATAGTGGGCGCGGTCATTGTACTCGCTCAAGGATTTACTGATTTTCATATAGGAGATCTTCTCATTCTCACCGCGACTTTTTTCACACCGATGGGGAATTACTTTCAACAACGGGCCCGCGCCATCGCTTCAAGCGATACGATAATGTTCATGCGTAGTCTTCTGTCGGTTCCGTTCCTCACACTTCTCATCGCATGGGTCATTCTTGCGCAACAACCGACGGTCTGGCAACTGTCCGCGCTTATCCCGCTCGTCCTCGGCGTTCTTTTTCTGACAGATAACTTATCGCTACGTCGACAGTCATGAACACTGATCTGAAAAAAGTTGCGGGTGAATTCGGACTGCATGTCGAGACATGCGAGCAGGCGAAAAATTCTGTTCTCAGTCAGACGTTCATCGTCAATGAGACACATATTCTGAGGTCGAGAAAACTACATGACGACACCTTAGTAAGATTCAAAAAAGAGCAGGCGCTGGTCACTTCAGTAAAATCCTTGAGCAGTCTTGAGTTTCCCGAACTGATGCCGTGTAAAAGCGGAGAAGCGTTCGTCATTCAGGGTAATTTGCTCTGGGCTGCCTATCCGCTCATAGCGGGTGACGTTCAGTGTAGTTGGTGGAACTTGGAAAATTTGGATGACGACGCAAGAAAAGATCTCTATAAGACTCTAAAAATCTTGCATGGGCAAACAATGGGCAAGCTCGTATCTATTCCGGGAGAGTCTATTTTTCTGAATGACATCCGGCGGTGGTTAATAGATGTCCCGGGGGATACTCTCGACACAAGACAATGTACGCGACTGGAACAGGCTCTATCTAAAGTGCGCAACTTCGAGCAAAATCTGTCAGAAAAGGACCTGTGCTTTATTCACGGCGACTATCATCCCGGCAATATTGTTTTTCGGGAGAATAAGGTCGCCGGACTCATCGACCTTGATTGGTCGCGGAAGGGATACTACATGGAAGATCTCGCGTATACGCTCATGACGCTCATGCGCGACTTTCGGCGACCAATTTTTGTATTCAATAAGGATGAATTCGATGCGGCGTTACAGGGGTATGGTTTGAGAAGCAGCGACATGTCAGTTTTTTGGGAGTATATGTTGCTCGCGGTGTTCTATGACCTGTATCTTATGAGAACGCTCCCGGAACTACGCGACAAAACGCATTTAGTCCCTTTTCAACTCTCATTTTTGGACGATCTTCTCCTTCGCCGATGATTTCTTGGGGCATTTTGTAAAACTTGCATTAAAAACAGGGTTGTTGCATAGTGACGGTATTAGCCCTCAATATTAACAACGCGTCAAGGCTTTAAGCCATAATTTAGACACTTTTATGAACAAAATCCTCGCTTCCTCGCTTGTAGCCGTTGTAGCGCTCGGGGCTAATATTGCCTCTGCGCAGAGCTACTATTCTCCCTACGTAATGCCCTCTCAGCCAAGTACTTACAGCAGCGGCGCATGCGTCAATCTCGTGAGCGACCTCTCGTACGGTTCGACCGGAAGTCAGGTACGGCAGCTCCAGACTTTTCTCGTTAGTCGTAACTATCCCGGTGGCGGCAGCTGGATGATCACGGGCAACTTCCGCACGGCGACATTGACCGCGGTCCGCAATTTCCAAATGGAGCAGAATCTGCCCACAACGGGAGTCGCTGACGCGGCGACGCGCGCCGCTATCGCGCAGGTAAGCTGCGGCGGTTCCGCATACAATTACAATACGAATCCGTACCTCTACTCGCTGCCGAACTACAACAATAATTACAACAACAACTTCAACTACAACAACCTGAACTGCTATTACACATATCCGTACACCTGCAACAACTCGTACAACTACAATCCGTACAACTACAATAATTACAACCCGTACAACTACAATTACAACTACGGCGTCTCACTCAGCTCCATCTCGCCGGTTTCCGGCGAGCGGGGAACGACCATCACCGTCTACGGAACGAATCTTGATTACTTCAACAACACCGTCTACTTCGGCAGCCAGCCGGTCGCGAACGTTCCGTCGCAGAATGGCACATCGCTCACCGTGACCATTCCGTGGGGCGTCAATCCGGGCGGCGTAGGAGTCTACGTCACCAATTCGCGCGGCACGAGCAACACGCTCACGTTCAACGTCATCGCGAGTTACTCGGGCTGTAACTATCCGTCCCCCTTCGCACAAGGCTACGGCGGGACGCAGTACACCTACGGCTCATACAACACTACGTACTGCCCGCCGAACATGAACGCTCCCTATATCACGAATCTCAGTCCGAATTCCGGCGCGGTCGGCACTATCGTCACGGTGAACGGTTCCGGATTCAGTCCGACAGGGAATACCGTACACTTCGGAGGCGGTGTCATCACGGGCATAAGTTCATCTAATGGCAACACCCTCACGTTCACCGTACCCTCACAACTCACTGGTCCTTCTTCGCAGTTCGTTACCGTCGGCACGTATAATGTATCGGTCTCCAACTTCGCAGGCTTCACAAGCAACAGCGTACCGTTCTCGGTGACGTCGACCGGCTCATATGGAGCGCCGACCATCACAAGCGTCAACGGTCCGACATCTCTCTCCACAGGCACCGTGGGCACGTGGACGATTACGGTCAACAATCAGAACAACACCTACATGACGACGTCGGTGCGTTGGGGTGATGAAGGCACCTACCCGAACTACGCTTCGTCTCCGCAGACGAGCTACTCGGGCACAAACACGCTTACATTCACACATACGTACAACACACCCGGGACCTACAACGTCGTCTTTACGGTAAGCAACAATCAAGGCCAACAGAACACCGCGAGTGCGACCGTTCTCGTCGGCTCGGGTACGTACGGCAACGTCACGCTCTCGTATCTCTCGCCGACCGTTGGCCGTGTCGGGACACAGGTGATGCTGCAGGGCAGCGGATTCAGTGCGTTCGACAACACCGTGCACTTCGGCATCGGCGGTACGCAGCATGTACCTTCCTATAATGGCACAACCATCTACTACACGATTCCGTACTCGGTCTCTCCGTGCGATGTCGTGACGTACGGGACGTTCTGTGCGCAAGCGACTCAGATGGTCACCCCCGGTTCATACCCGGTCTATGTGACGAACAGCGGAGGTACGAGCCAGACGCTCAACTTTACGGTGACGAACTAAATGACTTCGGGTCATGCCCGCACGTACTCGTGCGGGCCAAGAGTAGATAAGGCGCTCACTTCGGGGCATACTATGCGTCTATGCGCTTCCTACGTGCACACTACCGGCTCGGTTTCGTCGTACTTCTCGGTATTCTTGCGCTCGCAATGATGGTACCCATTGTGATGAGGAGTCTCGTGGACCGCTACATCACGACCACCATTGCTGGTGTACCGCAAACCGAGGTCGCGCTTGTGCTCGGCGCGTCGGTTTACCGGGGCAAACCCTCTCCGGTCCTCGCCGAGCGCGCGGATACGGCAATCGCACTCTATAGAAAGGGTAAGGTCGGCAAAATACTTGTCACGGGAGACAACGGCGCACTTTCCTACGACGAGGTGACACCCGTGCGCAAGTATCTCCTTGGTGCGGGAGTCGCATCACAAGATATTTTTCTCGACCACGCCGGCTTCGATACATACAGCAGCATGTACCGCGCGCGTGAGGTCTTCCTCGCCCACTCGCTCACCGTTGTCACCCAGGATTTCCACCTGCCCCGCGCTCTCTGGATTGCGCGGCATCTCGGCATTGAGGCGTACGGCGTCGTTGCAGAAGGGGGAGAACATTCCCCGTATGACTACGTGCGAGAGATACCCGCGTCGATTAAAGCGATTCTTAATGTGATGACGGAACGTCAACCGAAATATCTCGGCCCCACTATTCCTCTTTCGGGAAACGGTGAGGAGACGTGGTATTGACCTGCCCCGTACTAACGAGAGCGAGCTCAAGCGAGTTTCTTTGTGACGCACGTGAGACGTTTGATATGGGGGTGTTAAAATGGACGGATGCGGACATCGCTTCTCGTCCTCGTGCCATCCATTCTGCTCGGAGGACTCATCTTGTTCGGCGTCTCTCAAATGGGCGGCACTTCTTCGAAGAACGCGCCTTGCGTCTTGGGCACTTGTCCGCTTTCACTCCATGAAAGTGACTCGGGACAAACCTTCATATACAGCGCGGGAGGGCGTTTCAGTGTCTTTTTGGACGAAAATAATAATCCAAGAAGCGATCTCACATGCGCTCCGGATGGCGTGATAGCGCTCCGGCAATACACGTTTGCAGAGCCGCCGACGTACGTCGCCGTGTTTGAGACGAAGACGTCGGGTACGTGCGTCCTTACTGACAAGAATTTCTCTGCGACCATCGTGGTGAAGTAGACGGATGCAACTTTCTTATGCAAGTATTGATATACTGATACGTCATAATAAATATGCGGTATTTCTTTGCTTTGTTATGCGCACTTTTTTTCATCCTTCCGCCCTCGGTTTCCGCCGCCGCAACCAAATTCGAGGTTACCGGATGGATACCGTACTGGCGCAGCGCGACCGGCACTGCGGACACCCTGCCGCATCTCGATGTGTTGACCGAGGTTAATCCGTTCGTCTACACCGTCCGCGACGACGGCACCCTGCGCGACAACGGCGGGCTGGATGGGGAGCCGTGGCTCTCGTTTATCGCCGCTGCAAAAGAGAAAAAAGTCCGCATCATTCCGACCGTCATGACGAGTAACGGTGATCTGATACATAAGCTGCTCAGCAATCAAAAAACACGCATCGCGTTCGAAGACCGTATTGCGAAACTCGTGAAAGATAATAATTTCGACGGTATTGATATCGATTTCGAGGGCAAATACGCGAAGGACAAAGATTACTTCTCCACATTCCTCCACGGGCTCATGTTGCGTTTGCCGAAGAGCTCCATGCTCATGTGCACCATCGAATCCCGCACGCCGCTTGGCGACAGATACTACGGCACAACGCCGCCGAAGGATGCCGGTATATACGCCAATGACCTGAAGCAAATAAATAAATACTGCGACAGAGTGCGCATCATGGCGTACGACCAACAGGGCATCGACCAGAAACTTGCCAGGACGGCGGCATCTTCTTCGCAGCTCTATGCGCCGGTCGCTGACCCCGCATGGGTGGAGAAGACCATCCGCCTCGCGATGAAGGATATTTCCAAGAACAAAATATTGATAGGCGTGCCGACGTACGGCTACGAGTACTCCGTTACCGCGTACGCGGGCAAAGAATATATCTATAAGCTACTGTGGCCGTTCAATCCGGGGTACGCCTCAACGACGGCGGCGCAATACGGCATTACACCGGAGCGCAACAGCGCGGGAGAGATGTACTTCACGTACACCGCGAACGCTCCGACGAGCACAACGCCCGTCTCACTTGGTCCCACATCGGCGGCTCTCGCAATGCTCGCCGCGACGGCATACGCAGATACGTATAATTCGCACCTCGATTTCCGTCTCGTCGACTGGCCGGATGCGCAATCTCTCCAGCAGAAAATAGACCTTGCGAAAAAGTTGGGTGTGCGCGGCATTTCCATCTTCAAACTCGACGGCGGGCAGGACTCGAGAATCTGGGACGTGCTGCAGGGTGTTAAGAGATAGCGCTCGACGGAGTGACGTTTTGGGGTCGCTGTCTGCGCGTGCTCGCGCAGCGCTGCCTCTCGGCCCGTCGGCCTGCGAGACACCCCAAAGCGTCACTCCGCGCTCGCTTGCAGGATTTTAAAGTAGTGTACAATAGGGCGACTATGGAAGGACAATCAACCGCGCAGGATTATTCGAAGTTTTTTATTCCAGTTTCAATTATTGTTGCAGGAGTCATCGTAGGTGGTGGGCTCTACCTAGGCCTCTCGAAGAGCGGCGGCTCGCCGGGGCAGGGTACTCAGCCGACCGCAAATGTAGATATCAAGGATGTGAAGACCGAAGGCGCTCCGTTCATCGGCAAGCCAGACGCAAAAGTCGTGCTCGCGTACTGGTTTGATTATCAGTGTCCGTACTGCAAGGCCGTCGACGTGGGTGGCATACCGCAAATACCGATTGAGCCCGCACTGCCGGCTCTCATAAAGGACTACGTGGACACGGGTAAGCTCAAGATTGTATTCAAAGATTACGCGTTCCTCGGGCCGGACTCGACGACCGCCGCCTTGTACAAAAACGCCGTATGGAAACTCCATCCCGGCAAGTTCTATGAATGGCACGAAGCGATGTTCCGTGCGCAAGACGAAGAGAACGGCGGCTTCGGTGACGAGGCGAGTATCGTCGCGCTCATGAAGAAAATTCCCGGCATGGACGCGGCTAAGGTGAAAGCGGACGTCGCGGCGAATAAGGTGGAATACCAAAAGAGAATAGACGCCGACCGCGCGGAGGGAAGCGCGTTCGGGATCAACGGAACCCCGGGCTTCATCACTGGAAAGACCCTGATACCCGGTGCCGCGGAAATCTCCAGCTTTACGCAGGCGATTGACCCGCAGTTGAAGTAGGTGTGATATATGTCCCCATCCCGCCGCCCCTTAGGGGCGGCGGGGTTTTCCGTATCGTATACTTTGAGCAATGCCCCAGGCGCACCCCACGCACCGTTACTTCCTCTGGCTCGCGCTCCTCGCCGCCCTCTTTATCGTTCTTGCGTACGTCTTTCGCCTGAGTTTCCTCGTACAACCTACCGCCCCCATTGCCGA
>JACRFK010000006.1 GCA_016217925.1 Candidatus Kaiserbacteria bacterium
AGCTTGTACACGCGCTCTCGGCCGTGCGGAGAGCTCTCGACAGCGTCCACCGAGCGCAGCACATTCAGATG
The DNA here is from genome assembly GCA_016217925.1 of Candidatus Kaiserbacteria bacterium. GTDB lineage: Bacteria > Patescibacteriota > Minisyncoccia > Phycocordibacterales > UBA2100 > UBA10103. The sequence continues at coordinate 72 of JACRFK010000006.1, forward strand.
GTGGGTCACGGTGGGCTGCCGCAGCTTGATCTTACCGGTAAGCTCGCTTACGGTCATGCCGTCCTTCGATTTCCCGAGCATGCAGACGAGATTGTAGCGGCTTCGGTCGCCCACAACCTTGAAGCAATCCGGGCATAGCTCCTCCTCGCCGCTCTTCACCCACGACGGCCTTTTGTACGTTTTTTCCTCTTTGCCGCGCACCTCCCTACCCTTTATCCCCAGTTTCCTTTTATTCATAGATGGGTATCTATATGTATCATGTATAGACGATTATCAATATATCACGATCCGTGCGCATGGAAAGTACGAAATCCACAGGTCTCGCTTTCATTACAAAACGCAACGGCGCAAGCGTCCCGTTTGATGAGAGCAAGATTGCCACCGCAGTCGAAAAGGCCTTGAGAGCTGCCGGGGAATTTAAAGACATGGCGGCGGAGAAAGTAGCGGAGGCGGTCACAAAAAGATTAATAACGAAAAAGAGTGCCGACAAGACTTTTATACCAAGCGTGGAAGGCGTGCAAGATGAAGTGGAAAAAGAGCTCATGGCGCAGCTCTTCCCCGCCACCGCAAAAGCGTATATTCTCTATCGGGCAAAGCGCACCGAGCGCAGGGTAAAGCGCGGAGACGTACCGGAGCACGTGCGCTCACTCGTTGAAGAGAGTAAAAAATATTTCAAGGACAACCCGCTTGGCGAGTTCGTGTATCTGCGCACGTATGCGCGCTGGATCGAAGCGGAAAACAGACGCGAGACATGGATAGAGACCGTGGATCGATACATGTCGTTCATGCGAGAAAATCTTGGCAAAAAGCTTGCCGAAGAGGAATACGCGGAGGTGCGCGAGGCAATTTTGCAGCATGAAATTATGCCGTCGATGCGCCTCATGCAATTTGCTGGCGAGGCCGCGCGCAGGTGCAACACGTGCGCGTACAATTGCACCTTCACTGCCCCCACCAGGCTCGAAGATTTTGCTGAGATCATGTATCTCTCGATGCAGGGCTGCGGCGTCGGCTTCGCCGTTGAGAGCCAAAATATCGAGCAGCTGCCGCAAATACAAAAACAAACCAAAAAGATATCCAAAACGCATACCGTCCTAGATTCCAAAGAAGGATGGTGCGATGCGTTAACCCTTGGGCTACGCACATGGTACAAAGGAAAAGACATCGCGTTTGATTATTCGCGCATTCGTCCCTCCGGATCTAGGCTCAAAGTGATGGGAGGGAAAGCTTCAGGCCCCGAGCCGCTGCGCTCGCTCTTGCAATTCGCCCGAGAAAAGATCTTGCGACGGCAAGGGCGGCGACTGCGCCCCATAGATGCGCACGACATCATCTGTAAAATCGGCGAGTGCGTGGTCTCCGGCGGCGTGCGCCGCACCGCGATGATCAGCCTCTCCGACCTCGATGATATTGATCTGCGCGACGCAAAAAAAGGACAATTTTTTCTTACGGAACCGCATCGTATGGTCGCAAACAACTCGGCAGTGTACGAGACGCGCCCCTCGAACACACAATTAGTAGAAGAATGGGTCGCGCTTATGAAAAGCGGCTCCGGAGAGCGCGGCATCTTTAATCGCGGAGCGCTCGGAAACACGCTTCCAAAGCGGCGGGCGGCGTATTTTAAGAAGATGGGCTTTATCAATAAAGATGGCATCGTGCACGGCCCTATCGGGACGAACCCCTGCGGCGAGATCATCTTGCAATCCAAGCAATTCTGCAACCTTTCTGAAGTGATCGCCCGCGCGCATGACTCGCATGAGAGCCTGGTGCGAAAAGCCCGTCTTGCCTCGCTTCTTGGCACCTATCAGGCGACGCTGACGAAATTCAACTATATTTCAAGATCCTGGACCCGGCACTGCAAAGATGAATCACTTCTTGGCGTATCCGTTACCGGACAGTGGGACAGCGAGGCAGCTAGAGAGCCTGCGACAATGCGCGCCATGCGCGACATCGCGGTCAAGACAAATGCCGCGTACGCAAAACGATTTGGCATCAAGCCTTCACTTTCGGTAACAGCAGTCAAACCTTCGGGCACCGTCTCGCAGGCATTCAATTGCTCCTCTGGGATACATCCCCGTCATTCAAAATACTATATCCGCCGCGTGCGCATTTCTGCAACAGATTCACTCTTTAAAATGCTGCGTGATCAGGGTGTGCCGCATTCACCCGAAGTCGGGCAGGCTGTTGGGACGGCGAGCACCTATGTGCTGGAATTCCCAGTGGAGTCTCCCGATAGCGCTAAATTCAAAGATGATTTCTCCGCGCTTGAGCAACTTGAATATTGGAAGACGGTGAAGCTCTGCTACACCGAGCATAATCCTTCCGCGACAATATCCGTGGGCGAAAATGAATGGATCGGTGTCGTAGATTGGATCCAGAAAAATTGGGATATCATCGGCGGCCTGTCATTCCTGCCGCGATTCGACCACGTCTACCAGCTTGCGCCCTATGAGACGATTGGAAGAGAGCGATATGAGGAATTGGCTGCCGTCTTCCCGAGTATCGACTATTCAAAACTTCTCACCTATGAGCAAAGCGATGAGACGGAACAGAAACGCGAGCTCGCGTGTGTGGGAGGCATATGTGACATCGACATGATTCAAATGCCGGAGACGGTCCCCGCGGTCAGTCAGTAGGAGGGATTCTCTTCTTCTACGCTGCCCTGCTGCGCCGCAAGGCGAGCCAGCGCATAGAGGATGGATGAGAGCCTGTTGAGGTATTTCCGCGTGCCATCGGATACCTTTCGTATGTCTTGCGCCATGAGAACGCGGCGCTCCGTCCGTCGCGACACGCTGCGCGCGACATCGAGTAGGGCGGACAGCTCCGTCGCGCCCGAGATGACGAACGCGTGCGGGTTTTGTATCAGTGTTTCTATCTCGCCAATCGAGTGCTCGAGCGTATCGACATGCGATTGAGTGAGGGTTTTCGGTGCGCCCGCTAGTTCTGCTTGGACGATAAAAAGATCCTGTTGCACGCCGCGGATAGCAGAGGTGATAGAAAAGCCAATCTCCCCGACTGCGCGTGCTTTTGCATAGCAAACGCCGAGAAGAGAGTTCAACTCGTCCAGCGTTCCCAGCGCTTCAAAGAGGGGGCTGTTTTTGGGGATCCTACCGCTGCGCCCGAAGAGTCTCGAGGTTCCGTCGTCGCCCTTGCGCGTGAATAGCATGGTTGAAGTATAACCGCGGATAACACGGAGGCTGGTCAGCGCGTCAATCCATAATTCTTCAAAAGAGAAACCTCGAATACTTCATTTTGCACCACCCACCGGTACAAAGCGGGACTCAGAAGTGTTGCGAAGACGACAGTGCTCAAAAGGTGCATGAGTGTGAAAGGTATCTGACCTCCGAGCGCGACCATAAAGGACTGGCCGTTCCAAATCGGCCCAATGGTGAGGCCCGTTGCGGCATCATACGCAAGTGTGCCTGCAATGCCAAACTTCAGAAAGTTCGCGATCGACGCTTCGCGGTTCTTGAAGAAAAAATGCGCACCGATACCCAAAAGTCCGTAACAGATGGATGTCACAACGGTCCAGCTTCCCCAGCCTGATGTAACGGCATCATAGAGAACAATGCCGAGAAATCCGAACAGAAAACTGCCCAACAGACCGTACCGTTTCGAAAACGGCATGATTGTCGCAAGCATGGGTTCGAAATTTGGAGGTCTAAACGGGATGAGACGGAATAAGAATACGGCGCTCCAACCGATAATGAATTTGAGAGAACCGGCCGCGAATGTGAGTTTCATACCAATAGTGTTGATTAACTATACTACATGAAGCTGCTAAAAAATCTGATGATGAATTTCCAGAGGGTGCCGAAGAGACTTTCGGCCGGTGCGTTTGCCGCGGCGGCGGTTTGAGTGTTGGCAAGGTTGGAGGTAGTCGCCGAGCTGACCTCCCGCGCTCGCGCGGGAGTAATTTTCTTCACCGACACTTTCTTCACCTCCGGATGCGACCCGGGGGATGTCGTTGTAGTCGTGGGTGCGTAAGCAAGAGCGGATACTATGGATGTGACGGTAACATCGGATGTCGAGGTTGCCGTTGCAAACGTGCTTGTCGCCGCTGAGGACAATGTTGAGGTTGCCGTTGTTGAAGTTGCGGATGTTGATACTTGCGCCGAGGCACCCCCTAAACCGCCAGCATCTGCTGGTCTCGGGAACGATGAGAGCAGCGAATTCCATGACACTCCCAAGATTCCGGGTATGGCGTACTCGGTCGCCCACACGCGCGTTTGTACGTCCGTTGATTCCGGCGCCACCCCGCCATCGCTTTGCTGGAGTCCCGCAATATAATCAGACGGATAATACCCCGCCGGTGCCCATAGGGACGCAGATTCGCCGAGAGCAGCGATTGCCTGTAGCGCCCAGCTGGTTGAGTAACTACTGCCGAACCCCCCGTTTGTTTGCTGTTGCGTATGCAGATACGCCTTCGCGTTTGAGAGCGCCACAGGCACGCCCGGCAACGATGAAACGGGCCACAGTGTTTGGATCGCGGCAGCTGTCATATCGATGCTCGCATCCCACGATCCGTTTGGTTGTTGTTTTGAAATAATGAAAGCGGCCGTCTTTCTTATGATGTCGTCATCTGGCGTGTATCCCGCATGCAAAAGCGGGAAAAGGGCAAAGATGTCGTCGTTGTCGAGCGACGCGCTTCCTATCTGCGTGCCGTCGAACGCGTTTTCGATAGGTGTTATGTAATCTTCTGCCGCTTCTGAATATGGATTGATACCGAGTGCCTCCAGCGCCATCGCGTGCCGTTCATAATCCGTTACGGCAGAAAGTGACGGATGCGCCGTCAACAAATAATTCTTCAGGCTCGTTTTTGCGCTCCCCGGATCGCCGGCGGCGAATGCGAGCGCCGCCCAGTCTGAAAGAAGCGGCGTGCTGAATGAACCGTCGGAGTTCTGTTGAGACGCAAGATATGAGAGGGCGCGCGGCACGTCGAAGGTCCCGTGCGAAATGCCACTACCTCCGCCGGAGACTATAGTCACCGATGACGCCGAGACGTTAGTTGTTGTCTCGGTTGTGGTTGTGGTAGCGATGAGGGATCCGACGTGAAGCGTGACCTCTGACCCCAGGCTGTTGTCGGAGAAGTCATGAAGCTGAAGCATGATGGTGTCAAGAGCGGCGACCGGCAGTTGGGTGAGTCCGAGAGTGGCGAAGCTTCCATTTTGATACAGTGCCCAGTACTGACTATTCGAATCGGCGACGACACCGCCCAGAGCGACGACAAAGAGACCGAGCGCCGGAAACTGATTTGAAAGCTGTGCGCTTGAGACAGAACTGCTCGCGAGTGCCGCCGAAAGAGCGCAAATGCCGAGGTACGAAGTTGAGGAGGCGGCTTGATAGGCGTGCACCACCGCGTCCGTATCGGTCGCATTGCAGATCGCGGGAACATCTATCGATGTGTCAATGCGGAGAAACACGCTAACTTGCGAGGTCGTGGTCGCGGAATTACCGGAGGCATCCGTCGCCGTCCACACAACGGTCGTTGTCCCGACAGAAAACGATGCGGGGGCATCGCTCGTGATGACAGGTGACGGATCCACAAGGTCCGTGGCGGTCGCTTTCGTGAGAATGGGGAACGCAGGAATTGTCGTTGTCGAGAACGTTTGGTTTGCCGGAGGAGTGACGATTGGCGGCGTCGTATCCACGACACCAACACCGAACGTTGCCGTTGTTGTCGCGATACCGAGACCGGCCATGCACGAGATCGTTGTCGTACCGAGTACAAACGTATTGCCTGAAGAATGATCGCAGAAAACGATGGGGGTGGATGAAGCATCGGCATCAGTGGCAGTGACCGTGAACGTGACAAACGCACCCGCAGAACTTGTCGCTTCCGCCGTGATATCGAAAGCGCCGGTAATGACGGGGGCATCAGCAAAGACTGATACGGGTCCCGCCAAAAGAACGGCGAGAGTGAGGAAACCTGCAAACGATGAATATTTCATACAAAATAATGTCGTCTAATAACTCTTCTCATACCGCCACTCAATCGTGTCCCCCGCCTTGAGTGTCGTCTGCGATACTCCCGTATCGGAGGACTTTCCGTTCACATAGAGAAACCAATACGAGCCGTCCCCGTTTTGTTTGCCGTTAATGGATTCGACGAACATCCCCATGCCGGGAAAATCTTTTGCCGTGAAGCGGAAATTAGTCGTTGAGATAAGTGTATTCATCGCGTCGACGACCGTTGCGCCAGGTCTCACATATACGCCGTACGACGTTCCCGGGACCAAGAGCGTTACGTTGGCTGCTTGCGCTGCCGTCTCCGGAGATTGTTGAACGCGAGCGGGGAGCGCCTGCTGTGCAGGCGCTCCCCGCACAGCGGCACCGGTGGTTGAGGCGATAGTATCGGTTGAAACCGGAGCGGATGACGCCAAGAAAGAGTGTTCTGTGAAATACGAACCGCCCGCTAGAACGATTACGGCAATGATAAGTAGTGTATATTTTTTCATAAACGCAAAAATCCCTGCCCGAAGCAGAGATCTTTCGATCGTGCGTCGTATGCGACGCGTTCCTGCTCGGGATTACCAGTTGATTGAAGACCGGACTAACCTTTGCCCTTTCGGGCGAGCAGGCATTACCGTTGCGGCACAGTGGAGGAATTACACCTCACTTCCACAATCAACCGTGGAGCATGATTGTATTCTCCGCGCTCTTACGCGCAAGTGCATAAGTCACCACAAAATCCGGCGCGGGGAAAGTCAACCTCTATACAAATACACCGTCGCATAGTCGTGCAGGATGAATTCCGATTGTGTATCGGAACTAAGTTGCCTAAGATGGATGCATGCAAGCGGTCTTGAGACATCAGCTGTTTCGGAAGATCTTTCTCTCGACGATCGCTACGGCCATGTTTGCTCTTGCCGCGGGAGCCACTCTTGGCGCGCAAGCAATACCGCAAACTGCCGCGGTCGAATCTGCCGATACGACGCAGCAAGTGTACTCCCCCGAGCCCGTCTTGTACCCATACATCGAAGTGACTGACGGGTGCGGGCCCTATTATGCGGGAGAGTGCGTCAATATGCGCACAGGACCTGGAGAAGAATATGGAGTCGTGATGCGCCTACGGATTGGAGTTGTTTTGAAAGTCGCCGACATTGTGGAGAGAAATGAACAGCAGTGGTACAAGATCGCGTTTGACGGAGACATCCGCTATCCCGAACGTGTCTCGAGCAATTGGTATGTGGCAGCTGATCTTGTGCATCTTTTTCACAACGAGGGAGCTCACGCGCTTGAAGTCAATATGGCTTCGACCTCCAAACAGATCATTGTCGACAAATCACAGCAAATGCTTTATGCGTACGACGGCGATTCTCTCTTCATGCAAGAAGCCGTCTCGACCGGGCTTGAATTTACACCAACGCCTCGTGGGACATTCACCGTGTACAAAAAGACACCGTCGCGATACATGCAGGGGCCGCTACCTGGAATCAGTGATCAATATTATGACTTGCCTGGAGTACCATGGAATCTCTACTTCACACAGCAAGGAGCGGTGATCCACGGCGCGTACTGGCATGATCATTTTGGACAACGCTGGTCACATGGCTGCGTGAATCTCCCCGTGGAAACCGCCCACCGGCTCTACGACTGGGCCGACCTTGGCACGAAGGTGGTCGTGCAAGATTAATCACCTTTAAAAAAGGTCGCTGCCGGAGCAGCGACCAGGTTAGATGGATTCGGTTGATTCGACCTTATTTCCGCAGACGACGAGTCGCTGGCTGCGCCTCCTCCTGAATTAGCCGTTTTAAATACTTTGAATAACGAAACCCCACCAGCCCACAAACCCTGATACACTACAACAGACCGTCCGACAACTCTCCACTTGTCCACCATTTTTCTACGCAAGAAGCGAGAGAGAAAATGTTAAAATAATGAGTAATTACAAGCTCATTCTCTCATTGCATGTTCAAACCATACCAGCAATCACAAGCGCAGTTGTTGCCCCCAACCCTCGATGAATCAATTGCCAAAGATCATGTGGCCCGTCTCATCAATCACGTAGTGGATACGATGGACCTCTCCTTCCTTGAGAAGCAGTATTCAGACCAAGGGCAGCATGCATATCCGCCAGCCATGCTCTTGAAGATACTGGTGTATGGGTACGCAAGCGGCGTGCGGAGTTCCAGGCGTCTCGCAGACAAACTCCACGAAGACGTCGTGTTCATGTGGCTCGCGGGAAGACTCACCCCCGACTTTCGCACCATTGCAGATTTCAGAAAAGACAAGCTCTCTGATTTCAAGACAGTCTTCAGCCATGTGCTTGATCAGTGCTTCGCTCTCGGCATGGCGAGAGTCGGCACCATTACCGTGGATGGTACTGCGATACGAGCGAGTGCCAACAAGAACAGGGTGGTGTACCGAAAGCAGCTTGCAAAGAGGCAAGCACTCATTGAAGAAAAGATTGCTGCTATCGTGGAAGAGGCAGAGGCGCTCGATCAAGAGGAAGAACGACTCTTTGGCAATACAACAGAGCACAGGACGGGTCGCGACTTCACGGATGGAACTGTTGAAAGAGAATTAAAGAAGCTGAATGAAAAGCGCTCTCGCCTCACGCGCAAACAGGAAGTACTCAGTGCTACCGCATCAGAAATCAAGACAAAGGAAGAAAAGATGCGCACCGACCGCAACAGCTTTGCCACCGCCGACCGCGACGCGACCGTCATGTTAATGAAGGAAGGATATGTAGCTCCCGGATACAACGCGCAGCTCGCAACAGAACATCAAGTGATCCTTGGCTACAACATTTCTTCTGATCGCAATGACAGCATGCGTATGGA
>JACRFK010000007.1 GCA_016217925.1 Candidatus Kaiserbacteria bacterium
CGACATCCTTGACTGCTTCTAACGCGATCTTCGCTTTGTCCGAAGACGTGAATGATTTTTTCATATTGCGATGTATTGTACACCGCGTGTCAAGAGGGAGTTCGTCTCAAAACACTGTCTATTTTTCCCCGCCTACTATAGGCGCTTCCCGATCTGGTAAAGACGACATGGTGCCAATTCGTGTCGGTTATCGTTCCCGTGGATTGTAATTTGCCCGTGGTGTCGGACTCAAAGGTGACCGCATTCGCCGTTGCACACGTGCTTCCAGTCCCGCATATATAGAGATCGTAATCCCATAGTGATGAACCATTCGTCTTTGCGAGAATGCCGTCGAATACGTCGCTCGTTTGAACTCTCTTTATCCATGCAGAGAGCGTGATGTCTGCGGTTATATCAAGACTTGAAGCATGCGCGGCCTCGACGTAGGTCGAAGCCCCGTCAAAACTGAAAGCCTGGCCGAGTTTGCCGATGGTTTTGGCGGATGAGGTTGCGCCGCCATTGAAGTAGCCGTGGTTGTTTTGGCCGGAGCGGTCGGTAATGGTGGATTGCGTATCCGCGCCGTCGAAGGTCCAGTGGCCGACGAGGCCGTTACCAGCGCCAAGTGTGGTGCCGTTTTGGAGGGTGACGGAGGAGGCATTGGCGCGGGCGGCACCTCCGGTGCCGCCCGCATACAGCGCCGCCACTTCGCTCGCGCTTAGCGCTCTACTATATATGCGCACATCGTCGACGCGGCCACCGAAATAGCCAGTGCTGACTCTACCGATATCGAATGCAGAGGCGGCAAACGCCGACGAAGTGGTGGCGACCACAAAATGCCAGCTCGTGTCGAGTGTTACCGTCGATGAAGCAGCCCCATCGACATAGGCTCCGGAAAAGCCAGTTGCGGTTACTTTTGAACTGACAATTTGGACTTGATGCGTTCCGCCGTCCAGATCCATTATTTTTTGATCTGCCACACTATTGGGTTTCATCCAAAAAGAAACTGTTTGTACTGCGCCCGAGGCATTACCCACCGACACATAACTTGCCGTTCCATCAAAACTAAGTGCCGCCTGTCGTCTGCCGTTTACCCAGCTTGGTAGAGTCGCTCCGCTTAGCGTCCCCGTATTCCCCCGCCCCGAAAAGTCGGTGGCTTTGGTCGAGGTGCCTTCGTCAAAAGACCAATACCCCACCAGCCCGAGGTTGTTTGCGGGTTTGGTGAGAGAAGTTCTACCGCTCGACGTATAGGTGATGACGATGATGCCTTGCGTGCCATCGCCACCGAGAGAAGGACCGCCGTTGTCGCTACCACCACCACCACCAGCGGCTCCGTAACCACCGGCATTGCCACCTTGCCGGGACGTTGTTCCTGAATCATGGGTCGCACCACCTCCACCTCCACCTCCCGGACCGGCAACCGCGCTGTTACTCGTCTGGGTCCATACGCTTAATTGCGACCCATCGCCGCCGACACTCGGGCCCGTGGGTCCACCGTCTGCGCCTCCGCCTCCGCCTCCGCTCGTCCCATTGCTTCCGCTCGAGCCACTGTCATCCGCGTCATTGGCACCCGCACCGCCGCCCGAACCAAGGTAGTTGTTGCCGCCATTGCCGCCGATACTTCCTGCGCTGGCAGTCCCGTCACCGCCGTTTGTTCCTCCACCGCTTCCGCCGCCACCACCACCAGCGTCTTTCGCGCTAGCAAATGGGTTGGCTCCGTTGCCGCCCGCACCTGCGTTCCCATTTGGTCCTGCGGAACCACCGCCGCCACCGGCACCGTAGCCGCCTGCATTGCCGCCGTTGCCGCCGGAATTTTTAGTGGTACCAGTGCCGCTACCTGCCGCACCCCCCGTTCCTGCTCCACCGGGGTGACCGGCACTTCCGCCCGTGCCGCCCTTCGCGCATACCGAGGTGGTATCAGCGCAAGTGCCCGCCGACCCTGTCGTTCTGTTAAAAAAAGTGTCGCCGCCGTCGGTACCGGGTTGTGCATGCGTGCCTGCGGCCCCTACGGCGTAGGTGACGCTACCTCCTGATGACAAGCCGGTGAGGTTCGTGATTTTTGAATAGGCGCCGCCACCGCCACCGGCACCTGAGTCATTGGCCACACCGAGTTGGTTACCGCCGCCACCGCCGGCACCGATAACCTCAATGGTATTCGTGCTCGACCAATCGCTCGGCACTGTCCAGGTATTGATGCCTGTCGTCGTGAGGAAAATGACTTTCTGCGTACTCGCTGTTGTAGTGACGGGCGCAAACGTGAGAGCTGGCAACGTGCTTATGCCCACGAGGAAGACCATTTGGATAATGCTTAAAAATTTCCGCATATCAAAAGAATTTCCACGTGCCAAACATCGCTTTAAGGAGCGGGTCCAGCCGCGCGTACGTGCTGATCTGATACAAATTGCCGCGGAAGTAGAACCACACCTCTCGCGAGGCGCCGCCGAAGGCATCGTTATTGCTCAGGAAGGCGACGCCCGTGTAGTCGCTCCCTATTTCCACCGCCTGCTCATCCGTGACTTTCATATCGGGAATCGACGCGCGCACATCGTTCGTAGTGAGCGTTTTTTCAGTACCCTGATTCGGTGTCACGAGAATCTGAATCCCCTCACCTTTTGCGTTTTGCAAGAGAATAGTGTGTGCCCCGCTTTCATCCAGCGGCAATTCCTGCGCGCTGAAATCCTCCGACATCGAGAGCGAAAAACGATATGTATCGTTTTTATAGTTTTTTGTGAGTGGCGCACCGCGGTACGGCTCATCGGCCTTGAGTACGGACGCGGGAACAATACCCGTATTAAAGATGCGCGGGAACCTCACCCCGCCGCGCAAGAAGATATACCCGAGTCCGATAAGTATGAGTACCGCGCACGTTATTAATATGAACGAGGTGTTTTTCTTCATAGCGTTTGCAATTCAAGGGCAAACCGTAAAGCAGAGAGCTTGGATGAGACAGGATTCATACCTTAGGGTGTCGTTGAAGTTGCGTCACCAGCTGTGGTCTCGGTCAGTGGCGTAGAAGATGCGGCTGCAGAATTCACCCCGGCGTTCGGGTCGACGACATTCACGCTCCGGGATGCCTCCACTCTCAGGCCGCTCTCATCGGTCACGCTATATATAATAGTATGTTCACCGGGAGCGGAGGTATCAATTGATATCTGGTCCATCGTGGTCGTAGCGCCGCCGTCGACCGAAGTGGAAATGCCCAGATTGAGGTCTTCTTCTGGCCCAGTGATCATGGCGCCAAGATCGGCATATACATCGCCGACATTCACTATCGCAGGATTGTTGCCGTTGATTTGGATCGTGGGCGACGAAGAAGCGTTACCTGTCGTTACGGAGGAAGCACCTGCGGAGCTGTTGTTTCCGCCGCCGCCGGAGGCGGCGGCTTGCGGTGAGACAGTTGAAGCCGCTCCCGCAACTTGTGCCGCAAGCAAGACATCGAGCTGCGTCCTCGTGATGCAGGTCTCGCCCGACGAATCAGAAACGCAGAGCTTGTCGGTGTGGACTTCTTTGGCGAATACCTTCTCAAAAAGTCCCACGCTGGCATACACTGCGCGGCCGAGGACCGATATCATCGTGTCGGCAAGTTGTGAGATCTGGTCTTTGAGCGCCTGCGATGCGTCGGCGAATACTCCGGCCCATGGAACAGTACTTGTTGCGCTCGAAGTCGCGGAAGTAGACGATGCGACCGCCAAAAGTTCTTGAGTGGATGAAGTGGCGATGAAGAAGCCAAATGTGCCGTGATAGAATGCTTCCCAGCCGGCGGATTGGTTCTGTTCAGGACTTGGTGTTCCATGGACAGCGGGTTCGATCCCCGTCGACGGCTTTAAGATATCAACAGAGTGAGTTGAGGTACTTGACGACGAAATCGAATTTGCTATACTGCTTGTACCAAGTCCTGAGCCAGTCAACTCGCTAGGTTCATGGAGAATGACAACGATGTCACCGCCCGCAAGGGCGGTGGTTTCGTATTGTGCCGAGGATGTTGAATCCGTGGAAGTTGCGGATGTTGTCGCGAGTCCTGCCTGCGCCGTGCTCGTCGCGGCAGGCAGGCCGAAATGCTCCCCGATTTTCATGTAGAGATTGCCCCAGAAGCGATCAGTGAATGACGGCGAGGATGTGGCGGTGGTAGAAGCGTCGGTAATGACGGGCAACGCAAGATCCTCAAGTTTTCCATTCAATTCCCGCACTGCAGCCGCAGTCGTCGGCACCGCGCCGAGGTAATCGAGAAGTGTGGCGGTAGTGCTCGCTGCGATGGCGGACGAATCCTGCGGAGGTTCAACCTCGGAAACCGAGGTTGAACCTCCGCTTTCAGCCGTGACTTTGAACCAACTGTAATCATCTAGTGCAGCCAAAGCACTTCCTGTGTACGTTGAAGTAGCAAGTCTTGAAGCTATGGAACTCATAAGTCCGCCGACGAAATCGAACTGGTTGCCAGTCACTAGTTGCTGGTTGCTGGCAGGAAGATTCAGAAGACCCATGCCAATTGCGTTTATATTTATTCCCCGCTGCAGGTCGAGGAAGATCATAACCTTCCCGCCTGCCCCGTGAGAGCCAGCAGGCTCTTTTACGGGGTCCTCCATCGTATCAATCACGATACCGACCGAATCATCGAATGGCCCGGCTTTCATGCCGACGCCGGGGATAGAGGATGGTGCGATACGGTCGCCGATTTTGACGGGGCCGTTTTCTGCCGAGAATTTGACGGGCACGCGGCCAGCTAGGGCAACGGGACGTTGCCCGGGCGCATTGATGTCTCCGAGAATTTGTCCGGGATTCGTCGAAATCACGCCGGCGAGCGCTTCGCGCTCACCGGCTTTAGCGAGCGTCATACTCACCGGCACACCCGTATCCACCGCAACGATATCTCCCGCTCCAATCGAAGGATTCGACACAGGAAACATTTCTGCGTAGTCATTACCTGCCGCGGTTGCAGATGATGTCGCATACACCGTGATAACAACACCGCCTACGGCGCCAACTCCACCAGCGGGAGGCCCGGCAGCACCTGCCGAACCTCCTCCACCCCCGCCACCGGGCGCATTCCCCGCTACGCCTGCTCCGCCATTTGGTGCTCCAGCGCCACCTCCGCCTCCACGCGGAGCACTTCCGCCACCTCCGGCGCCACCATTAAAGTTGACTCCGTCGCTACTGACTGGGGTACCACCTGCTTGACCGCTTAGGTTGATGTCACCGCCGCTTCCAGCACCTCCTGCACCACCGCCGCTTGTAGAGCAAGCGGCGCCCTGGCCAGCACCACCAACTGTGCCCCCACTCCCCGTGGAGGTCGCACTCCCTGTCCCGAATGAGCTTGCCGTAGCTGCAGCACCGACATTGTAGTAATACCTTGAAGCTAAGGGGCTCGCATACAACTTCTGCGAATATCCTCCACCGCCACCACCTGCGCCGCCACATCCAGTGCCAGTTGCTCCTGCACCCCCAGCGCCGCCTCCCCCCCACACTTCGCTCACAATGTACGATGCATTGGACCGCAAGGTGAGTGTCGTACCGGAAAAGCTTGCTGCTGCTCCCTGCGCGCCGATAAATTGCACCGCAACGGGCGTACCGGAAGTTGAAGGAGTTGACGTCGCATATATCTCTGCAAGCTTCACGGTGTACCCAATGCACACGCCGTTGACGCGGAAGCATTTGCCGGCGGCGACGTTTACGTCGCCGTTGACATCGAGCGTGTAATTCGGCGATGTCGACCCGATGCCGACGAAGCTGTTGGTGGTGTTTACAAAAATCGAGGACGTCGCAGTGAGATTCGTGCCTGCGGTTGAGTAGAAGGCGAATTGCCCTGCGGTGCCGGAGCCGTTACTGCCGCTCGTGAGGCCGGTTGCGTAGACGTAGATGACGATGCCTCCGGCGCCTCCCGCACCTCCGGCAGATGCGGCACTTCCCCCCGTACCTCCGGCGCCTCCTGCTCCAACAGTGTAATAGTATGTTCCCGAAGGACTGGTTATTAATTTTGTAGAGTAACCGCCCGCTCCTCCTCCGCCGCCTCCACCCGCACCCGCACTAGCACCACCGCCTGTACTCCCGCCACCTCCACCTCCGAATGGTGCGCCTACTGCGCCTACGCCTCCGCCGCCTCCGCCGCTAGGCGCGGCACCACCCACACCACCTAAACCATTAGTGTTGTCGCCCGAATTTCCTTGTCCAGCTATACCACTTTGTCCAATTACATTCACGTCTCCGTTTGATCCCGTGCCTGCAGCCCCACCACCACCACCAACAGCAAACGCTGAACTTAGACCATGGGTTCCAGCATTGCCACCGTTTGCTTGTAACAGCGGTGTCGTACACGCTGTGGCATTTGTGCCGAGACAAGATGTATTACCGTTTGAACCATCACTGCCGTTACTAGGACCACTGTCATCGCCTCCTTCACCCCCACCCCCACCCCCACCCCACGTCTCAACGATCACCGTCGAAGCGTTGGAAGGAAGCGTGAGGGTGGTGCCGGAGAATGAGGGGGCGGAGCCGGCGGAGCCGGTTAAGACGACGGAGACGTTCGTGCCCGGGGTCGAGGTCGAATAAATGCCGAGCAGCTGTCCGCCCGATGTGCCGTTGGCTGAAATGGTTGTGTAGACGTTGATGACGAATCCTCCGGCGCCTCCGGCTGCGCCAGCAACGCTATTACCTCCGCCGCCTCCGCCGCCTCCAAAAGACTCACCAACCGATGGAGATGTAAATGTTCCTCCAGTACCACCACGTCCACCTCCGCCACCACGCGGTGCGCTACCGCCACCTCCTCCAGGTACGCCTACCGCGCTGTCCTCAACTCCGGAATTTCCGGCTTGTCCGATTATGTTTACATCGCCACCACTTGCACTGCCGCCTGTGCCACCGTAATTTGATCCACTCCCATTTCGTGTGCCACCACCTGTACCACCATTTGCAGTTGATGTCGCGCTTCCATTTCCCATACTAGTAGCTGTACCGTTACTTCCGATTGCATCAAGTGCGCCACCACTGCCGCCACCACCAACATTGTAATAGTATTTTGAGGACAATGTAGTATAGATCTTTTGTGCGTATCCACCGCCGCCACCGCCGCCACCGCCGTCGTAATTAGGACCACCATTTTTCCCACCACCCCCACCCCCGCCGCCACCCCAAATCTCAGCCGTAAAGTAACTCGTATTGCTCGGCAACGTCAGCACTCCCGCAGAGAACGATGGCGCGCTTCCGGCAGCACCGGTAAAGACCACCTGCACATTCGAGCCGGGGGTTGAGGTTGCGTAGGTGCCGAGGAGTACGCCGCCGCCGGAGCCGATGGTACACGTACCATTAATAGAGAAGCATCCGCCGGTTAAGTTGATGCCGTTTGCGGCGGTGGAGCTTGCGGTCGTGCTTGTGAGGGCGATCACCGGTGTTGCAAGTCCGTTGTATACAGTAGACGTCGCAGAGGCGACGAAGTTCGCAGCATTATTCACCGAGAGCAGCGAGCCCGGCGTGGAAGTCCCCACCCCCAGATTCCCACCGATGTACGTATTGTGGGCGACGATGTCGTTGCCGACGAAGTTCTTGGTACCCTCTATCTCCACGTCCCACACGCGCTCTTTGGGCAAGACCCGTATCGAGACGACCCGTTCCCAGGCGACATTACCCCCATGCACCACCGCGATCATTTGTCCCTCACGAATATCTATGACTTTTCTCCACACCCCTTCGTGCGTAATGGGCTTGACTGGGAGAGCGGCTTTTGCTACAGTTGCCGTACTCAGGAACGCTCGCGTAAGGCTGCGAATCGTCCGACGTACGTGCGGAGGTGTAACAGTCAGAGGGGCGTTTTCTGTGTTTTGGACCAGTTCATGCGCTGTTGCAATATGGTCCACAACTCTCTTTCCTAGGTGGACACCGTACGCCGCAAGATGCGCGGGCGATTTCTTTCCGATTGTGTCAAATAAGACGCGTACGTGCGGATGCGACGCGCGCACGACCTCTTCGATGAGACCTTCGTAGCGCATATATTCGACATCGACGACAAGCTCGTGTACGACGGCAGGCAGGCGCTTCAGGGCTTCTGCGATAGCGGCGGCGAATACAAGCGGTGCGAATTGCTTTCTCATATACGGGAGGAGCGCGTCGCGAAGTGCCTGCTTTACTTTACGCGGCACCACGACTGTCTGCGCGTGCTCCGCGTTTGCAAGAGCAACGACAGAGTCTTCTGTGAATTGCTCAATGCGGATCGACTGGTCTACTTCAAAGCGATATAGTTTTTGCGTTTTCTTATTCCCCGCGCCCGTCTCATATTTCGTGCGCACGAAGTACGGATGGTTGTCAGTGGTCTTGATCTTTCGGCCGGTCGAGGTCGTCATTTCATAAATCGTCTGCTCCCCCATGTCCATGAGCGCATTCACGCGCGAGTAGACAAGCTTTCCAGTGATCGGATCCATTGATGCGATCTCGTCACCGGGGACGATGTCTTTGATCATTACCTCATCGTAGATATACTCATCATCCCAATGTATGGACACGCCATGTCCATATTTTTCCTCAAGCTCGAGGTCGGTGCCGTCCGCTTTGGTGCGGCGCCTTCGGCGCCGCAATCTGGTGTCAGCGGTGACGCAGTGTGAGGAAACATACAGCCCGCCCTGGACGGCAAGGGTATTCGACGGCGATGTCGTCCCCACACCGACATTGCCATTGGCAGCGACAAGGAAGTACGTTGCGGTCGAGCTGCCGATCGCAAACGAAACCGTGCCCGCGCCGGGGTTGAGCGAGAGGAGGGCGTATGGCGTGGTGGTGCCTATCCCGACTGCGCCGGTAGATGTGATCGTCGTTGTACCCGTTGCGCCAAATGCGGCAACGCTTGCACTCTGCACGACGGAGAAGTGAGCAGAGCTCGTTGCGTTTGCAAGCGTCGTGTTAGCAGTCACGTTGAGCGTGCCGGCCACCGCGAGATTGCCGGCGCTATCGATCGTGGTCGTAGCGGTGGTGCCGAAATATGATTTGCCGGTGACGGAGAGCTGCGTCGAAGAGGCGTTGCCAAAGAGCTGCATCAAAGTCGTCGTCGCGCTGATCGTGGCCGACGGATGCGTGAATGGATCCGAGCCGCCACCCGTGGGCCACGTGGTGCGACACGTATCGCCGGTGAAGCAGAGCGTGCCTGCGGAGAGTGCGGTCGAGCTTGCGTAGGGGAATTGCGATGAGGCGACGGTGGAAGATGCAAAGAATACTCCTTGCGTGAGAATGGAAGAGCTTGTCGCAGACGTCGAGGTGCTGAAAGAATTGAGCGAGGTAAATGGGTATGAGAAGAAGTTGGTGGAGTAATCGACACCTGCAACTGCCGCGGTGACCGCGCTCGTGCCATTTGCTTTCAAAAGCCCGGAGAGCGTGGAGACCACGAGGCCCGAGGATGATGCGGTGCCGTTTACTTCGAGCATGGTGCCGGGAACGGCGGTGCCGATCCCGACGCGGCCGGTGGTCGTAAGGCGCATGAGCTCGCCGAAGGTGCCCGGCTCGAAGGTGAGAGGCTGATTGCTGGCATTTCTGCCGATACCGGTGAGGCGCATGAGTCCCCCGTTTGATATCAGCTGACCGTTTGTGAATTGCACCGTCGAGATCACATTGCTCGAGCCGATGAAGGCGGTCTGGCCTGATGGAATGCGAAGATCGAAGACATCGGCTGGCGCATTGGTGCCGATGCCGAGATTACCGCCGCTCACATTGAGAAGCACGCCGCCGTTGAATGTGGACGTCGCCGTCGTCGAGGTTGCATTGAAATTGGCCGCAGTCGGCGTCGAGGTTGAGATGACGTTGCCGCTTGAGTCAGTTGCAAGAAGCTGGAGCGCGCCGATGTATGTGGCTCCAGTACCGCCGCTTGATACTGATAGCGCATTTGAGAATGTAGCAGTCGTTGCAAACAAATTCCCTGCCGTGAGTGCGGTCGACGATGCGTACGGAAACACCGAAAACGCGGTCGTCGAGGTGGAGAAGAACACACCCATCGTCCAGATCGATGTGCTCGTGGCAGAAGTGGTCGTACTGAAATTGGAGAG
>JACRFK010000009.1 GCA_016217925.1 Candidatus Kaiserbacteria bacterium
ACCTCCAAGCAGTCCCCGCACTGGTCCGCGGAGGCGAGACGGTCCGCATCTACTGGAACACCGTGAACGCACGTACCTGCACGATACTCGGAAGCAACGGCGACGGCGCCGAGGGGAGCCCGACCGGCGTCTGGAACACCGTATTCTCCGGCACCACCGGCAAGACCACGAGCCCCATCTCGGCTCAAACGACCTACACACTGCTCTGCCACGCCTTCGCGGGCGTCATTCCCCCCATCGTACGGGAGTCCGCAATCGTGAACATCATCCCGAGCTTCCAGGAGTTGTAGCGTTGACGGAAAGCGCAAAGTAGGCCACAATTGAGCCACGGTGCCTCGGCTTCGGGGCATTTTGCTTTTCACCCCATCAATACCTATGGAAATTAGAAACATAGCAATTATTGCCCACGTCGACCACGGCAAGACCACTCTGACGGATGCGCTTTTGCGGCAAATGGGTGTCGCCGAAGAGGGCGTCTCCATGGACAGCAATGCGCTCGAACTCGAACGCGGCATCACTATTTATTCCAAGAACGCGGCTGTGTACTACAAAGACACAAAAATAAATATCGTTGACACCCCCGGTCACGCAGATTTCGGCAGCGAGGTCGAGCGCGTGCTCAGAAGCATCGATTCGGTCTTGCTCGTTGTGGACGCGCAAGAGGGTCCGATGCCGCAGACGCGTTTCGTTCTCAAAAAGTCGCTTGAGCTCGGCATCAAGCCAATAGTCGTTATAAATAAAATTGACAAACCGGCGGCAGACCCCGCCCGCACGGAAGAACAGGTGCTCGAACTTTTTCTCGAACTCGGGGCGAGCGATGAGCAGGCGAATTTTCCGGTGGTCTATTCTATCGGCAAGCAGGGCATTGCCAAGCACAAGCTTACCGATGAGTCCACGGACCTCACACCACTTTTAGATACCATCCTCGCGCACGTCCCGTCGTCTTCGTCCCAAGCAAATGTCCCGGCACGACTCCAGCCGTTCAATCTCGGGTACGACAATTTCCTCGGGCGCCTCGCGGTTGCTCGCGTGTACGAGGGAGTGCTCAAGATGGGCGACACGGTCTATGTGAAAAAGCCTTCCGGCGAGATGCGCGGGGGGAAGATTACCAAAATGTTTACCTTCAAGGGTCTGAAAAAAGTTGAGGCGCAGGAAGTCACTTCCGGTGACATTGTCATGATCGCGGGCTTGCCGGATATTTTCATCGGCGAGACCATCACAACAAGTGCCGAGGCTGAGCCACTACCGGCTATCGCCATCGATGAGCCGACCATCACGCTCAATTTTATCGTCAACAATTCGCCGTTCGCCGGGCGCGAAGGCAAATTCGTCACGTCGCGTCAGCTTCGCGACAGGCTTGAGCGCGAGCTTGAGGTCAACGTCGGACTCAAAGTGGATTTCGACTCAGGAGATGTTTCTCATGTCTCGGGTCGCGGCGAGCTCCACATCGCTATTTTGCTCGAGAATATGCGCCGCGAAGGCTATGAAATGCAGGTATCACAACCGCGCGTGATTTTCCACGAGGCGGACGGAAAGAAACTTGAACCGTATGAAGAAGTCGTCGTCGACACGCCAGGCGTGTATCAGGGGGCCATTATCGAGAGGCTCGGTACGCGCAAATTCGTTATGAAAGATTTAAAGGTCCATGAAAATCAGGTGCGCCTCATTTTTGAGGGCCCGACGCGCGGGCTCTTGGGGTACCGCAACCAATTCGTGTTGGATACAAAAGGCGAGGGCATCATCTCTTCGCGCGTCGTGGGTTTCCGGCCGTTCGCCGGGGAGATAAAGAAGAAGCAGGTGGGTTCGATGATATCTATGGCGAGCGGTAAAGCACTCGGTTACTCTCTCTGGAATTTGCAGGACCGCGGGGTTCTCTACATTCCCGCCGCCACGGAGGTGTACGAAGGCATGGTCATCGGTAATACCTCCAAGGGCGAGGAGATGTCGGTCAACCCGACCAAGAATAAGAATCTTACCAATGTCCGCTCGTCGGGTACCGACGAAGCGCTCACCCTCATCCCTCCGTTTGAGCTCACTATCGAACGCGGGCTCGAAGTGATGGGCGAGGACGAATATTTGGAAATTACGCCCGTCTCCGTTCGCCTGCGCAAGCAGCAACTGACGGACATAGACCGCTCCCGCGCTCGCCGCAAAGAATAGCCTTTTGATATACTGCGGGAGTGAAGAAGCTGATGCCGGAAGAAGAAGATGGGTTCAAGAAGATGCTTACGCCAGAGGAGTACGCGGTCCTTCGCGAGAAGGGGACCGAGGCGCCTTTTTCCGGCGAGTATGTGCACGAGAAAGCCGACGGCACTTACGAATGCAAAGCCTGCGGCAATCCGCTTTTCTCGTCCGACGCAAAATTTGATTCCGGGACCGGGTGGCCGTCGTTTGATACCGCTCTACCGGGCGCGATAGAAACGCATCGAGACGGGGGTCTCGGTATGGAGAGGACAGAGATTACCTGTGCGCGCTGCGGCTCGCATTTGGGGCACGTGTTCGACGACGGCCCCACCCCGACCGGAAAACGATACTGCATAAACTCTATTTGTCTTGATTTGGAGGAAAAATAGACTGCAACGGCATGTGCGTTGGGGATAACCCGCCTAAACGCGTTTCTCGGCGCTATACTTCATCCACATATGAGTATCACCTTTAAATTCGTTGCGGTATCACTCGCAATGCTAGGAGCGATGGAAGCGCTCTTCTTTACCGGCAATATGCCCCCGGTCCCGGGCATCGGATTTATCTTCGTCGCCGGTTCTTCACTCGCCGGGTTCATCGCTTACCGCATCTACCGGGCGAGGAAAAGCCCGGGTGCTCCGGGAGGACAGCAGGGGGAGGTGTTGAAGCTGCTGCAGTGGTACTTCGTGACTCTCTGCGTCTTTTGGATAGTAGACATTTTCCCGCACGTATTTTTGATTATGGGGGGAGCAAGTCTTCAGACCCTTACGGTCACACACTGGACTGCGCATATTTTCCTTGGTTTAACAGCCGTCATCGCCGCAGGGATAGCGATGACCTTCTTTGCTCCCCGTTTCAAGACCAGGGCAAC
This sequence comes from Candidatus Kaiserbacteria bacterium, assembly GCA_016217925.1. Lineage (GTDB taxonomy): Bacteria > Patescibacteriota > Minisyncoccia > Phycocordibacterales > UBA2100 > UBA10103. The sequence continues at coordinate 3,056 of JACRFK010000009.1, forward strand.
CATCTTTACCGTCATCCTAATGGCCGCTGCGCTCGCGTTCTCGGCGGTATACCCGGACCATCTCGCCTACATCCCGGGTTCCGAATACCCGCTCATCTCCGCGGATCCTCTCTTCTCACTCTTCTACACAATTGCAAGTATTATCACCTCGGGCTTCTTCGGACTGTACCTCATCTACAAAGGTCTGGGGTCTCAAGCGCCGCTGCGAATGCGCGCCGTCAGCCTCGGGCTCGGATTCGTCGCGCAGGTACTCATCGGGGTGGTCATCGCGTACATGCACACATGGTATGCGCCGGCATTCATCTACCTCTTCATTTGGGCGTGGGTCGTTTTCCCGGGCATAAGCGCGCTCTCGTCGAGCGGACAGAACAGATAATATCAATCCTCATATACGAAAGCCCTCGCCACACAACACGTGGCGGGGCTTTTTCGTCGTAGTGGCGCGCCCAGACTTTTAGGAATACAATTCTCTCATGGACATGAACAAGATTCCCAAACAGTTCTGCGAGAATATCGCGTGCGCGTTCTCTCAGGAGTTCTTCGTGATGAGCATGCTTACGGGCGAGAACGGCATCGCCTACGCGCTCACGCCGCAGCACATGAAGCGTCTCGCGCAGTACCTTGCGCACCAAACGGCAGATTATGAAAAGCAGTTCGGCGTTATCAATGCGGAGTGGAAACCCGGCATCCAGAGCCCGATACAGACCAAGGACATCATGAGTGATGGAGGCCCAAAGGCGTAGGATTGGTTTCGTGTGGTAGGATTTGGAGATGGAGGGGTTAACGACAATTCTGGGTACGGTACTGGGGTTTTTGTTGCAGCTTGCCACACTCATCGTTAGTTTCCTCGTTTCCGCCCTCACCCTTTTCTTAGACTTCTTCCGCAGCCTCGTCGGTCTCGTCTCGTAGGCATATGCCGGAAATGGATCAGCACAGCAAAATAATCGAGCACTTGGATTTGCTCAACCGGCAGGTGGCTCGGCAGAATTCCATCGGCCGCATGTTTGTTGTCGGCATTGTGTACGGCATCGGCTTTTTCGTCGGCTCCGCCATTATCGCGACGATTGCACTCGGCATCCTGGGCCCGTGGTTTGCGCAGATTGACTGGGTCCGCAGCGGATTTGAGGCGGGGACCGCATTCTTGCGTCCATGAACACGCGGGCGTACATGCTCGGCGCCGCTGTGCTCGTCGTTGTGCAAGCCGGTGTCTTGTATCTTTTTGGACAACCCGCGGTATGCACCTGCGGCTACGTGAAGCTGTGGGAGGGAGTCGTCTTGAGCGCGGGCAATTCGCAGCACCTCACGGATTGGTATACCTTCTCGCACATCATCCACGGGCTTCTTTTTTATGCGCTTTTCACATTTTTGTTTCCGAAAATATCAGTGTGGGCGCGGCTTCTCATGGCAATGGGGGTGGAGATTGCGTGGGAGATAGCGGAGAACACGCCGACGGTCATTCAGCACTACCGCGAGCAGGCGCTCGCACAGGGGTACACGGGCGACAGCATCATTAATTCCGTATCGGATACCGTCTCGATGGTGGCGGGATTTCTCGCGGCACGGAAATGGTCCGTGTGGGCTGCGATTGCGCTCGCGCTTTTCTTGGAGCTGTGGGTAGCCTACGAGATACGCGACAATCTCGCGCTCAACGTCATCAATCTGCTCCATCAGTTCGACTTCATCGCAGCGTGGCAAGCGGGTACGTAGGTATTTTTGAGTTACTCACAAGAGCGGGGATTTTGAGAATATGGAAAAATTTGCTATACTGTACGCACATCCTCGCTCCGTTCGACTGAGCAAACACCCCCACGGGGTTTCTCTTCGTTTTGGAGTAGAGAGGATGCGTTCAAGAAGAAAAGGAGACCTCTGCTTATGCAGACGGGAAGCAACGTAGACGAAAATTTTGTCGCTAAGCTTGCGAGGCAAGTCGAGGGGCATCGGAGATTCCACCGCGAACAAGCGGAGGAAGAAAAACAGAAGCGCCGGGTACGAGCGCCGATCTGCGGGACCGATTAGAGCCCAAGTTTAGGTCGAGGAAACCTTTCACCAAAGGCCACGGCGCTTCTGCGCCGTGGTCCCACTGTTATGTGGATAGCAACGTTGTGTGGTGTGGCAGCTGCTATACTCTGCGGATGTTCAACATATTCAAGACGGTGCGATTACGATGGTTTGAGATAGCTGTTTTTAAGGTAGGATTACTCGCGCTCGGGGTCGCGGTCGGTGCGTATTGGCCGGACTTCTTCTCCGATTACCTTGCCGCCCTTGTGGATGTAGCTGCGATAGCCCTTATATACATTTTGTACGTTTGGGTGCGACAGAAGTAAGATCCTGATCTGATATGGTGGCGCAATACCGAATGCGCTTCGTGGACATTCTAATGCCATGAATATCCCGTATCTGCTCAAACGAAGTACCCGTGCGCGCATGATGCGCCTCGCCGTCTACCCTGATGCGCGTGTGGTCGTAACGGCACCGCATTTCTCCGGACTTGGCACGATAGAACGATTCATCGTCAAACATTCGGATTGGATATCGCGGCATATCGCGCGAGCGAGGGGGAAGGCGGTGATACGGGTACAAAGGCGCAAAATAGCAGAACTTAAGAAGCGCGCGCTCGCTCTGACGAGCGCGCGCTGTGCGCACTTCGCCACCATCTACGGGCTCAATTACAGGAAGATAACGATACGTGCGCAAAAGTCGCGCTGGGGAAGTTGTTCACGCGCGGGCAATTTAAGTTTCAATTACAAAATAGGGGTACTTCCGCCACATGTCGCGGATTACATCATCGTCCATGAGTTGTGCCATCTCGCCGAAATGAATCACAGCAAGAATTTTTGGGATCTTGTGGCGAAGACGGTCCCGGAGCACAAAACGACCCGCGCGGAACTGCGCCAGGTCGTTGTGGTGTACGACTGAGTACTGACTAAAAAGTGAAGTTCTTGGCGAGTGAGCCGATGAACGGGAGCTCTTTTTGGTTGCCTTGGACGACATTCACGATGCCGATAATGGAGAAGACGAGGGTCGCAAGATTCACGAGATTCAAGATCATCCACAGCTGCCACATCGCGCTGCCGAGGACCCACACGGCGATCTCCACGATAACAAGCAGCAGGCCTTGTTTAATATGGAACTTCACAAAGGGGTCATCCTTGGCCATGAGGAAGGGGATAATAATGAGTATGCCGATATAGGAGAGGACGCCCATAAGCGTCTTGTGCTCCGGCTTCGGCTGGTGCATCTGCCCCTCCCCCTGCGTTTGTTCATCCATAGTAATGTCTTAGGCTGCTAAGGTACGGCAAGTATACCCCCGCTCCCGGCCCGGGGAGGCCGGGGTGGTGGATAAGCGGCACGTGCTTCACGGGAGCGTTTATAATGTTTGCATATGGCAAAGAATGGCCCCAAGGGGCACGGGCGCAAGGGCGAAGTGAAGAAGCGCACGCAAGTGCTATCGGGCCGCAACAAACGCTGGACGAAAGTGAACGCAAAGACGGGGAGATTCATAGATCAGATGTCCAAGAAGGGCCGCGCTTTTAAGGGTGTGAAGATGAAATAGGGTGGGGTATACTGCCGGTCATGAAACCCAAGAGGAAAATGTCCTCCGGAGGCGGGTCCGCCTCCGGAGGAAAAAGCCGCGATTTGGAATTCCTTTTCGAGATAGGGTCGCTCCGCAACATTCCGAGGGCGTGGGTACAGCACCTCGGCGTGCCGGTGGCGAGCAATCTCGAACACATGATGCGCGTTGTCTTCTTGGCGCTCCTCATCACCCGACGTGAAGGCAAGGGAGATGAAAGCACTATCATCAGAATGGCGCTGGTGCATGACCTTGCGGAGACTCGCACCGCCGACCTCGCGTACGTCCATAAGGTCTACGCCGACACGCACGACCTGCGCGCGGCGCACGACCTTTTTTCCGGCACCTCGTTCATCGACCTTGAGGCTATTCACACCCGGTATAAGAAACGTGATTCTATCGAAGCCAAGATTGTGAAAGACGCCGACAACCTCGACATCGACCTTGAGCTCAAGGAACTCGAAGAGCAGGGGCACAAACTTCCGACCAAGTGGAGGGCGATGCGCAAATTCGTGCGCGACAAAAAATTATACACAAAGACCGCAAAAAAGATCTGGGATGAGTTGCAAAAAGCCAACGTGGCGCGGTGGCATATGGAGGCGAATAAGTGGAAGAAGATACCAAGTGCCGGAAAATAGGATTATGGTATTCTGAGACTATGTTGCTGGCGCCCTTCTACGACCCCACAAAGTCTTACTACGACAACCTCGACAAGGGTCCCTTTAACGGTTTTGTCGACGGCACGGTACTGCCCGAAGGGGACCCGCGTTTTGATTTCCTTGGTCAGAGGCTCGCGTACCCGCTCGGTATTCCCGCAGGCCCCTTGCTTGATAGCAAATTCGTGAAAGGCGCGTTTGATAAAGGCTTCGATGTCGCGGTATACAAGACCGTCCGTGCCAATGAATTTCCGTGCCACCCGCATCCCAATGTGCTCGCCGTGCACATCGATGGCGACCTTACGCTCGAAAAAGCGAAGCAGCCGCTTGTCGCCGACGAGGATTACCGCGAGCCGCTTTCGATAACGAATTCTTTCGGAGTTCCATCACGTCCCTCGGAAGAGTGGCTCGCAGACGCGACGAAGGCAGCCGGATATGCGCGTAAAGGCCAAGCGATGGTGATGAGTTTCATGGGTACGGTTAAGGCGAAGCAGACAGCAGATGAGTTCGTTGCGGACTTCGCGCAGGCTGCTGCACTCGCCGCGCGCACCGGCGCCCCCATCCTCGAAGCAAATCTTTCGTGTCCCAACATCGGCAACGAAGGCCTGGTTTGCTACAACCTCCACATGACCGAGCGCGTGTGCGAAGCGATACGCGCAAAGATAAAAAAGCTCCCGCTTATCCTCAAGGTTGGCTATTACAGTAGCGATGCGGACATCGAACAGCTTGCAAAAATCGCCAAACGGTACGCTCACGCGATATCCGCCATCAACACGATATCGGCGCCCATCGTGAACGAAAAAGGGGAGCAAGCACTGCCGGGCAGCCCCATGCGTATGCGCAGCGGCGTATGCGGGACGGCCATCAAGTGGGCCGGGCTCGACATGACGCGCCGCCTTACCGCCGTGCGCGCAAAGACGGGCGGGACGTGGAAGATAGTCGGCGTCGGCGGCGTCGTCACCCCGAAAGACTTCAAAGAGTACCGCGAAGCCGGAGCCGACGTCGTCATGTCTGCCACAGGCGCCATGTGGAACCCGTATCTCGCAAAAGAAATTAAGGAAGCCTATCCGGATGCATAATGTTTATGAAATTGCTGGTCTTACAGCATGTGCCACATGAGCATCCTGGATACATAGCCGACTATGCGAAAGAGAAAAATATACGATTGGATATTATCGAATTATGGAAGCCGTATACCATCCCATCGGTTTCCGATTATGCGGGTGTGATTTTCATGGGCGGCCCGATGGGCGTCTACGAGGAATTTCCTTCAAAGAACGATGAGATCGCCTTGATACAGAAGTATGCCGATACGACCCGGATGCTCGGCATGTGTCTCGGCAGTCAGTTGATGGCCCACGCACTTGGCGCAAAGGTATATCCAAATATACGCGACGGTAAACGTATCAAGGAAGTCGGGTATTTCTCAGTCAAACTTACCGAAGAAGGTAAACAACACCCCGTGTTCGCCGGATTTCCGAGGACAATAACGGTTCTTCAGTGGCATGGCGATATATTCGATTTGCCCCAAAACGCAGAACGTCTTGCAGCCTCTGCACTATGTGAAAATCAGGCGTTCGGATACAAGAAATGTTTCGGTTCGTTATTTCACTTCGAATTTACACCGGAGATGGTAAAAAACCAGATCGGGATCGATACTGCTTGGATACATACCGATAATGAACTAGACGAAGATGCTTTACTGAGAAACGCCGAGTCCAATCGTGTTTTGATGAAAGAACAATGTTACAGACTGCTCGATAATTTTTTGTCACTGTAACGAACGCAAATGGAAGACCAAATTCTCATTCGCGTAAAAGAGGCTATAGAAACAAGGGTATTTCCCGGCTGCGTCATCGGCGTTGTTCGGACGAATGGGGAGCGGGAGGTGATGCCGTTTGGACACTTTACTTACGAAAGTGGCTCACCGTCGGTCCTCGAGAACACCATGTACGACATGGCATCGGTGACAAAATCGATTCCTGTCGCTTCACTTGCCCTTACGTTGATTCAGAAAGGGAAATTGCGGCTTGAGGATGCGGTAGTGAAATATCTGCCTGAACTGAAGAACGATTACGGTGCAACTGTCCGGGACCTTTTGACCTACCGTGTGAAAGGTGTTCGGCTCTCGACGCTACGCGACAAAATTCCCGATGAAGTCTTGAAAATTGTTTTCGAAAACGGATTTGAAGGGCCGCCCGGGAAACATTTGTATACGAACATTCCTGCGTTCTTGCTCGGCATCATTCTCGAACGGGTGGCGGGCGACACACTCGATGCCCTCGCGCAGGAATATTTCTTCGGTCCGCTCGACATGAAGGACACGACATTCTTCCCCGATGTTCGACTTACGAAGTCGAACATTCCGCCGACGGAGGTTGTTTCAGGTCTAGAAGTTCGCGGCATTGTCCACGATGAAAGCGCGCGCGTCTTCGCGCGCGCGGGGCGGGCCGTCGGCCACGCGGGAGTATTCTCGACCGTGCCCGATATCCTGAGATTCCTAGAAGCTTTGTTACAAGGAAAGTATCCGAACGTTATGAGCGGCGCACAGAAAGGGCTGGGCTGGCAGCGCGCCGAATCATGGTTCATGGGCACGCATTTTGGCGAAGGCGCTTTTGGCAAGACTGGCTTCACCGGCACATCGGTCGCCGTTGATCCGGAGCGCGGCATCGCATTCGTCGTTCTCTCGAATCGTACGTACCCGACGCGCCCACCCGATGCCGCTTCACTCACATCTACCATCAACCGTTTCCGGATCGACATTGCCGACATTATTTTCGAGGGCAGATAAATAAAGGGCTGGCGCCGGAGGGGATGCCTCCAGCGCCAAGCATCCGTCGGTCGGCATCAGCTGACCGCGAGTGCTTCATTCCGTGCGGCGTTACTTTCAGCTGCCGCCCGAAAACCCTCCATGAAGGCGACATTATCGGGCTCCGCTGGGTCCACGGTCGGCGTCCAGCTGGTAAAGCCGGCAAGCCACTTGGACCAATTTTCCGTCTTGAAGCCGTACGGATTCAACGTTCTCTTCTGCATAGGCGTATCCTCTCTTCGGTCTTCATCACGTTAAACGCCGTGACCAATGTAGAGAATAGACCCCCGCAGGTGGAAGTCAACGACATTAAATCTTTTAGGCAAACGTGCTACTGATCCGTATCACGCCGTTGCTCGGACGAAATGCGAACGAGCTCGCATTTCGAATCCTCACTAGGCGTGATAGAATGGCTTAATGTGTGGCATTTTTGCATACACCGGCAAGAAGGGGAAAGATGCGGGCGGAGTATTGCTCGACGGCCTGCTTTCTCTTGAATATCGCGGCTATGACTCGGCGGGGATATTCGTCCCCGAGTCGGGGAGCGTGCGAACGCCGGGGGCAGTGGCAGAACTCCGCAAGAAAATGCCCAAGGATTTCAAAGGCAAAAGCGGTATCGCGCATTTGCGCTGGGCGACACACGGGGAGCCAACCGAAAAGAATGCCCATCCGCACAGGAGCTGCGACGGCGAAATATGGGTCGTGCACAACGGCATCATCGAGAATTTCAAGGAGTTGAAAGCGAAGCTTGTAAAAGCGGGTCACACATTCAGTTCGGACACCGATACCGAGGTACTCACGCACCTTGTGGAAGAACATCTGAAGAATCAGTCCGCCGAAGGCGGATCCTCCTCCGGAGGAAAGGGTTTCGAGAAAGCCGCGCTTGCCGCTCTGAATGAAGTCCGTGGGACCTACGGCATCGCGCTTCAATACAAAAAAGAACCGGACCGCATCATCGCCGCACGCATGGGCAGCCCGATAGTCCTGGGGCTCGGCGACGGGGAGCACTTCATCGCGAGCGATCCGACCCCCATTCTTCCGCACACTCGCAAGGTCGTTTTTCTCGAAGACGGGGAAGTCGCGGTCATTTCGCCGGATGAGCACCGGATTTTCAAGCTCGACTCTACGAAAGTGAAGCGCGATGCCACCGATATTGATTGGAGTGCGGAGGCGGCGCAGAAAGGCGGCTACGAACATTTCATGCTGAAAGAAATAATGGAAGGGCCGGAGGTAGTAGAAAATACTTTGCGCGGCAGGCTCATTCCCGAGAAAGGGCTGGCGAAGCTTGGGGGGTTGGAAACCGTCGCCAAAAAGCTGGAAACGATAGAGCGCATCATCGTCGTCGCGTGCGGCACGGCTTCGTACGCGAGCCTCGTCGGCGAGTACATGTTGGAGGAATACGCCGGTATTCCTGTGGAGGTGGAGCTAGGGTCCGAATTCCGGTATCGAAAATCTGTCATCAATGAACGCACGGCCGTGCTCGCCATCTCCCAATCCGGTGAGACTGCGGACACTCTTGAAGCGCTCCGTGAAGGCAAGCGGCGTGGAGCGCTCACGCTGGGCATTGTGAACGCCGTCGGCAGCACAATAGCGCGCGAGACGGACGCAGGAGTCTATAATCACGCGGGGCCGGAAGTGAGCGTTGCTTCGACCAAGGCGTTCCTTTCGCAGCTCACAGCGCTCGCACTTTTTACGATATTCCTTGGGCGGCAGCGTGGGATGACGGCTGCGCAAGGCAAAGAGATCGCGCGTGCGCTCAAAGAGCTCCCGAAAAAGATCCAGGCAGTGCTCGATACAAAAGAAAAGATAGAGAAGCTGGCCAAAAAATATGCTCATTCGCGTGATTTCCTCTACATCGGCCGCAAATACAATTATCCCATCGCATATGAAGGCGCCATCAAGCTCAAGGAAATCTCCTATATTCACGCGGAAGGTTGCGGCGCGGGTGAGATGAAGCACGGGCCCATCGCAATGATAGATGAGAACTTTCCGACGATGGCCATCGCGCCCAAGGACAGCATGTACGAAAAGATGATATCCAACATCCACGAGATAAAAGCGCGCAAGGGGCCGGTCATCGCTGTCGCGACGGAAGGGGACAAAGAGATTACAAAACTTGTGGACGACGTCATGTATGTGCCGGAGACGCTTGAAATGCTCTCGCCGATTTTGAATGTCGTCCCACTCCAACTCTTTGCCTACTATTTCGCAAAGGAAAAAGGCTTAAATGTCGACCGCCCCCGCAATCTCGCGAAGTCAGTAACGGTCGAATAAAACGAAAGCGCCACCGACAGGATGCCGATGGGCTTCCGTTGGTGGCGTTGGGCGTTAGGCCCTTGTTAAGTCGATTCGCCGGAATCTGATGCGGCCCCGCAGGTCAATGCAGAACAATCGGGTTTGAAGGACCTTTGTCGGTCCGATGATGTGCATGACGTTGACATCTTCTCGACCCCACGGCCGGTTGTCCCCAGGACGTTTGGTGCTGATGTAGCCGACCTCAAGGCGATAGGGTTCGTGCCCAGAATCTTTTTTCTGGACACGTCCCTTGAAGTCGACTTGATGAACGTCGAACTTAAAGGGATCTTCGAACGCGAGTGGGCCGGCCGCAAGGTCGATCCAACCGTATCCTTTCCCGAACAACTTTCCGGGAAGCGGAAGCACTACGCTCAGCGCGCGCAATGTTCCTTCGGTCATTTTCATCGCTGGCATGTTCAACTCCGCTCGGGAGTTCGGTCCAGACCATTCTGTACCGGCTGTCGCTCGGACAGCGGAACAGAGCCAAATTATTGGCTATATTACGCCGTCCGGGACATTCTGCGCGAACTATGGTGCTTGGCCTCCAATAAGTCAAATCTTGATGATTTTTTCCCACGGGCGGCCGGCGACACCGAAATGCCCGTATGCTGCGGTTTCCCGGAAGATGGGGCGGCGTAAACCGAGGCGGTCTTGGATGGCGCGGGGGCGGAAGTCGAAGTGTTTCGTGACAATCTTGGTCAGGTTTTTACCTTTCTCATCGAACGCTTCTATCATGACGGGCTCAATGCGGCCGATTGCGTACGCGACCGATACCAAAGCTTTCTTCGCGTAGCCGTTCGCCACGAGGTTTTTCGCAACGAAACGGCACATGTAGGCGGCCGAGCGGTCTACCTTGGTCGAGTCTTTACCGGAAAATGCGCCGCCGCCGTGCGGCATGACACCGCCGTACGTGTCCACCATTATCTTGCGTCCCGTCAGGCCCGCATCCGCCGCGAATCCGCCGAGAATAAATTGCCCCGTCGGGTTTACCAGTATCTCGACGTGTTTTAAATCACCCAGTACCGGCCGGAAGAGGTGGATAATGAGCTGTTTGCGTATCTCTTCCTGCGAGACTTTCTTGTCGTGTTGGGTGGAGCAAAGCGCGGTGATAACTTTACCGTTGCTTATGGTTACCTGAGTCTTGCCGTCGGGGCGAAGCCACTTAAGCGTGCCGTCGCGGCGGAGCTTTTCGAGACGGCGTGCGAGTGCATGCGAAAGGACGACGCCGAGCGGAAGCATTTCTTTCGTCTCGTTCGTCGCGTAGCCGTACATGATGCCCTGGTCGCCTGCGCCGCCGGTATCCACTCCCATCGCAATGTCGGGGGATTGTTTGGCTATCGTATTGAATACTTTGAGCTTGTCGGTATAGCCGATGTCGCGGTACACCTTGCGGGCGATTTTCTCAAAATCTATTTTCGCTTTCGTCTTCACTTCGCCGCCGAGCATGAGCGTGCCGTGGCTGCCGAACGATTCGACCGCGACGCGGCTTAAGGGATCCTGCGCGAGGCATGCGTCGAGGATAGCGTCTGATATTTGGTCGCACACTTTGTCGGGATGTCCTGAGGTTACGCTCTCTGTCGTATAACGTTCGAGTGAATGGAACATGGCAATTAAATATATATAAACGATTAATCTCCCTTGTAAGGGAGATTCTCTTTGACGGGTATCTCCCCTTATGGGGCTGGATGGGGCACCGTATTCTTTCGAATTGGTTGCCGGCGGGTCATTGAGCCAGAACTCTCACCGCGCTCTTGATACATATGGGGGGTGTGCGGGCATTCTAGCAAGGTCATTTCCTTCGTGCAATCCCGCTCTTTACCCGGAAAGGGCGGGATGCAATACTACTCGGCATGCGCAAAATCATTCTCGCTTCCGTCTCGCCGTGGCGCAAGAAGATACTTACAGAGGCGGGCATTCCGTTCGCTGTGGAAGAAAGCGGATACGTGGAGGATATGAGCATCCCGCTTGCACCGCGCGTACTCGCGCGGCGTCTTGCGCTCGGCAAAGCAGAGGCAGTAGCCAAACGGCACAAAGACGCAGTTGTGATTGGCGCCGACACATTTGCGGTATTCCGCGGCAGGCTTCTGGGTAAGCCACACACCCTAGCGCGCGCTACGGAGATACTCATGATGTTGAGCGGTAAAACGCACACACTTCTCACCGGATTCGCCATCGTTGATTCCAAGACCGGCCGGCATGTCTCGAAAACGGTTGCGACGCGTGTCACATTCCGCACATTATCGCAGGCCGAGATTTCTGCGTACGTAAAGACAGGTGAGCCGCTCAAGGCCGCCGGCGCGTATGTCATTCAGGGGAAAGGTGCGAGGCTGATACAAAAGACCACGGGAGACCGTAACAACATCGCCGGCTTACCGCTTGCGGCAGTACTTGAAGCGCTAGGAAAATTCGGCGTGGGGGTATAATGTTTCTCAACCATGGCCCATACACTAAAGAAGGTTGTACGCATCGGCGGAGGAAGCGGCGGATACACGCTTTTGCGCGGGCTCAAGGCTTTTCCGCTCGATATCACGGCGGTTTTCACCTCGTTCGATTCGGGCGGATCGGCAGGTGTCTTGCGCGATGAATTCGGCATTTTGCCGCCGGGCGATGTGCGCCGCGGCCTGCTCGCGCTTGCAGATGAAGGGCAGGCGGAAATCCTCAGGGAACTTTTCCAATATCGTTTTTCCGCCAAAGGCGGATCCGCCTCCGGCGGAAACAACGGTCACAGCGCACTCCATGGCCACAGCTTCGGCAACCTTTTTCTCGCGGCGCTCTCTTCCATATACGGGGGAGAAATAGAGGGCATCCGTAAAGCGTCCGAGCTGCTCAATATCAAAGGCAAAGTCCTGCCGGTGTCATTGGATAAATCGCATGTGCACGCGGTACTGGAAGACGGCAGCGAGATAGTCGGCGAGACCAACATCGACATTCCGAAACACGACGGCAATTTGCGCATCAAGAATGTATTTCTCGAACCAATAGCACACATTTACGAGGAGACGGACAGGGCGATACGCGAGGCCGACCTCATCGTCATCGGTCCGGGGGATCTCTACTCGTCGCTCGTCCCGACACTGTGCGTGGGGGGAATGCAGGAGGCGCTTCGCGCGAGCAAAGGGAAGAAAATCGCCGTCTGCAATCTGATGACCAAATGGGGAGAGACGCACGGGTTTGCGTGCTCGGACATGATAAAAGAGCTATTGCATTACAGCGGTCTCGAGAAATTTGATTACGTCATCTGCAACACGCAGACGATGAGCCCCAAGCTTGCCGCGGCGTACGAGGAGGAAAAGAAGTACCCGATGAAATGCGACGCCGCTTTGAACGACCTCGCAAAGAACGTCATTACCGGGGACTTCTTCTCCGAGGCTGATATCGCGCGGCACGATTCCGAGAAGATTGCAAAGATCATCTCGGAGCTGTAACCTTTACATATGAAAACGCATGCATGGTGGGGAATTATCATCCTTCTTTTTATCGTCATCGTCGTTCTTGCGTGGGTGCTTTTTGCGATGCCCGCACGCGTCGAAGCGCCCACGGCCACCTCCACGCCGGCCGTTGCAACGTCGACGCAGCCGCTTTCTGCCCGCGTGGTTGTTACTTCGCCGAAGGCCAATGCAACCGTGGGGAATATTTTTGTCGTATCGGGGTCAGCTCCGGGTCCGTGGTACTTTGAGGCCTCATTTCCCATCAAAATCGTTGACAAAGTCAACAACTTCATCGGGCGGGGAATCGCTCAGGCACAGGGGGAGTGGATGACGACGGACCAGGTCACGTTTACCGCGACGGTCACCCTTGACGGCACGTATTCCGGACCTGCGACCGTCGTACTTTTGCGCGATAATCCGTCGGGAATGCCGGAAAACGACGACTCCGTTTCGGTACCTATCGTGATACAGTAGGTCGCTCGACAGGCGTTGCCTTTTTCCGTCGCTATCTGCGGCTGCCGCCGCAGCGCTCGGTCTCGGCCCCGTCGGGCCTGCGAAGCCGGAAAAAGGCAACGCCTGCGCTCGCTGTGGTACGATTGCCCAAATGCAAAGATTCGACGAACGAAGGGGGCGTGCCAAAAAACTCGTTGCGTATCTCAAAAAGGCGTATCCGGTACCCAAAAGCGAATTGAGGCACAGGACCCCTTTTCAGTTCGTCGTTGCGGTCATGATGTCGGCGCAGTGTACCGACAAAGTCGTGAACCGTGTGACAGACAAACTTTTCAAGAAATATATAACCGCCCTCGACTTTGCTCGGGCTAAACCGAAAGATTTAGAAAAAGAAATATCGTCGGTCACATTCTTCCGCAACAAGGCGAAAGCAATTATTGCTGCGGCGAAGAAAGTAGAGAAAGATTTCGGGGGGAGGGTACCGCGAACGGCAGAAGAGTTGCGGACACTTCCCGGTGTCGGCTATAAAACGGCGCATGTGATTCTCGGCGAGCTCTATGACAGCTGGGAAGGAATACCGACTGATACGCACGTGAAGCGTTTCGCCAAGCGATTTGACCTGACTGATAACGAAGACCTCACGAAAATATCTAAAGACCTTGAAGCGCTCGTTGCGAAAAAAGACTGGAAGTACGTCAACAACGGCCTGGTTCTCCACGGCCGATACATTTGCCCCGCGCGCCCGCACGACTGCCTCATGCATCCGCTCACGAAGCTTTGGCCTCAGGCTGGGAAGAGGTGGCCGAAGGTAAAGTAGCAAGTCTGTATCTAACTAAATAGAACGAAACCGTGACAGCGTGCCACGGTTTCTTGTTTGTGCCACCTATTGGCGGTCTTGAGAACGGGTTATTTCCGGACCTTGCGCTTGGCCTGCGCGAACTCGATGACCTCGTGCTCGGCCGGTTGCTGTTCCTGCTCGGGCGCGATGCTCTCGGCCAACTTGACGAAGCTACGGCGAACGTTCGGGTCCTTCATCCGCGAGAATGCCGTTATAAGCGCGAGCCCGTCGGGCGTCGCAAGGCACTCGTTCACGTAGGCCGGAGACGGTGCTTCGGCGGCCGTCTGAGCACCCTTCCACGTCGAATTCGGGTGGAACTCGACCGGAGCGCCTTCGAAGAAGAACGACACGGGTACTTGCAGGATATGCGACAGTTGCTGCATGCGAGACGCACCGATGCGATTGGTGCCCTTCTCGTATTTCTGCACTTGCTGAAAGGTCAGCCCGAGCGCATCGCCGAGCTTCTCCTGCGACATCGAAAGCATCATCCGCCGCATGCGGACCTTCGAGCCGACGTGTACGTCGACCGAATTCGGCCCCTTCTTCTTGGTTGCGCCGATTTTCGCCTTCGTCTTCGCCTTCGCTTTTGCAGTCGTCTTGGCTATCGCCATGATGGCAATCCCCTCACTTGTGTTGGAACAAAAATACCGGCTGGTAGCCGGGCGTCGGAAGTCTTCCGATCTCGCATACCATAGCACACAATATCGCGAAATGCAATACCCCAGTTTTGTTCAAGTTTAGAGGCGTCTACGCATGCGGCGCGCGGTTTCTATCACGTAATTGAGCCAATATTTCGCGGTAAGCGGCATGTCCTGAGCGTGGAGATATGCCTCGGCGAAGCCGCCGAAGCCCTTCTTGAAGAGCGAAAGGCCCGCCCATGCGTGTTGCGGCTTGTTGTCCGGCGCGATGCCCCAGAAGTTGTATAGAGTACAGCCGCGCTTTTTTGCCTCTTGAATTACCCGCCATTGCAGAAGGTACGAGGCGTTGATGTCGTCAAATTTTTGGAGCGAGCCGCTGTGATGATAGAAGGCTTGTCCGTTGTAAAAAATAATTATCGCCGCTGCGATGAGCTCGCCGCGGTATTTTCCGAAGAAGAATACGGCCTCTCCGTCGCGACTGAACAGTTCGAATTCTGTCTTCAGGTATTCTTTGCTGAAGGGGGTGAATTGCTGTCGCTGTACGGTCGCCGCATAGACGGAAGCGAATTTCTCCATATCGGCGGGGTCGGAGCTTTGGATTATTTCCACACCCTCCTTTTCCATTTTCTTGATGAGGTAGCGGGTCGTTTTGCGCATCTCTTTCAAGAGCACGTCTTCCGGCTTGGTTATGTCGAGCATCCAAGAGAGCTCGGGATGCATATGTATCGGCGCGTCTCGGAATCCGAGGCGCCCGTACATCGCCCTGTTGGCGTCGTTCGCTTCTGAGAGAGGGCAGAAGCGGATGAAATCGCACTTTTCTTCGCGCGCGATGTGGGTACAGTAGCGCGCGAGCGCAGAAAGCGCGGATTCCTCATCAGCGGCCCCGGAAATGACGGGACCATGCGGACACACCAGAAATGTTCCGCGCCGCGCGCCTATCTTTATAAATAGTGCAACTGCCGCCAAGGTCTCGCCTCGGTAAACACCCGCGCGGAATATTTTCGAACCGGTGTGCTCGTAGTGCTGTGCCCATTTCCACGACTGCAGGAAACTATGCGGTTTTTCCGCGCGCAAGAAATTCTCCCACGTGGCCTCATCATCAATGGGTCGTACGCTGTACGTGCTGCTTCCCTCGGTCCGCAACCATTGATTCACGTGTGCCGCGATCCTCTCTGCGTCCGCAGTCGAAACATTGATGTGCGTCGGCAGATTCAGCATCATCCGCGCAACTTTTTCTGCGGTAGGGCACTGGCCCTTGTAGTCGGTGCGATTCAAAAAACGTTTCGGCCCCACCGGCGCGTCGTACCAGATATCGCCGACATACACGTCTCTTTCCTTCAGATATTCGATAAGACGCTCCCGTTCGCTGATGAGAATAGGGAAGCGCAGATTGGTAGATTGTGAGAGCGTGCCGCCATCTGTGGGCACGAGCAGACTTTTATCTAGGGTCTTCGCATACACCCCCGCAATCTCCCGCCTGTGCCGGGCGATATTCTCCAATTCCATATACTGCCGCAGAATCTCCAAGCAGTACCAACTCGGGAGCATATGGGCCTCACTGGAGCCGGCATCCGGAAGTGGGCGAGAGAGGATGCGAAGGCCGCGGAATAAGCCGTGAACAATTGCACCAATGTACAGAGTGTGCGCCGCCCGTATCTTCCATGCGAGCAGGGGATACAGACGGTCTTTGAGTTGTTGTATGAACGGGACTTTTTTGGGATGCGCCGTCAATTCCTGATATTTTTTGTTGCGAATGATGAGCGCGCCGCCCGCGACAGCGTCTATCACCTTGTCCTGGCTGAACGAGAGGATGACGAAATCGCCGACAGTTCCCGCTTCCGCTCCTGTTGCGTACGTGGTGCCGATAGAATGCGCCACGTCTTCTATGAATACGATGCCTCGCTCCTTGCACAGAGTCGCTATTGCTTCGACATCGCACGGTGAGCCAAGTGTATTTTGAACGACCACCGCTTTGATGGCGGGATTTGCAACGAGAGCGTCTCGCAGAGTTTGTGCGGAGAAATTGAGCGACGAAGCGGAGATATCGAGGTAGTGGCATGTATGACCGCTCTCCTCTATCGCCTGGTAGACCGCCCAACAGGTATATCCGTTGATTGCGACGGCAGCATTTTCAGGGACAGAAGAAAGCGCCAGCCGCAAGGCCTCGCGGCCTTTGTACATGAGAATTGCCCGGCCGCCGTAACGCGTCTCGAGATATTCAGTCAAACGTCTTTTGAGAGAAACTCCGCCTAAGGCAAAAAGTATCCGCAGAGCGGAAAAAAGTGTGTGGTTCGAGCCAAGTGAATTGAATAAACTCATCTCGCCCTTTCTATACTGATAATACGTTGCATACAATAGAGGTGTGAAAGGGCGGGACTCATACCTATTTCAGTTCTCCCGCGAGCAGCTCGGCGACTTTTTCCGGATGCGTGATGTGTGGTGAATGTCGTGCACCGGGGATGATGACCATCCGCGAGCCGCGTATTCCCGCGTGAATGGTCTTGCCCGCGGAAAGCGGTGTTGTCGTGTCTCCCTCACCCCAGATGATAAGCGTGGGGCAGTGTATCCGGTCCAAGACGTTCGAGAGGTCGACGGACATAAGATTCGCCATCGTTTTTCTCATTTCAGGAGTGGCTGCGCGGTAGTCATTTTCCCGTATCACTTTGTACACGAGATCCCGCAGTGTTTCCGAACGCGTAAGGAAGTGTCCGGCCTTGGAAACGACCCTAAAAAAGTCTCTCTTGAGGCGCCGCAATCCCCTCGGCGGAATGCCGGAGCTGTCTTCGACAATGAGCCGTGCAACTTTTTCCGGATGCTTCGCCGTAAAAGCGAGTGAAATGCGCCCGCCGTTGGAGTGCCCGTAGAGTACGACTTTGTCGTGAGCGGTCGTCTTTTCTTCCAGCCACTTCACGTAGTCGTCCATCGTCCAGACGGGATTCGTCCCGTCGGTGAGGCCGGGGATGAGGAGGAATTCGTGGTCGATACCGCGCGAAGAAAGCATCTCCAGAAGCGGCCGCCACGTATCGGTCTGATATGTCCATCCGTGTAAAATAAACATTTTCACCCCGTTAGAGATGCCCGAATATTTTGCTTGGTTCATTGTCATACTGCGAATGTTATCTCTTTGAAATCTCTAACGGGGTTCATAATCCAAAATTCTTTCTTCGCTTCTGCCACACCTCTTCACGCCGACACAATTTTTCCACGTCGGCTTCATCTCTCAGCAGATGCTCTATAATACCTTCCAAAAAACGAGCGCCCTTGAAGACAAGTATCTCTCCGCCGCGTATCTCGGATACGAGGTACGTCAGTGCCTCTCTTGGGCCGATGAACGATTCAACAATTCCATCGCGGCCTGCCGCCTCAAGCGCGGGCTTTGTGTAGGCGCGCATACGCGGTCCCACCATGATGATGCGAGTGAGGTCTGCTGCACAGAGTATTTCTGCAAGGCGTTCGTGTTCTTCCTTCTCGAACCCGCCCTGTTCGGTGAGGTCTCCGAGTACGAGCCATTTTTCGCCGGGCAACTTTTCCGCCATGCGTACTATCGCAGCGACGGAGTCCACGTTCGCGTTGTAGCTGCTGTCGACGAGTGTCGCGTTCTTTATCCCCCGAAATAACGAGCTTCTGCCCGGAGGCATCGTAAGCCGCGAGAGGTCGCCCGGCTGCACGCCGAAATAGTCAGCGATCTTCATAGACGCAACTATCGCATAGAACGTTTCTTGGGGGAGCAAGAACGGCGTGCGATACACCGTTCCGCCGATGTTGAATTCGCTGCCGCTTGTGCTCACGGTGTGACTCACAAGCAGCTCCTTCTCCCGCATCTCGTAGACTTTGGCGTGCGTCCTATGCAGCTGCCTCATGATGAGGGGGCTGTCCGCATTTACGATAGCGAGCCGCGTCGTGTGCTCGATGAAGCCTCCGAATTCGTACGCAATTGCTTCGTCGATGCTTCTGAATGGTCCGTCATGTACCGTTTTCTCAAAGAGCATGCTGTGCGTACGCGCGACGCTGAGGCAGACGCTTACTTCGGGGCGCAGAAGTGAGCCCAAGAAATCGCCTTCGCCGGGTCTGTCGCCGTCCACCTCTACGACGTATATCTTTTCGTCATAAGGTTTTTTCCACGCCGCAAACGGCGCCGCGAAGGCAAGCCAAATCCACTCCACGGGCGAGAAGCTTGAGCGGTGTAATCCGAGAATGTCAAAGGGGATTCCAAAGGCGCTGTTGGCATGATGAGAATACTTGGCGCTCGCACCGAGCTGCGCCTCCGTGAGGTGCAGACAGACGGTCTTTCCGTTGGAGCCGGTGATGAGGACGACATGCGGATCCCACCGCCTGAGGCGTATACGGGCGAAGAACCTGAAGTATCGGGCTACGGTGAAATGAAGAGCGGTCTTTATCTGTTGCAGCATTAAGCCCCAGAATACTAAATTAATGACGCCCTCGCCATGAGATGCCCGCGGCGGTAGTATGACTGCATGAACCCCGTTAGAAATCGCGGACGACTACACCAGTTCAATCCAAACTTTTTCATCCTATGAAGCCGCGTCCTATTTCTAACGGGGTGAAAGAAAAACGCAGGGTTGCGATATTCGATGTGGACGGAACCATCTTCCGCTCAAGTCTTCTCATTCAAGTGGTCAACCGGCTCATCGAAAAAGAGGTCTTCCCGCGCTCGACGCGTCGCGTATACGAGCGGGAATACGAGCGATGGCTCAACCGTGAGGGCGATTACGACGAATATA
Organism: Candidatus Kaiserbacteria bacterium; assembly: GCA_016217925.1. GTDB lineage: Bacteria > Patescibacteriota > Minisyncoccia > Phycocordibacterales > UBA2100 > UBA10103. The sequence continues at coordinate 22,483 of JACRFK010000009.1, forward strand.
TCAACGCCGTCGTAGAGGCATTCGTCGGGCACCTCAAAGGTGTGCACTACAGCGCCTTGGCGGATGCGGCGGAGGAGGTCGTTGACGAGCAATGGAAACGCACGTACCGGTACACGCGCGATTTGCTCAAGAGTTTGAAAAAACGCGGATACTTTTTGCTCGCGGTGTCGCATTCGCCGAAGACCGTGCTCGACAAATTCTGCCCGAAACTCGGATTCGACAAGACGTACGGCATGCTCTATGAGATAGGTCCGACCGAATGCTTCACGGGTAATATCATCGACCAGTTGATATTGAATAAAGCCGCCATCGTGCGTCGGGCGGTCGAGAAAGAAAGTCTCACACTCGCGCATTCCATCGGGGTGGGGGACACTGAGAGTGATATTTCATTCCTCGAGCTGGTCGCGAAGCCCATCTGCTTCAATCCGAATTCAAAATTGTATCGCTATGCAAAAAGAATGAAGTGGGGCGTTGTCGTCGAGCGGAAAGATGTGGTGTATGAGCTATGAACCGCAGGGTTTCCGCGAGACACGCGTCTCGGCCTGCTGGCCGAGCTGCTCCTCTCGCCGCCGACGCGGCTGCGAGGGGCCTCGCGAAAACCCCACGGTCGCATAGCTCTGTGGGGGAAGTGGAGAAGATAAAGACTTTCCGTTCGGTGGTGTGGAGGTATTGGGAGGAAAACGGGCGGCATGACCTGCCGTGGCGAAAGACCAAAGACCCGTACCGTATTCTCGTTTCCGAAATGATGTTGCAGCAGACGCAGGTGCCGCGAGTCATCGAAAAGTACAAGGAATTTTTGAAAAGATTTCCAACCGTCCACGCACTCGCCAGAGCGTCACTTGCTGACGTGTTAAAAGTCTGGAGCGGACTTGGCTACAACAGGCGAGGGAAATATCTGCACGACGCGGCGAAGGCGTTCGTTCGAGACCATAAGCGGCCGTACTTATCTGATGCGGTCGTCCTAGATAAGTACAAGGGGATTGGGCCGTACACGACATCTGCTGTACGCGTGTTCGCATATAACGAGCCCGACATCCTCATCGAAACCAACATCCGCGCCGCATATATCTGCCATTTCTTTTCGGATATTCCTATAATTCTCGACCGCGAGATATTAGAATATGCAGAAAGGGCGGCAAAGGGGCAAGATCCGAGGAAATGGCACTGGGCGCTTATGGATTACGGTGCACACCTCAAACGAAGTGGCGTCCGCAACAACAGCCGCAGCGCGCACTACACGAAGCAATCAAAATTTGAAGGCAGTCTGCGCCAAGTTCGCGGAGCGATACTCCGTTTACTCTATAAAGGATCATCGAACCTAACATCAAGGCCGGGCCTTGATGTTTCGAAGGCGAGCATAGATAAGGCTTTGGCGGGACTCGCGCGCGACGGGCTTATCATGAAGGAAAAAGGGAAGTGGCGAATTGCATAAAAAGACAGGCGGCAAGACGACACTTGCCGTCCTGCCGCATATGAGAATGTCTGATCTCGCTATTTCGCGTCGGCGAGAACAGTGTCGGCCTCTTCGCGCGAACTGAAGTAGCCGTTCGGTGTGGCGTGTTCGTGCCAAAATCCGTCGCTGTGCAAATAAAGCGTGCGGGGCTCTTCCTCCCGCGGCATCAGCGCTGAGCACGTAACGAAGAATTTCGACCAGAGGGGATCACCCCTCTTGAAGACTTTCTTTCCGCTGTGAATGGTCGCTTTGGCAGTGAATTTCAATGCTTGGCTCGGCCATGGCATCTTGAAGCTCCCAGGAAAGACTCGTCGCCTTTAAGGGAAAGGCTTACCCGACCGCGACTATACGACCGTAGTTAGACCAGGTCAAATGCTGACGATTACGGGAATCACTATTGGTCTTTTCATCGTTCTCTGGAGGAGGAATTGGGAGACCGCGTCGGCTAGGTCTTCTCTTGCCGCGTCGAGGTCGGCTGCTCTAGGATTGCGCAAGCTTGTTTCGACACTCTTGCGGATGATAAGGCGCGTCTGGTCCATGAGCTCTTTGTTGTCGCGCAGATAGACGAATCCGCGCGAGATGATGTCGGGGGATTTGTGGAGTTTGCCAGTGCGGCGGTCTACGGTCGCGACGACGACACAGAATCCTTCCTGCCCGAGCGCTTTTCTGTCGCGCATCAAGACGTCGGAGAGTTCCGAGACCGTCGTGCCTTCGACGACGCGCAGTTCCGCAGGAGCTTTGAGTGCATGCTTCGTTATCTTCTCACCATTCTTGATATCAACGAGTGTGCTGTTGTCGGGGATGCAGATGTTTTCCGGCTTGACCCCCATTTCGACAGCGAGGTCGGCGTGTACGCGGAGCATGTAATGGTAGCCGTGGACGGGAATGAAGAATTTCGGCTTTATCTGCGTGTGTATCCATGCCGCTTCTTCGCGGTTGCCGTGGCCCGATGCGTGCACATCGCTCGCATGATAGGTGATGATGTGCGCTCCCTGTCGCGAGAGGTTGTCTTTCAATTTTTGCACTGCGCGCTCATTACCCGGAATGACCGACGAAGAGAGGACGACGGTGTCGGACACATCGAGGCGGATGTATTTGTGCGACTTGTTGCCGATGCGAGCGAGTGACGCGAATTCGTCGCCTTGTGCGCCGGTCGCAAGAATGATGAGCCGCTCCTTGGGGTACTGTTCCATATTCTCGACGGCGATGACGGTATCGTCTTTGTATTTAATGAGGCCTATCTCACGGGCTATCTCGATATTCGTGCGCATCGAACGGCCATCGATGACTATTTTCTTGCCGTACTCTTCGGCGAAATGCACAACGCGGATGAGGCGCTCCAAGTGCGATGCAAACATCGCGATGATGAGCCGCCCCTTCGAATCTTTGATGATCTTTTCAAGTGTGCGGTATACATTCGATTCGGGAATCGAGAAACCTGGCTGCCAAACGTTGGTGGAGTCCATAAGGAGCGCGAGCACTTTGCGGTGTTTGAAGATACCGAACTCGCGCTTTTCCTCATCCGACGGTTCGCCGTCTTGGTGATTTAGCTTGATGTCGCCCGTAAAGACCACGTCACCCCACGGCGTCTCGATGATAATACCCATCGAGTCGGGGACGGTGTGCGTGACACCGAAGAAGCGTATTGTTGCAGCCCCCAGCTTGATGACCTCGTCTTTCTCCACTTCGCGGATATTGACGGGCGAGGTCTGCGTAAATTCCTCCTGGCGCTTTTTTATCATCATGCCCGTGAGCTTGCGAGTGTAGATGGTGGGATTGCCGATGCGGTCGATGATGTAGGGGATGCCGCCGATGTGGTCGAGGTGACCGTGCGAGATAAGGAGTCCGCGGATCTTGTCGCGACGCTCTTCCAGGTAGCCAGTATTCGGCAATATGTAATCGACACCCGGCGTGTCTCCCTCGGAGAACGCGAATCCGCAGTCGAGGATGAAAATGTCGTCGCCCACCTCGACGGCGGTCATGTTGCGTCCGATCTCTTCGACCCCGCCCAAGGGAATTATGCGCACGGTATCCGGCGGCGGCGGCGGAATGGGCGCACTCGCCTGCTTTCGCTGCGAGGGGGCCTGATGCTCGACGCGTGTTTTACCGCGTCGCGGAGGATGATTGGATCGGCCGAAGTGCCTCGCCGGTCGGCCTGTCCGTGTGCCCGGTCTACCTGCGGGGCGTGAGGGGGTTCGTGTGCCGGGGCGAGCCGAGTGTTGGCGGGAGGGGCCTGGAGAGCGTCGCGGCCCCGGAGCTGTGCCTCCGGAGTGTCCGGATTCGTTGGATGCTGACTGTGGTTCCATGTTAGTTTTTCTTAACGAGTGATAATGAGTTTAGAAAATCTTACACCCGCCCAAATTTCTCCTTGGGAAATTTAGGCGGGTTAAGAATATGTAATTCGCTTTGCTCATAACATCTTCTAAATTAGTCGCGTGAAAAAATGCTCCACACCTCCTCCGTGTCCGTATACCATTGATATACGTTCAAGAACCTCTCTGACGGCGTGGTAAGCGCGCCGAGCTCGACTCCGTGAAGCGTAGGAGGGATAACATAGATAAAGTCCGGAGCGTACAGAAATACCGCGGGGTCGTCTTTTGCGATAGTACTCGCGAATTGAGTATAGAGCTTTTCGCGCTCTTTCCGGTCGGTCGTCGTCCGCGCCTGAGTGAGCAGCGAATCAGCGCGGAGATTCGTATAGAGTGCGAGGTTGAGCCCAGGATCGTTGCGCTGGGAAGAGTGCCAGAACGCGAAGAGGTCTGCGGTGCGTCCAACGACCTCACCAAAAAGTATCGCGTCGTACTGCCGCGGGCGAATGACGCTCACGTTCAATTCCGAAAGCGGATACACCTGTATGGTCACCGCGATTCCGGCAGCACGCCATGCTGCGGCAAGGGCGTTGACCGTCGCGACCAACTCAGGCTCATCGGCGGTCGCTATCGCAAAAGATAGTGTCAGTTTTCCGCCGGAGGCCGATCCTCCTCCGGAGGACTTCTTATTCCATGCCCCAGCTTTCTCATCGAACGTCCAGCCGCCACGCGCAAGGATGGAGCGCGCAGCATCGGTAGCCGTCCCAGACGGCGTACTCGTTGCGTTCGCACCACCCACTTTTCTTTCAAAAAGGCCCGGCGTGGCCGGTATCGTTGTGCCGATGACGCCCGGCGGAATGGGTCCGTCGAGGACTGCGCCGTATCCTCCGAGAACTGTGTCCACGATGTCTTGTTTGTCGATCGCCGCTTCGAGTGCCGCGCGCACGGACGCGTCAGCAAGGACCGGTGCCTGGCTTTGATTGAAAAAGACACCAAAGACACGCGGCAGTGCGACGTGGGCGAAATTGAGGTCGGACCGTTTGAGGGCGGTAAGGTCCGATGGCGTTATGCCGGCGATCGCATCGATCTGGCCCGCATCGAATGCTGCTAGAAGTGTCTCTTGGTTCGGGTAAAAGATAAAGGTAATGCGGTTGAGATACGCTTTACCGAGCGTAAATTTCGAAAACGGTACGAGCTGGTAGCGAGTTGCCGAACCGGTGTCGTCTGTAGACACACTCTCAATACGGTATGGCCCACTGCCTATCGGATGCGTATTGGCAGGACTAAATGGGAATTCTTCCGCGGATACGTTTTGCCAAACGTGTTTTGGCAAGATACCGAGCGTGGTGTTCTCGATGAAAGGTGCATATGCGTGTGTGAGCTTAAATACGATCGTGCGCGGGTCAGGAGAGGACACCTGGACCCCTTCCCAGTCGGCACGGCGAGGGCTCTTGATATCCGGATTTTGCGCAGCCGCGATAGTGAACAACACATCGTCTGCCGTGACCGGCGTGCCGTCGTGGAAGACGGCATTCTGCCGCAACGTGAACGTATATGTGGTGCCGTCTTCGGAGATCGTGTAGCTCTCCGCGAGATCCGGGACGATCCCGTTGGGGAGCGCACGTGTGAGGCCGGAGTATACGAGCTCTGTGAGGTCTTCGTCGGGTTGCGAGAGGGTGAGTATGGGGTTGATAAATCGCGCCGGACCCACCTCTCCTTCGAAAAGCTCTCCGCCGGCCGAGGGTATAGAGACGGAGACCGCAGAATTCAATCCGGCGAGGAGCGCGAGAGTAGAGAATCCGAGGATGACCGTAAGCCCGTAGAGGATGAGTCGCTCACTCGGAGTGAGCGCCCGAAGAAGGTCTTCAAGCAATGAAACCCGCCAGATAGAGCGCTCTTTGATGAGTGTCTTTTTCACATCTTGAGTTTTGTCGGAATAGGAGGCGGGGTCGAGATTCACCCCGTTGGAAATAGGGCGCGGGTCTTTGTCGGGGGAGAGGTCGGAACTATTGTTCATATCTATATCTGACTCATGGAGTACTTTCTTCTGGAAGCCCGCGATTTCTAACGGGGTCCATAGCGAACATGCGCGCAAGCGCCTAGCTGATGATTAAATTGACGAGTGCCGAGAGTGCGAAGAGGATACCGAGGATGATAGTAACATAGAAAAGCGTCCTCTCCAAACCGCGACGTGTGTGGAAACCCGATGAGAAGTTATCCGCACCGAATGCGCCACCAAGCGATGCCCCCGTGCGCTGCAAAAGTATAGCAGCGATGAGAAGACCCGAGAGGCCTATCTGTATAAAAGGCAACACTGCTTGGAGCCAAACCATCCGCGCAAGATTAACATGGCCGCGCGGAGGAATCAAATCAATTGTACCACTTCCTTTGGTACTGTCAAGTTGACCTAAAGGCGCGTTTTCATTTACATTAGTGCCGATGCAGCGTATGCTGCACTTCCAAACAATTATCAAACTCTATATCTTTTCGATATGAAAAAAGAATCAAAGGAATCAAAAGTAAACATGCAGCTTCTCGGCGACCGGGTACTGGTGCGCCCCGAAGAGGCGATGAAAAAAACAGCTTCAGGCATCCTCATTCCGGACGCCGCCAAACAAGAAAAGGCAACGCGCGGAGTAGTACTCGCCGTCGGTCCCGGCAGAATGAACGACGACGGAAAGGTTTTACCGATGGCCCTGAAAGTCGGGCAAAAAGTATATTTCAACCCCGGTTGGGAGAGCGAAATTGAAGTGGACGACGAGAAGCTTCACCTTATTCACGAGAGCGATGTTAAGGCAATCATTAAATAGATATGGCAAAACAAGTTATTTTCGACGAACAGGTACGCTCAGCACTGAAGCGCGGGGTGGATATCGTTGCGGCGGCGGTGAAGGTCACGCTCGGGCCCAAGGGTCGCAATGTCGCACTCGACAAGTCGTGGGGTGGACCGACTATTACGAACGACGGCGTTTCCATCGCCAAAGAGATCACGCTTGCGGATAAATTCGAGAACATGGGAGCGAGCATCGTGAAGGAAGTCGCACAGAAGACCAACGACAAAGCGGGAGACGGTACGACCACGGCCGTAGTCCTCACCCAAGCCATAATCCATGAGGGCCTCAAGCGCACGGCGCTCGGTGCGAATGCAATGATGGTGCGTCGTGGTATCGAGGCGGCAGCAGCGGATGCGGTGAGTGAACTCAAGAAAATGGCTCGCGAGATCAAAGGCAAGAACGATATCCGGCAGGTCGCGACTATTTCCGCGGAATCGGAAGAGCTCGGCAAAATAATCGCGGACACGGTGGAAAAAGTAGGCAAAGACGGCGTCGTCACCGTAGAGGAGTCGCAATCGTTCGGCATTGACGCCGACTTCGTGGATGGCATGGAGTTCGACAAAGGCTACGTTTCCGCCTACATGATAACGAATCCAGAGCGGATGGAAGCGGAGGCAAAAGACGTGTCCATCCTCATCACCGACAAAAAGATCTCGACGGTCAAAGACATTCTTCCGTTGCTCGAAAAACTCGCGCAGACCGGCAAGCGGGACCTCGTTATCATCGCCGATGATGTGGACGGGGAGGCGCTTGCGACGTTCGTCGTCAACAAATTGAAGGGGGTATTCAACGTGCTCGCGGTAAAAGCGCCGGGCTACGGCGACCGCAAAAAAGAAATGCTCACGGATATTGCTATCACGGTGGGCGGGCAGGTTATTTCCGAAGACCTCGGCCTCACGCTTGAAAAGGCGGAGCCGAGTATGCTTGGCCGCGCTAATCGTGTTGTTGCGACGAAAGACTCGACCGTCATCGTCGGCGGCAAGGGGAAGCGTTCGGATATCGAGGCCCGCGTATCACAATTGCGCAAGCAGGTGGAGAACTCAGATTCGAAATTCGATAAGGAAAAACTTGAAGAGCGCATCGCGAAGCTCTCCGGCGGCGTCGCGGTCATCCGCGTCGGCGCGGCGACGGAGACCGAAATGAAGTATCTCAAAGACAAAATAGAAGATGCGGTCAACGCGACGAAGGCCGCCATCGCCGAGGGAATCGTGCCGGGCGGCGGCGCAGCCCTTGCGAAGGTCGGCGAGAAATTGGGCAAGAAAATCGTCGCAAAAGCGCATGACGAATACACGGTAGGCTATCGCATCCTTCTTTCTGCGCTTTCAGCACCGCTCCTGCAAATAGCACGCAATGCCGGACGCGAGGATGCGGCAGTCGTATTGAAGGAAGTCGTGCACAAAGGGCCTGCTTTTGGATTCAACGCCTCCGCGGAATCGGATGAGACATCTATAGTAGACATGTACGAGACGGGCATACTCGATCCCGTAAAGGTCACACGAAGCTGTGTGGAAAATGCCGCATCTGCGGCGGCAGTACTTCTCACGACCGAGGCGGCTGTAGCCGATATTCCCGAAGAAAAGAAGGCCGCTCCGGCTGGCGCCCCTGGCATGGGCGAGGACTACTAGGGAATGGGCGACTCCGCCCGAAGAGGGCGCCCGTAGGGGCCGAATGTCTGCCGGAGGCAGATATGAGGCGGGTCGGGCACGCACGAGCACGTGCGGGCCAAGGTTAAGACTACAAAGGCAGTTCACAGCCAACAGTATCGCGGCGCCTCATTGAGGCGCCGCACTGTTATGATGTACGCATGCCGACCGCTTTGCGGGCAATTTTTCTCGTACCTCTGTGCGCCTCACTTCTGTTCGCTTTTTCGACGACTGTATATGCGGCACCAGTCGATGCTGAGGGTGATTCCGACGGCAATCTCGACTGTCCGTCGCAGAGCTTTTATGTATACGTTAAGGGCGGTGCGAAGGTCATCGACGGAAAACCAAATTTGTACGGAAAGACATGCATCTCTCTTGAGAATAAAGATGTCGCAGCCAAAGGACACTGTGAGGGACCGAAAAACTGCAAAGCGGATCTCTGCGACGACAAGCCCTGCGCGCTGCCGCCGATCAAAATGGAGGATGTCCAGAAGTCTGTATACGGAGATTCCGCGCCGGCAACCCCCGCGCCGACATTGCCGCCGAACACGAGCGGCTCGTTGTACGAGCAGATGCTGCTCAGCCCAACACCGCCCGACCAACCAAAAACCGAACCGTCCACCGATTCGTTCAAAAAAATTTTGGAGCAGGGCAAAGAGCCGGGTGTCGTTGACAAGCTGTGGAATTACGTTTTTCAACCGACGCCGATAAATACGGATAAGGAAACTTCACAGCTCCAGCCGACGAAATACGATGATTTCGGAAATGTGATACCGCAGACCGTTGGTCCACAAAATACGATAACGAATCCGAACGGCACGTTTGGGGAACCGCAAACGGCTGAAGCAACCGAAGAAACTCCATGGTGGAAAGCTGCTTGGAGCGCAACGAAAGAGTCTGCGTCCAATGCGTGGGATGCAGTAGCGAAAGAATTCGGATTCGGGGCGGAAGCAGCTCCGGAGCAAATTGCTTCTGAAGAGAAATCAGGCGGCCAGGTCCCCGGATTTGCCGAGAATGCCGCGTTGAAAGATCCGAACAAGATGACAGATGAAAATGCCCAGGTGCCGGGGGACCAGGTAGTCCAAGTCGCTAAGGGACCAGCTGAAACGACGAAGGACTTAGCTTTAAATGCGCAACCTACGACCGAGGTTATAGCGGACCAAGGTACTCCGCGAACCGCGGATGAAATTAAGAAAAATGCACTGGTGCCGACCGCTACCGGTATCATGACAGGCTACAATCCCGAAAAGCCCGGCGAACGATCTGGTGGAAAAGGACTCGCAACCGGAGGCACATACGATCCAGACGCATGGGAAGTGGCGATTCGCACAAGCATCGGGAAAACGTCAGGATGTGGCGTCGGAGGCGGAAGCATCTGTTATGCCCTCATCGAGTCGCCTGATGGAAAAGCCGCTATCGTGAGAGTGCCGGATAACGGCCCGCTATCTGGGCAGGGAATCCCGACATCTGAGTATCGAGTTGCTGATTTGAATCAACGGGTGGGGGAATATTTTAGCGGCAACGCCAACGTAAATAACATTAAACTGGAAAACATGAAGGTAACGCTGCTTTCCGGCAGTGACTATCCGGTCGGACCCATTACGGGGAACAATACTGAGATGCCCTACTCGTCAAGACCCGCCGGTTCGTATTTGGATCAGCAGCCACTTCAAAACGCAAGTTACTATGGCACCGTTTCAGACAGCACGAACAATCCCCAGGTTCCGATTCCTCAGACGAACCCACTGCTCGGCGGCTCGTACTTTTACGGTCCGGGAGAAGCGTCCGGATTCGACAACCTGGCCGCTTACAACTATTTTAACGACGACAACACGGCAATGTGGGCAGAAGTCGCGCGCACAGAGAATCTCGCGAGTGACAATTCTCTCTCCGGCGGCATAGTCGGGCCTGTTGATAAAGATTTGGTATTTACGGGACCCACGGCGACAGAAATCACAATCGCCAACGAACACAACGGCACGGTCGCCGACTGGAACGCGGGCTTCGCCGCTGTTCCACCTACGCTCGCAGTTGAACACAACGGAACGATTACTGATTGGAACGCCGGCTTTGCTGCTGTGCCTCCAACTCTTGCAGCGGAACACAACGGCACGGTCGCCGACTGGACCGCAGGATTTGCCGTCGTTCCACCTACGCTCGCGACTGAGCAAAATGGAACGACTGCGGATTGGAACGCCGGCTTCGCCGATGCCGTCTACAAGGATCAGGCGGCGTTGGACGAAGCTACTCGTAACGACGTTGATATTGCCGCCAACGACGCCGAGCGAATTGCCGCACTTACCGAATATGACAAGCGAAAAGCGGCGGAAATAGAATCAGCAAGAAAGCTTGAGGAAGCGAGAAATGCTGTAGACAACGCCGCCAACGATGCCGAGAGGCGGACAGCACTAATTGAGTACGACAAGCAAAAAGCGGCCGAGGCTGAATCGGCGCGGAAACTTGACGAGGCACGCAATAACATTGATATTGCCGCCAACGACGCCGAGCGAATTGCCGCACTTACCGAATATGACAAGCGAAAAGCGGCGGGAGTCGAATCGGCAAGGAAACTTGAGGAGGTACGAAATGCTGTAGACAATGCAGCCAACGACGATGAGAGACGAGCGGCGCTTGCGGCGTACGACAAGCAAAAAGCAGCCGAGGCGGAATCGGCGAGAAAACTTGAGGAAGCGAGGAACGCGGTAGACAACGCCGCGAACGATGCCGAAAGGCGAATCGCTCTTGAGGAATATGACAAGCAAAAAGCCGCGGCGGAGGAAGCGGCGCAAAAGAAGGCAGGTCCGAAATATTACGATGCATTCGGCACGGAATATTCATCTCCGAAAGTGGCGGAGGTGAGTGATAAACTGCAGTTGAAAGAAGCGGAAATCGGCGTGAAGTTAGAAGCAGCAAAAGCAGAACTCGAAAAGGCGAAGGCAGAGCGGGCGGAAGTCCCGTGGTACGAGAAAATCGGAAATTTCAATTTTACGAATGACGCCTTAAAAACGCAGGATGCGGTTAAGCTCGCTCAAAAAAACGTCGAATCACTTACCGCCGAGTTCAAGAAAGCGGATGCAGCGGTAACCGCTCTCCAAAAGAGTCCATATGCCGAAGCCGTACTGAACAATTTGCTCACGCAGCCGACGAAGCCTGAAGAGATAGTTGCCCGGAATCAACTCAACGTGAATCTGGTTGAGTATGGCGATGCGGTAAAAACACTCGACCAATTCAACAGGGATCCGCAAGCCTTTGTCGCAGGGGCGGGGGGCGATGAGATTGACTCCATCAGAAAGGGGCTTGAGGATAAGGTAGCATTACTGAATGCGCGGGTTGGGGAGTTTTCCGGTGCCATACCGTTATCGGCTGAGTCCGACAGATTTATCAAACAATCCGTCGAGGCTCAGAAGTCCTTCGGTCAACTGACCTCTGAAGTGTTCACCGGGGACACGGGAACAGCTCTCAAGGCACTTTCGGACAAAAGTATTGCCTTCTTGGGCGAAGCGCAGCGCGGGTTTGCCGAACCGGGGGTATATTCAGGTCTCGAGCAGACCATTTCCCCCGCGGGAATAATGAAGGGACTCGTTGCCGACCCCGTGGCGAATGTACTCGGTGTTCCAACACCCGAAACGCAAGGGGCGAACTTGTCGAAGAGTGAATTTGAAAAAGGAGTCAGCCATGCGGTCGACGTAGCCATTGTCGCGACGCCCGGCATTTATCCGGCGCTTAAGGGATTGGGGATGCTTAAAGGGGCAATCGACCTCCCGAAAATCAGTGCGTTGGATCTGACAGCGGCGAAGGTGGGCGGTGAAGCGGTTGATTTCGCAACCGCTGATAGTCGGATTATCGCGGGAGCGGTGGGAAGAGACGCAGCAGCAGGCTCAGGCCTTGGGGACGCCGGTGCCGCCGCTTCGCGTAACGCAGCTGAACTTGCCCCACAGGCAGAGAAGGAAATTGCAGCTGCTCGACCACCCGCACCCGTGGATACGGTTTCGGCCCCGCGCGTGGAGACACCACCCGTCGAGGCAGCACCAGCGCCAAAAGTGGACACATCAGCACCGCGCGTTGAACCGGCACCTCCCGAAATCACGCCTGCTCCAAAATCCGCCGAACCTGCGCCAATCGCATCTGCCTCGGAAAAATCCTGGTTACAGAGTAAATGGGAAGACCTCAAGAGTTCGTTTGGGTATGGCGAGAAACCGACGACTCTGACTCAAGCTGAAATTGATGCGCGAGCGGTTGCTCAAATAGAAACCGAGGCTCCGGTGCAATTGAAACCGGGGGCTGAGAATCCGTCAGGAAAAGTATGGAATGACCCGATGCTTACAAAAGACGAATTCATTATTGACTACAAAGCCGTATATCCTAAAACCGGACTCACGGACGAGCAGCTTGCAGCGAAGTTTGACGCAGGACAGCGACTCAACCCCGAAACGAGAAGCCTCAAACAAGAATTCACCACCAAGACCCCCAATCTTCCAGAGGCACCCACGCCGGAAGTAGTTGCGCCAAAGGCGCTTGAACCTATAGCCGCTGCAGAAAAACCATCCCTCTGGGAGCGCATTTTCGGAAAGAGCGAACCGCCGGCGGCAGCTGAGACACCGAAGGCCGCTATTGCGCCCGAAACTCCGCCCGCGCCAAAAGTGGATGCTCCCGCACCACGCGCCGAACCGACACCTGCCGAAATCACACCGGCGCCGAAACCGGCTGAGACGCCGACGCCGAGAGCCGAACCGGCGCCCGCAGAAACGACTCCTCCCGCTCGGGCGGCTGGGGAGCCTGCGCCTGTGGAGCCCGTGAAGAGAGGTAGCGGCGAGGTTTCAAAACCGAACGGGGAGATTGCGATGGGGGATGAAGGCCCTGTGGCGCTGAGGCCGGGCGCGGAGAATCCTTCCGGAAAAGTATGGAACGACAGGACGCTCACGCGCGATGAATTTGTTGCCGATTACAAAGCACGTTACCCCAACACCAGCCTCACCGATGCGCAATTGGCCGAACGGTACGCTGCAGGCCAAAGGCTGAATCCGGAAACGGGCAGATTGAAAGTTCCAGAGACACCTGTATCCGTCGCGGGTGCGACACCCGCAGGTACGCCCGCCGCGCCTGCAGTTGCGGGGACTCCATCGTGGCTCAGAAGTACGGCTAGCTGGGTAGGGGACCATAAAGCCCGTTCAATAGTTTATGGTGCGGGAATACTGACGGGCGGTCTTGCTCTCTATAATATGGTAACACCGAGGACGTTTACTCCTGCGAATGAATCCCCGGTTCCTCTGAAGAAAGATGACGTCGTGCCGCCTCCGAAAGCCGAGGTATCACCACCGGTCGTTCGCAAAGATGTCGTTCCGCCACCAGTGACTCGGCGTGACGTTGTTCAAACGGGGTATCCCGACAACAGCAACAGCGGCGGAGATAACTTTTGCATCAAAAGCATTCAGCCGGTCGTCGTGATACCCAACGTCAAACCGGGGCCGGGTTGTTACAACAACCCGGGGCAGAATCCCGCCTGGCGCCCGTTCCCGCCCATGCCGCCCGCGCAGACGACACCGCCGACGACCACGCCAACTCCTACCCCGGCGAAGCCACCCGTTTCCCCGACTCCAACCTCAACGCCGACCACGACACCGCCGGTCGCGAAGCCATACGCGACACTTATCGCAAATCCCCCCACGGTCTTACCCGGCAGAAAATCACGTTTGATCTGGTCGAGCGTCAACACGTCAAGCTGCGAGCTCTTTGCCCCCGGAAATATCTCCATGGCGACGAGCACACGCGGCTCGACGTCTACTCTCCCGCTTGCAACGACGACCCAATTCACGCTCAACTGCAGCGCCACATCGGGCGCCACCACCTCAGCGCAGACGACGGTGACTGTTCACTAATTTGAGGACGGTGGTACAATAGCAGATATGAATACAACTTATATTGTGTTGGGAATTGTCGCAGTCGTTGCCGCCTGGCTCGTGTGGGCGTACAACCGCTTTGTCCAACTTACCAATCGATGCGAGGAGGCGTGGTCGGATATCGACGTACAGCTCAAGAGACGCTACGACCTCATCCCGAATCTCGTCGAGACGGTCAAGGGTTACGCCGCGCATGAAGCCGGCACGTTGCAGAAGGTGACAGAGGCGCGCACCAAGGCAATGGGTGCGACTACCGTGGCCGAGCATGCACAAGCGGAGAACATGCTCACAGGCGCGCTCAAGTCGCTTTTTGCGGTTTCCGAAGCGTACCCGGACCTGAAGGCCAATTCCAATTTCGTGGAACTTCAGCGCGAACTTTCCGACACCGAAAATAAAATTCAGGCAGCACGCCGCTTCTACAATTCCGTTGTACAAGAGCTCCAAAATGCGATCGAACAATTTCCGACGAATCTCGTGGGCAATGTATTCGGCTTCAAGACGCGCGAATTCTTCCAACTCGGCGAGGGTGAACAAGCGGCAAAAGAGCCAGTGAAGGTGAGCTTCTAGCCATTGGCCAAGAGCCACTCGCCAATAGAAATGCAGACGTACAAAGATTTGATTGTTTGGCAAAGAGGCGTCACGCTCGTTACGGAAGTTTATCGGCTGACAGAAAGATTTCCCAAAACGGAGATTTTCGGGCTAACGAGCCAGATGTGCAGGGCTGCCGTGTCGATCCCTTCCAATCTTGCCGAAGGATTTGCCCGTAAATCTCGAGCGGAAAATGCTCAATTTGTTAGAATAGCCTTTGGCTCAGGTGCAGAGCTCGAAACCCAGGTCACGATTGCAGAGAATCTCAGATTTGTTGGCAAGAAAGACACGGTGACTGTCCGAGGCCTTCTCGATGAAACAATGCGCATGCTAAACAAACTTTCTTTCTCGCTAATGGCTAAGAACTAATTGCTTATGGCTAGTTTATACACACAGCAGGGTAAGAATGTATTCCGCACCTGGATGCTCATGGGCATCTTTCTCGTGCTCGTGATAGCGGTCGGATTCGTCATGTCACAGTATTACGGCAATCCGGGCATTCTCTACATCGCCGTCGCATTTTCTCTCGTAATGAACGTGAGCGCCTACTGGTTTTCCGACAAGGTCGCTATCGCATCGGCTGGGGCGAAGCCTGCGGACGAAAAAGAATACATTGAACTGCATCGCATCGTCGAAAATCTCGCCATCACCGCCGGCTTGCCCAAGCCGCGCGTCTATATCATCAACGACGCGCAGCCCAACGCATTTGCGTCCGGCCGCGACGCCAAACATGCAGTGATAGCGGTGACGACAGGTCTTCTCGCGACGCTTGACCGCTCGGAGCTCGAGGGCGTGCTCTCGCACGAGCTCTCGCATGTGGGGAATCGCGACATCCTCGTGATGACCGTCGCTGTCGTACTCGTCGGATTCATTTCCATCATTGCCGACATTTTCTTGCGCATGAGTTTCCACGGGGGGAATGACCGTGACAACAAAAATCCGCTTATCCTGATAGGAACTATTGCCGCCATCGTCCTTGCCCCAATAGCCGCACAACTCATACAGCTCGCGATATCGCGCAAACGCGAATTCCTCGCCGACGCTTCCGGTGCTTTGCTCACGCGCTATCCCGACGCGCTTGCCTCGGCACTCGCAAAGATCGGTTCGTACCCCACGCCCATGCAGCGTGCATCCACAGCGACCGCACATCTTTTCATATCGAACCCCTTCGGCGCACAAAAGGCGGGAGCATTCGTTGCGAAATTGTTCAGCACGCACCCGCCAATGGGTGAACGGATCGCCGCACTGAAGGGAATGGATATCTGATATGGATACAATCGAGCGGTTGGAAAACGCGAGGAAGTATTTCACAAGAGACGGAAGGTTTATCAGGACCGATGCGTGGAAAAAAGAAGGCAGATACGTAGATCTCTGGAGCGTCGTGCATGTACTCTCCGGCATCGCGCTCGCGTTCTATCCGCGTTATTTCGGTTTCAGCGTACTCGCTACGTTCATCATCGTTACGCTGCTCTTCATCATGTACGAGATGTTCGAGGTCATCGTAAAGATCGAAGAGTATCCGACGAACCGCGTTACCGATGTGCTCTTCGGATTGGTAGGATTTGCCCCCGTCTATTTCGTCGACCAGTATCTGGGAAGCACTACGAGCATTTTTCTTTGCGGTATCGCGACGACCATTGTGACCGTTGTGAGCATAGTCGGGTGGAGCTCCTCCTACAAAGCTTCGGTGCTTGAGGAGAAGATGCGCGCCGAATTCATTCGCGAGCGTGACCTCCTGCGTGAACGACGCATACGATTTGCTGCAAACAGAGAACGTCGCCGACGAGCGCGGCGCATGCGCGGCCAGCCGCATTGATTGCTGTGCGCAAAGGTTTCTTTCTGGTATAACGAGGGTGGTTGCCACCGCCCACAGCGGGGCTCCGCCAAAGGCGCGAGGAGGCGTCGGATACCACCGCCTATGGCGGGGCCTCGCCAAAGGCGATGGGTGGTCTAGAATATGTACTCGGTATATATATTGAAAAGCCAGATTGCCCAACGCTACTACGTTGGTTACTCTGGCGATGTAGAAGAACGTTTGCGCAAACATAATTCTGGAGGTACAACTTCCACTCGGCCAGATCGGCCATGGAAAGTCGTGTACACTGAAGTTTGTTCGAACAAAAGAGCGGCGTGGTTGCGCGAGAGGCAGATAAAGAGCTACAAAAGCGGAGAAGCTTTTAAGAAGCTCATAAATGGAGGCGTCGCATAGTGGTCTAGTGCGCACGCTTGGAAAGCGTGTGTGCCGCAAGGCACCGAGAGTTCGAATCTCTCCGCCTCCGCAGGGTAAAAGCATATGGAAGACAACACGGTCGAAATTTCTTGGGAATATTTATCCGAACTCGTTGACAAGCTTGCCCGGGATATTTCCGCGTCAGACTGGAAACCCGATTCCCTCGTTGGCATAACGTCCGGAGGACTAATTCCGCTTGCGCTCATTTCGAAAAAACTCGGAGTCACCGACATTATGACGATTTCGGCCACCTCATACACCGAGGACGAGAAGGGTGCGCTGACTATTTCAAATGTCCCAGCCGTTTGCCTCAAGGACCGTTCGGTACTCCTTATAGACGAGATAGCCGATACAGGCGATACGTTCCGGGAAGTTATCCGTACCCTCAGGACTCAATGCAGCGCCGACGTTCTGAAATCAGCCGCGATCGCGGTGCGTACTGACAAATGTAAAACGCGACCGGATTTTTTCGCGCTCGAGGTTGATCGTTGGGTCACGTTCCCATGGGATTGAGCAAGGAGCCTATACACACCAATACCTCGACACACAGTCCGCACGAGATATGATTGATGCGATATGACCGTCGTCACGATTTGGCCGATTCTTGCCGCGGGTGCAGCCTCCGTGCTCATCGGATGGATCTGGTACCATCCGCGCGTTTTCGGTACTACGTGGATGCGTCTTGCCAACATTACCCCCGAGATGGCGGAGCGCGGCAAGAAGATGATGCCGCTCTATGCGTTCATCGGCTTGTGTGCGAGCATGCTCATCGCGTACGTCATGAACTATGTGGGTATCGCATTTCAGATCTACGACTGGGTGGGTGCGGTCTTTGAGCTCGCGCTCTGGAGTTGGCTTGGATTTGTGGTGCCCGTCACGCTCGGCACGGTCTTGTGGGAACAGCGGCCGCTCAAACTGTACCTCATCAACGTTTCTTATTGGCTCGTATCTTTTGTGGCGATGGCACTTATCCTCGTGTTCGGCTCACAAACACTCGTCGGGGGTGCATATGATGTTCAGTACAGTACAGATGGACAATATATCAGTGAGTAACAGGAAGTGAGTATGAAGCGTTTTCTCCTCCCAGTCGCTCTCGTAGCGATTTTTCTTTTTGGCGTGGCAACCTACGAGCTCTACCAACCACCAACCGTGCCGCCGAGGCAAGTAGAGGGGGTGCGGACAATACAATTACATGGTCAGACCGTTCGCGTGTCGGTCGCAGACACGGAAGTGGCCCGCGAACGAGGCTTGAGCGACCGCCCCGGCCTTGCGGCGGACGAAGGCATGCTCTTCGTCTTCCCGAGGGACGGGAAATACGGATTTTGGATGAAAGACATGCACTTCTCGATAG
This sequence comes from Candidatus Kaiserbacteria bacterium, assembly GCA_016217925.1. Lineage (GTDB taxonomy): Bacteria > Patescibacteriota > Minisyncoccia > Phycocordibacterales > UBA2100 > UBA10103. The sequence continues at coordinate 40,788 of JACRFK010000009.1, forward strand.
ACATCATGTGGCTTTCTGCCGATCAGCAGGTCGTATACATGGCTCAAAACATATCTCCCGACACGTACCCGCAGGTTTTCCGCCCGAATGTGCTCGCGAGATACGTTCTGGAGCTCCCAGCAGGGTATGCAAAAGAGTATACTGTCACTGTTGGCGACAAGATGACGTTCTGAGGGGGTCCGACGCTTCGGTCGGACTCCGACCGCTTCGCGCGTCGGAGTTATCCACTTTCGGAATGAGTGGCGCGGCACTCTCTGGGCGATACAATGAATCTCCCAATCAAGAGCAATTATTAGGGTAGTTGAAATGCGCATGACAACAAGAACCGCAAAGCACGTGGGCAGAGGGAGGGTCGCCGTCCTGCCGTCTCCGGACACCGCAGCGATGCGAGTGTACAAAAAATACCTATCCAACATACAAAAACGCGATGGACGCGTCGTACCTTTTGAATTTTCAAAGATGGTGAATGCCATACACAAGGCGATGCTCGCTTCGGGTGAAGGTTCGGAGGACGAAGCAGCAGTTGTCGCACACAAAGTTGCGGGTGAAATGATGCGCATCAGCAAGATATACAAAAATTTCCTCCCGACCGTCGAAGGTTGCCAAGATGAAGTCGAGCGACAGCTCATTCTTTCTGATTACGTGGGCGCTTCCAAGGCCTACATTTTGTACCGTGCAGAGAGAAGCAAGATCCGCAAAGAGCAGGGTGAGGTACCGGAGCATGTGCGCAAGCTCGCAGAGGAATCCAAAAAATATTTCAAGAATAATCCGCTCGGTGAGTTCGTCTATCTGCGCACCTATGCGCGCTGGATTGAAAGCGAGCAGCGTCGCGAGACGTGGATCGAGACCGTCGATCGGTATGTCGGATTCATGAAAGAAAATATCGGTGACAAACTCACCAAGCGCGAGTATGCAGAAGTGCGCGAAGCGATACTCTCGCAGGAAGTGATGCCGAGCATGCGCGCGATGCAATTTGCCGGCGGACCTGCACGCAAGTGCAATACCTGTTTCTACAACTGTTCGTTCACCGCACCGGTCAAGCTCGAAGATTTCGCCGAAATAATGTATCTCTCAATGCAAGGATGCGGTGTCGGCTATGCGGTAGAGAGTCAGAATGTCCAACAGCTTCCTCAGATCGCAAAGCAGATGGGTGAAAAGATCGCTACACATATCGTTTCGGATACCAAGGAGGGTTGGTGTGACGCGCTCACCCTCGGATTGCGCACGTGGTATGAGGGCAAGGACATCGATTTTGATTTCTCGATGATACGTCCCGCCGGTGCACGATTAAAGACCATGGGGGGCAAGGCGTCGGGTCCCGAACCACTGCGTTCACTTCTCGCATTCGCGCGCGAACGTATCCTGAAGCGCCAAGGACGACGCTTGCGCAACATCGATGCACACGACATCATCTGCAAAATAGGTGAGTGTGTGGTCGCTGGTGGTGTGCGCCGCACGGCGATGATCTCGCTCTCGGACCTCGACGATGTGGAGATCCGCGACGCTAAAAAAGGCCAGTTTTTCCTTACGGATCCGTACCGCTCGGTCGCCAACAACTCCGCTGTCTACGAGACAAAACCATCGAACGCAGAATTAATGGATGAGTGGGTGGCGCTCATGAAAAGTGGCACCGGCGAGCGCGGCATCTTCAACCGTGGAAGCCTAGAGAAGACCATGCCCGAGCGCCGCCTCAAGTATCTCCAGAAAAAGCACGGCAAGAAGAACGGATTTATCGGCCAGGTCGGCACCAATCCATGTGGTGAGATCATCCTCCAATCCAAAGAGTTCTGCAATCTCTCCGAAGTGATAGCGCGTGCCGGCGACACCGAATCGACGCTATTGCGCAAGGCAAGGCTCGCGACGCTTTTGGGCACCTATCAGTCGACGCTCACAAAGTTCAATTACATCTCAAAAGAATGGACGGATAATTGCGAAGCGGAGCGTTTGCTCGGCGTTTCGATAACGGGGCAATGGGATTCTCCGGTCGTGCGCGATGCAAAAGTCATGCGCAAAATGCGCGCGGCGACTGTGAAGGCCAATCAGACGTACGCAAAGCGCTTCGGCATTCCCGCATCCCACTCGATTACCTGTGTGAAGCCCTCCGGCACCGTGTCACAGACGTTCGACTGTTCGTCAGGCATTCATCCGCGCCACTCACAGTATTACATTCGCCGCGTGCGCATCTCTGCTACCGACTCGCTCTTCAAGATGATGCGCGACCAGGGCGTTGTCGCATTCCCTGAAGTAGGGCAGAACGCGAATGAGGCGACGACCTTTGTCCTTGAATTCCCGGTCAAGGCACCGTCGGGCTCCGTGTTCAAAAATGACCTCTCCGCAATGCAGCAGCTCGAGTACTGGAAGATGGTGAAATTAAATTTCACCGAACACAATCCCTCGGCGACTATTTCGGTAGGGGATGAGGAGTGGGTCGCGGTCGTCGCATGGATTTCCGACAACTGGGATATCATCGGCGGGCTTTCATTCTTGCCGCGCGAGAATCACGTGTATCGTCTCGCCCCATACGAAGCCATCGACAAGAAGACCTATGAACGCCTTGCTGCGAACTTCCCGAAGATAGACTACTCGAAGCTCATCATCTACGAACGCACCGACGAGACCGACCAGAAAAAAGAATTGGCGTGCGTGGGCGGGACGTGCGAAATAATATAAAAGAAGCGCCCGACGAACCGAAGGTAGGCCGGGTTGGCTTCCTTGGTTGTCGGGCGATTATCGCTTCCTCATTCGTTCCACGCGAATAATCTCTGCGATGAAAGACACCACCGTGGCTGCCAATGCCGCATTGAGAACCGGGGTGTTTTCGTCCTCTGACGTTTCTACGAGCTGGAACTGTCCGAAGTAGGTATCCAGCTGAAGTCGCACGACAGTCCTTTTTACCAGGCCCGCACGCACAAGGACTTCGCACGACGCCGTGAACTTTAGGTAGGGTTCGCCGACGTATGCGCCTATCGACGCTCCGTCGCAGCCGGTCTCCATCTCAGGGTAGAACGCTCGTTCATGACTAAGAAGGTTCCCGCTGCCGCCCCAAGCGAGCAGATCTTGGTCGTCCAAAAGAAAGCTGTGGACGGTACGGAGATCCACGACATCCAGTTTTGGCACGGTCTGTGCTTCAGCTTGAGTGACAACAATGAGCATTGCCATCACTCTAAAAAGAACGTGTCGAATGGCTCTCATTGATGCCTCCCTTTTTCGACGTGCCTGTAGCTTGCAACGATTTACACGAATACACAAGTTTGCTAGTATGTAATCCTGCATTAGGCAGCCGCTGTCCCGCCTTGGCGGGATAGAGGAAAGTCCGGACACAGACCGGCCCTTTCTTCGGAAAGAGCTGGTAGCAGGGTAGCGGCCCCGACGTTTCGGCAAAGCCGAAAGTGCGGGGCTCCGACCTCGAAAGAGCGTCGGAGGTAACGCCCGTCCGCCGCGAGGCGAGAGATGCGAACAGTGACGGTTTTTCGCGAAAGTGAAAAACCGCCCTCCGAAGCCCAGAATTTTTTGGGCGTAGAAGGGCGAGCTTGGGCAATAAGCATGAGGTCCTTCTTCGCGTAAAGCTTCGAAGGACACCTCTCGCTGAAGGCTCGAGGTGCAACGGCAAAATTCTTACTTCTGTGCAAGACCGTGTCCCGCCCTTTCTTGAAGCTTAGGAAAGAGCGGGAAGAGTCGCTTGAGGTGAATGGCGACATTCATCCCAGATACATGGCTGCCCACGACAGAATCCGGCTCATCGATGCAGTGCACAACCCGCCTCACGGCGGGTTTTGCAATATGTGATACCATTTCGCCATGAGAAGTAAGGGCTTATTCGACAGGATGGCAGGACAGCAGGCCGCAGTGCCCACAAAGTAAGACATATGATGAACAGGGCTCTCAGGTTCCTTTCATACGAGGTGCGCGGGCTTCACACGGCCGTCTACGTGATAGCGCTCTCATCGCTCCTTTCGTCGCTGTTGGCGCTCTTGCGCGACCGGCTCCTTGCGCACGAATTTGGAGCATCCACGACCCTCGACATTTACTACGCGGCCTTCCGTATCCCGGACCTCATTTTCGTAGGGGCCGGCGCGCTTGTGTCCGTTTACATTCTTATACCAGAGCTTACGCGCAGGGGAAGCGATGAGCAGCGTGAGTACGTCGATACCGTGCTCATCGGGTTCTCGCTCATCGCGGTCGTTGTATCTGTGATCGCGGCACTTTTTGCGCCCGCCATTCTCGCGACACTATTCCCCGAAATTGCCGCTGCGGGACACCTCACGGCACTTGTGACATTGACGCGCCTCATGCTGTTGCAGCCGATATTTCTCGGACTCTCGAATATTTTTGGGGCAATAACCCAGATACGTCAACGCTATGCGCTCTACGCACTTTCACCACTTCTCTACAACGTGGGGATCATCTGTGGCGTTCTTGTTTTTTATCCAATGTGGGGGCTCACGGGGCTCGCGCTCGGTGTCGTCTTCGGAGCGTTCATGCATGTTGGCATCCAGCTTCCTTCGGTATTTGCCGATGGATTCTTCCACGCGGTACCGACAAGATTCAAGGGACAGGCATTTTTGCAAACCGTCCTCATCTCTGTACCGCGAGCTCTCGCGCTTTCTATGAATCAAGTATCGTTCATAGGACTTACTGTACTCGCCGGCATGCTTGTACCGGGATCGATCGCGGTGTTCATGTTCGCATTCAATCTTCAGGCCGTACCGGTCGCGATCATCGGAGCTTCGTACTCCGTTGCTGCATTCCCGATCCTCGCCGCGGCGCTTTCACGCGGTGACCGTTCATTTTTCATCGAGCATATCGCAAACGCGGCCCGACTTGTCGTATTTTGGTCGCTCCCCGCTACGGCGCTCATCATCGTATTGCGCGCACACATCGTGCGCGTCGTATTGGGGTCCGGTGCGTTCGATTGGACAGATACGCGGCTCACCGCAGCTGTTCTCGGGCTCCTAGCGCTCTCGCTTACTGCTCAGGGGATCACATTTCTTCTTGTGCGCGGGTATTATGCGGCGGGGCGTACGTTTGCTCCGTTCTTTGTTGCTCTGGGAAGTGCGCTCGCGACGGTCGCACTCGGCGCCCTTCTCCTGGGCGTATTTCAAAATACATTCGTCCTCGAGCTCGCACAAGGCCTCCTGCGGGTCGTTGGCGTGCCGGGGAGTACCATTTTGGCGCTCGCATTCGCATCGGCGAGTATCTCGATACTGAGTACCATCGTACTTGTCGCCCATTTTGAGCATCGCTTCACCGGATTTCTTTCCCGTGTATGGCGTGCGTGGGTGCAAAGTGCGCTGGCTGCGCTCGGTGCAGGATGTGGTGCCTACGGCGTTCTCGTGGCGATAGGCCCCATCACGCTCTTCTCGACGACCGCATCAATATTCGTACGCGGCTTTGCGGCCGGGGTATTTGGGATTATAGTCGCTGGACTCGTGTATGCCCTCTTGAGGAGTCGCGAATTCGCGGAAATCGTCGACGTCATTCGCGGGCGGCTTGGAGGCATAATCACTCCCATCCCGCAAAGTGCCGTCGTTTCCTCCGAAGAAAGTAGCCCGATCACCTTGCAGTAACCTTCTCTCAAGAAACAGAACCAAAGACCTATGGCATCACATATACGTAATTTTTCTATCATTGCACACATTGACCATGGGAAGTCGACGCTCGCGGACCGCATGCTCGAACTGACCGGCACGATTGAGCCGCGGCGAATGCAAGAGCAGGTCTTGGACAAAATGGATTTGGAGCGTGAACGCGGCATCACTATCAAGATGGCCCCGGTCCGCATGGAGTGGAAAAAAGGCGGCGTTCCGTACGTTCTCAATCTTATTGATACCCCGGGCCATGTCGATTTCTCGTATGAAGTCTCGCGCGCGCTCACGGCCGTCGAGGGCGTGATACTCCTCGTGGATGCGACGCAAGGGGTCGAGGCGCAGACGCTCTCAGTACTTGCGGTCGCAAAAAAACTTAACCGCGTCATCATTCCGGTAGTTTCAAAGATCGATGCGCCACACGCGAGGAGGGCGGAGATTACGACGGAACTGGCGACGCTTCTTCACGTCGAGGAGTCACAGGTCTTGGGTTGCTCAGGGAGGACGGGAGAAGGAGTGGCGGCACTTCTTGATGCGGTCGTGGACCGTGTACCACCGCCGGATACGCAGGTGAGTGGTGCACAGGGACTCATCTTCGATTTCGGCTATTCCGACCACCGGGGCATCATTGTGTACCTTCGAATCTTCGGCGGTCAGTTCAAAAAAGGTGATTATCTGCGCTTTGTTGCGGCACAGGCGGATTTCATTGCGCTTGAAGTTGGCGTACTCAAGCCGGGCGAGACACCCCGTGAATCTTTGGGATCCGGCGAGATCGGATACATCGTGACAGGAATAAAAAAGCCGGGAATCGCATCGGTCGGCGACACCATCACACAGAGCAGGAGACCGGCGGAGGCTCTCCACGGCTACCTCGCTCCGACTCCTGTCATTTGGGCGAGCGTCTATCCCGCGAGCCAAGACGACCTCACTATGTTGCGTCAATCGCTCGACAAACTTAAGTTGTCGGATTCCTCGCTATCGTACGAGGAGGAGTCTTCCGGCGTCATGGGGAGGGGATTCCGCTGCGGTTTTTTGGGAATGTTGCATCTTGAAATAATCGTCGAGCGTTTACGGCGCGAATTCAACATGGAGCTGGTCGTTACCCAGCCGACGACCGTCTACGAGATCACACGGACGGACGGCACCGTTGAAGAAATATATTCTCCGGCCAAATTTCCGGACGACGGCACGGTGAAAGGTGTGCGAGAGAAGTGGGCGAGCGTAACGATATTGACTCCACCTGCCTATATCGGCGGAATCTCACAGCTCTTGTACGACCATGAGGCGGAAGTAGGGAACACAGAAACGTTGCCAGACGGAAAAGTAGAACTTCACGCCCTGATGCCGCTACGGGAGCTGATGCGGGGATTTTTTGATCGCCTGAAAAGCACTTCATCGGGTTTTGCATCGCTCTCATACGAGATACTCGGTCTTCGCGAAGCACACGTGGTGCGCTTGGATGTGTTGGTCGCCGAAGAGGCGGTGCCGGCATTTTCGCGCATTGTTTCGGAGAGGCGCATCAATCTGGAAGCCGAGGCGATGGTTGAGCGATTAGAGAAACTTCTTCCTCGGCAAATGTTCGAGCTCAAGATCCAGGCGAAAACCGGTGGCCGCATCATCGCTTCACGCCGCAAATCGGCCCTAAAGAAGGACGTTACGCAGCACATGTACGGCGGCGACATCACGCGCAAGATGAAACTTCGTGAGAAACAAAAGAAAGGCAAGAAAAAGATGCTAGCAAGGGGAAAAGTCGATATACCCCATGACGTTTTCCTAAAGGTTGTTCGTGATTCATAACCGCACGATGCCTGCCCCGTAGCCAACGCAAGGCGTTGTGCTACTGGGGTGTTCTTAAAGGTGGTCCGTGAGAGCTAGGTTCTAGAACAAGCCCGCAAACCATTCAGGAAGCCCCGGAGCGAAGAAAAGAACCATACTGAGTATGATAAGTATGGCCATACCACCCCATATAAATTTGAGGATTTTCTTGGTCCGTTTGTGAAAAAGGAAACTCATGCGAAGAGTATAGTGGTACGATAGACATATGGCAATACGTTCGCGCAATGACCCTGTGCGCCTTTTCGGAAGGCGGCTTCTTCTGTTGGCGCTCCTGGGAGTCATTGTCGTTGCCGCACTCGGGGCCTGGAATGCATACGGGAAGGAGCGGGAGTCGCGCGCCCTGCGCGAGCAGGCCGAAATGCAGCTCAGCGACCTCTCAAAGCGGCAGGCGCAATTGGAGAGCGATATCGCCAATCTTGAGACTGACCGAGGCAAGGAACAGGTATTGCGCGAACAGTACGCGCTCGCGGCGCGCGGCGAAGGACTCATCGTAATCGTCGACGCCCCGAAAGCGACGCCAACCCAAGCGACCTCTTCAGTCCTAGAATGGTTACGCAAGGCGCTGCCGTGGTGGTGATTGTGCGGGTACGGAGAATCGAACTCCGATCTAATGCTTGGGAAGCATTCGTTCTACCACTAAACTATACCCGCCTTCGCTGAAGCTTCGGCGGACAGGCCCGCTTGGCTAAGCAAAAGCATTGTAACGCACTACAGGTATTTTTTCCCGTATGCGCGCATGGCGGCGGCGACACGCTCGAATGCGGCGCCTTTTTTGGTGAGCCGGTAGACTATTTTGTTGCCGAGGCGGAAATCAGGGTGGCGCGAGACGATGCCGCACTTCTCGAGCTTCTTGAGCTTGAGCGTGAGGGTACGCGATGAGACACCCGCGAGCGCAAGCTGCAGGTCGGTAAATCGCCGCGGCTTTTCGAGGAGGTCGCGCAAGACGATGAGACTGACCGAATCGCCGACAAGGTCGGCGACCTTGGCAAGAGGGCAAGAACGGCACAAAACCATACGCTGATGCGATGTCCGCAACATGCCCTCATGGTAGCACAGACTTATCCACTTTACAAAGTAAAGTGGATAAACTATGATGAACCCTCGCTTATCACTTTACAAAGTAAACTAACGATACTGTCTATGGACTACACGAAGCTCGCATCGCAAGGATCCGTCGAGAAGACCGCAGAGGCGCTCAAAAAACGCGGATTCATCCCCGTCGTCGTCGAAAACGCGAAGGAAGCATTTGACACTATTAAAAAGCTGATACCGCAGGGTGCTTCAGTCATGAACGGGTCGTCGGTCACGCTCGAAGAGATCGGATTCGTCGATCACCTGAAATCGGGCGCGCACGGGTGGAACAACCTGCACGAAGCGGTGTTGAAAGAGGGGGACAAGGAAAAGAGAGCGCACCTGCGCAAGCATTCCGTCGTTTCCGATTATTACCTCGGAAGCGTACACGCGGTTACCGAGGGCGGTGAGCTCATCATCGCGTCGAACACCGGAAGCCAGTTACCGCACCTCGCCTATACCTCGCCGAATCTTATCCTCGTCGTAAGCACGCAAAAAATCGTGCCAGACCTCGATGCGGCGTTCGAACGTCTTGAAAAGCATGTTATCCCGCTGGAGGACGAACATATGAAAAAGCTCTATGGCATGGGCACGCAGCACAACAAAACCACGATACTTCACGGCGAAAGCTCCTCGACGAAACGTGCTGCGACCGTCATTCTGGTCAAAGAAAAGTTAGGATTTTAGAGGCGGGCGATCAATGCTACAATTACTGTACTTAAGAAATAATCTACGACCTATGGCCACCAAACCTCAAGTCACTATTTACTCGACACCGACCTGCCACTTCTGTCACGCCGCAAAGGAGTTCTTCACGGCGAATAGTGTCGCATTCACCGACTACAACGTCGGCAGCGATCTCGCAAAACGCAAAGAAATGATAGAAAAGAGCGGACAAATGGGTGTACCCGTAATCACTGTGGGCAGTGACCTCGTCGTCGGCTTCGACGAATCGAAATTGCGCGAACTTCTCGCGATCTAATTTTCCGAAGCAAGGTTCGTGCTAAAGTTTACGCACCCCTCGTAGCTCAACGGATAGAGCAATCCCGTCCTAAGGGAGAGATGTGGGTTCGACTCCTGCCGAGGGGATAGGGTATACTTGTTTGCATGAGTGGAGGTTCGCGCGTAGGCCTTGTTGTCGCGATAGGGCTTTTTGTATTGTCGGAGGTCATTTTGTACCAAATGCAAGGCATATCGTTTACTTCCGCACTACTTGGGGGTAGCTCGATGCCCATTGTTGTGTTCGTTAGCGGCTGCATCATCGGCATGGCTTGGGATTACCTTGGACTCTTGGCGCTCCGTTGGTGGCGCTATCCTCCGGCAGAACGGCATCCATGGCTCTTGATTATTCTCCCGCTCTTTTGGGGCATTTTTATGTTTATCATGCAGGACGCCTACGCCGTTGCCCGCCTATCGGGACTCGGGACAATTCCGGCGGTGCTCATTTCGACGATCGTGCTCGGAATCATCATGGAGGGCGCCAACCTCTATACCCGTTCCTGGGTCTACCTAGGCGCGGCGACATCGATCCCATTTCTTATCCTCGGTTGGATCGTCGGGCTCGGGTTTACCTACGTCGTAGGATTCAACGCTTTTATCCTAAATCCGTTTAGTTTATAAAATAATCACACAGATGAACTCCATGGACCCGAATCAAGTGAAATTGGATGAATTGCTGCGCCTCACGAAGGAGAATAATCACATGCTCCACAAAATGCGGCGCAACGCCTTTTGGGGCGGGATCATCAAGATCCTTCTCTACGCTGCACTCTTCGTGGCACTGCCGTTCTGGCTCTACGTGACCTACCTTGCGCCTGTATTGGAAAGCACAATGCAAACGATGAACCAGATACAAGGCACGGGGGCAAGAGCACAGGCACAATTCGGCAGTTTCCAGGAGATGTTGCAGCAATTACAACAAAAGTTTCCTTCAGCGCAGTAGTAGCCCCGACGTAAAGTCGGGGTCCCGACCGAAGGCGTCGGGAAAAAGAGAAGACCAGAAGAATGGACCACGTTGAGAAAATGTTTGATGACGGGTATATTAGAGTACTGCTTGGGTAGCCCCGACGCACAGAGTGGTCGGGGTCCCGACTGAAACGTCGGGACTCAGAAGCAGGAAGTTGGAAAATGCTTGGGTAGCTCAGTTGGTAGAGCATTCCCCTGAAGAGGGAAGGGTCGCCGGTTCGATCCCGGCCCCAAGCACAAAACGAGAAGCGAGTTTTTGGCATTGGGGCCGGGATGGGGAAGGGGTCGGGAAACGCGAGTTTCCCGTGGAGGAAGGAATGGGAAAACCGAGGGTTTCCCAGTACCCATGCCCCAAGCACAAAACAGAAACAGTGCGGCCCACCTACTCGCGAAGAGTGGCGGGCCGCAGAGCGGTAAGCTCTGGATGTCAGAAGAACAGGCTAGATTCGGTACGTCAGCGTGCCCAGAAGCGGAGTTGCTGTTTGTGATAGATACCGGCCGAAATCGCTGCCAACACAAAAGCAATCCACAAGAATAGTCCACCACAGCTCGCGATGAACCGGAGCAGAGATAGACTGCCGACGTTGAACCAGGGCGTAACGCTTGGGTCGAGGAACGCAGCGAACAAGAGCGCCCCGACGCCAATGTTAAGTGGCCATTGCTTTGCTTTGGCGAACTGGTTCGGCTGCATTTTCTTATTATCGCGTGCGCGTTGATAGCTTGTATCAACATCGTAGGCCACTATCCCAGCGATTGGGATTGCCAGCCACAACTCGGCGCCATAGAGGTGCAACAGAACAGAAAAAGCGCTCCAAGCGATGGCCTTGTCGGCGAGCGGGTCGATGAAGCGACCGAATGCAGTTTCTCGACCGTCGAACTTTCGCGCCACAGGACCATCAGCGGCATCAAGCAGAGCCGCAATGATGAGCGAGGCAAGGGCTATCCACACCGCCCAATGGAACAGGGGGAGAAAGTCGTGCTTGGGCGAATACGGCCAATAAAAGCCGAGCGTCCCCCAGAATCCCAAGCGCAAGCGTGCCATGGTGATGTTGTTGGCGACGCTCTCTTCCCATGGCGGCGCTTTGATTAGGCGCAGAATTACTGATTCGAACGATCCCGGCCGTGCACCCAGAAACTGGAATCCAGTCTTTGCAAGATCCGTCGGCATGTCTCTCTCCCGGGTTTCTATGATTGCGGATGATTCCGCCTGCGAATAAGACTAGCTGGGGCTCGACGGGTGGTCAAGCAACTAGAGCCCGAGCGTGTACGTCATCGCGCCGCCGCTCTTTGAGAGCCACTTTGAAGTATTGAGTTTTATCTCGCGGGCACGCCCCAGCTCCTGATACTTCACAGAGCCTTTGGCGAGTGCGTAATCGAATATTTTCTTAGTTATCTCCACGTCCTTGAGGCAGTACGAGCGGACTTTTTCTATCTCGCCCGCGCGCCACCACTGAAGCGACTGTGCGCCCGAGGCGCTTTTCTTTTCGCCGAGCGTTCCTTCCGCAATCGAATCGAGCTTGAGCCTGCGCCCTACTGCTTGGTATACCTCTTGCATAAGGTCGAGGCTTTTTATTCTCGTGAGGTCGCCGGGGTAGTATTTGTTCAAGAGGGGAATATCAAAGTGATTGGAATTGTACCCGACGAGCACATCAGTGCGCTCCAGTATCGGCCACATCTGCGGAAGCTCGTGTTCCAAATAGCTGGAATACGTGTCGGTCTCCGAATCATGAATGCAGACTATCGCTATCGTAAGATCGGCCGGGTCGGAGGAGCCGATGTCCGACATCCAATTCGCCGTCTCGATATCAAACGTTACCACTCGCATGGCGGGAGTATATCATTCTCACTTACGGCTTGTATTTGTATGCGTGCTGGTTCAAGTGGTATACGGTACTCGGCCAGCGGTCAAGCGGCATGTCGGTGAGAAGAGCGACGGCCTTGTCGGCATCGTATTTACCCGCGGTGCGCAGGTCGTTAAATGCTTTCAGAGCATCTGTAATAATGCGGTCGTACTCTCCGACGAGAATTTCGTGAGCAAGCTCAGCATAATCGGGGTCTTTATAGTACTCGTCGCGTTTCGATACTAGATAGTCATAGGGGCCACCGTCCTTACTGTAGAACCGGTTGAAGTATTGCGATTTCTTATCTTTTAACATGGCCGTCAGCTCGTCCTTGACCTCATCGAGCGCTTGGTCGCGAACGGCCCTTAGTTCTTCAACACGCAGCCCTGAGCGGACGACCGAATCAGGTTCGTTGCGGACGCGGGTCTGGATGATGGACGCATTTGTTGCCAGAGTTTTCGGAAGGTCAAAGAACTTCCGGAAGACTTGATTACGAACGTGCTGTTGTTCGTGTGTGTAAGCGTTCTCAAGGTCGGCGATGTTGTTTACTGCAACGGTAAAACAGATGTTGTTTTCCGGATTGCGTGCCTGAAAAGCTTGAGTTTCACTACCCATTTTTTGCGCCGTACCGTCTATCAGCAGTTTGCCGTCTTCAGAGTAGAGGCGTTCCGCTGTCGCGCGGTCCGTCTGGATATCAATGCTGAGCGGTCCCTCCGTCACCCGGATATCTGCAGGGTTCACGGGCACGCCCGTAACTTCGCGCACGAGCGTCGCGTTGTCCGGGTACTTTAGGCGGAACGCCTTCACAGCCTTATGTTGGTCTGCGTACTCACCTATAAGGTCGTACAGTGTTCCTTTTGCAAAGTCGGAGAAACCATAGCGGTTGGCGAAAAAATCGCCTATCTGTATGAGCCCCGCTCCCTTCGTATCGGGGTCGTATTGGATCGCGCGTTCGATAAACGAGCGGCATTGTGCGTACGCATGACGCTGTCGCACGAGCTTGTCTTTGAAAACTTCAAGCGCGGTCTCTTTTTTCCCGTGCGGGAGAGACGTGATTTTCTTGAGCTCAACTTCTGCGTCGAATACCTCCCCGAAAGGAGGATTATCAACAGTCGAAAGCAGCATTTCACATTCAATCACTTGCCGGAAGTCTTGTGGGCTGAGTTCACTGTCTTCCCCCTTCGCGCGAAGCTCGGCGTAGCGGTCCCATGGCTCCCGTGACAACTCGCGTGGGCGCTCATCCCGCGGTTTTTGCCGCAGCATCTCATCCATACTATCCGAGCGAGCTGAACAAGTGTTCTGCGATGCGGTCGGCGGGGAGTGTGATCTCGGCTCCCGTAGAGAGATTTTTCACGGTGTAGCGCCCTGAATCACGTTCTTTTGCGCCTACTGCGATGACGAACGGTATTTTCATTTTGTCTGCACTGCGTACCTGATCTCCGATGCGCTTCCCGGAGAAGTTGACAGCCACCGCCACGTCCTCACGCCGGAGACCCTGAGCGAGCTGCACCGCATGTGACGTGGCGTCAGGTTCTACGATGCATATCATAAGCTCGGTTGAGGGTGTGTACGTCGGCAGGAGATTGTGCGCCTCAAGGAAATCGCGCGCCGTTACATCGCCCATTCCGAATCCGACGGCAGGAATCGGCTCTGCGCCGAAGAGCGAGAGAAGATTGTCGTAACGGCCACCGCCAAAGAGCGACCTGCGATTGTTCGGATCGGTGTCGAATACTTCGAACACCATACCGGTATAGTAATCAAAACCACGTGTGATGGATGTGTCTACGATCATGTTCCGCACCCCCATGTGTTCAAGCGCTACGCGCAGTTCCTCGAGATAGGCGGTCGAGGTGATGTTCTCGAGTTCTTCTATCAGTTTTACCGCTTTTTCTTCGTGTGCGATGAGCGCCGTCAATTCTTTCTCGAAATCGTCTATCTTGGCGCGTCGGTCGAGAAGTCGGGTGACGTTGCCAGTGTATTCCTTTGCGATGCCGACGGAGTGATAAATGGCGTCGAGTATCCGCCGGTCGGACACACGTATCTCAAAATTACGTTCATCGGCTCCCAGTGAGCGCATGATACTATGCGCGACCGCGATTATCTCTGCGTCAGCCTCGACGCCTTCCACACCGACGATGTCGGCGTTCAGCTGCCAGTGCTCTCGCAGGCGGCCTTTCTGCGGCCGCTCGTAGCGGAACACGTTGGGGATCGAGTACCAGCGTGCCGGCAGAGGAATATCGCGCTGCCGCGCCGCTATCATTCGGGCGAGTGTCGGTGTCATCTCAGGTCGCAGTGTTACATCGCGTCCGCCGCGGTCTGCGAAGGTGTACGTTTGCTCGTTCACTATCTCTTCGGAAGTCTTCGATCGGTAGAGTTCGGCTGGCTCCAGTATCGACGCGCTGTATTCCTCAAAGCCAAAAAGCTCGCACACACGCTCCATGTGTTCGAACAAATACCGTTGGATGAACTGGTCTTCGGGGTAGAAATCGCGGACACCCTTGTAGCTTTCGGTGGAGAGCCTCGCCCGTCGGCCGCTGTCCGACGAGTCTACGGCCGAGGGCTTTTCGCGTTTGGTCATCGGTCCATTATGCATCAAAAAAGCCACAACGAAAACGACTCCGTGGTATACTCGCCGCCATGAACCCCGTTAGAAATCGCGGACGCGCAGACCCTGTATATGCCATTACGTTTGGTTTTATCGGCACTAGTCGAATAGAGTGCGGCATCGAACTTGTCCGCGTCCTATTTCTAACGGGGTGAAAACGATAGATACCCGTTTCGAGATACGCACATCTAAACCCGGGACAGGACAAGGGCTATTTGCTGTTGTCGCCATCAAAAAGGGTGAATTCATTCTCGAATATATCGGGCGCAAGATACCAACGGCCATCGCAGACAGCATGAAGGAGGCGCGGTATCTTTTCGAAATAGACGAGGATTGGACGATCGACGGTTCTGGGAGTTCGAACACCGCGCGATACATTAATCATTCGTGCGATCCGAACACAGAGGCCGAGATAGATGAAGGTCGTATCATGATACATGCGGTTCGGGATATAAAAAAAGGAGAGGAGCTGACGATCGATTATGACACCGAGTATTTCGATGAGTTCATCCGGCCGGCCGGATGCAAATGTTCAGCGGGGGTACACCACTAGTGAAATATAACTACCCGCGGTCAATTTTTTGGAAAAATTGCCCGTGATTTTAAAGATTCCATTGGATGCAACCTTTAAAATCATGCGCTGCCGATAAAGATGCCGGTCATAAAGACGAGCGCGCCGCCGAAGACGACTTGCGCTATCGAGGACCAGAAACCCAATTTAAAATAACGGTAACGGATGTAGCCGATGGCAATGAGCTCGAGTCCGACGATAAGGTACGCAAGATACAGCGCCGTTGTGAGGTCAGACAGAAGAAAGGGAAGCGTGTGGAAAATGCCGCCGATAAAAGTCGCGAAGCCTACAATTGAGCCACGAATGGCGGGATGACCGCGGCCGGTATGCTCGCCTGTATCCGAGAGGCCCTCAGCGAATGCCATTGAGATAGCGGCGCCGATAGCGGCGGCGGTACCGACGAGGAAAGCGATATGAGGGCTATTGCTCGCAAATGCAGCGGCAAAAAGCGGCGCGAGCGTCGAGAT
The DNA here is from genome assembly GCA_016217925.1 of Candidatus Kaiserbacteria bacterium. Taxonomy (GTDB): domain Bacteria; phylum Patescibacteriota; class Minisyncoccia; order Phycocordibacterales; family UBA2100; genus UBA10103. The sequence continues at coordinate 56,729 of JACRFK010000009.1, forward strand.
GGAGCCGTCTATAAGTCCTACCAGCGATGGCTGGACGACTTTAAGCAAAAACGCGCGGTCGACATCCTCAACATGTAGCGCCTTCTCGACTTCGAGCACGGGATTTGACATCGCACCATTCTACCAGATGCTCTGCGCTTGGCATTTCTGGTGGCTCGCAGTATTATGGCAAGTATGAAAAGGGGAGTCCTCATCTTCTGGCTCGTCATCATCTTCCTTATCGTCGCGGGGGTCGGCATGTCCTTTTTCGTGCGCTCTTCTCCCGGCAAGCTCGACACCTTCGCACAGTGCCTAAAGGATAAAGGGGTCGTGTTCTATGGAGCGTTCTGGTGTCCGCATTGTCAGAACACGAAGAAGATGTTCGGTAGTTCTGCTCGGCTTTTGCCGTACGTCGAATGCTCGACTCCTGATGGCGGGGCACAGTTGCAAATCTGCAAAGACAAGGGCGTCCAAAGCTATCCGACATGGACATTCCCGAATTCGACGACGACGCTTACGGGCGAGCGCACTCTACAAGAACTATCCACGGCAAGCGGATGTCCGCTTCCGGCGTAGCCTTTGATCCTGCATGCCGGTCGAAACACTCAATTATCTTCTCGCGCTCGGGACCCTCGCAATGCAGGTCGCCGGGGCAGGATTCTTCGCACTGTATTTCTTGCAGAAGAAATTCACTGACCTGCAGGATATTGCCGCACTTTTGAGTCGGTGGGGTTTGTGGCTCGGATTTCTGCTTACGCTCGGGGTGACCGCGATGACGCTCTACTACTCCGAAGTGCTCGGGTTCGCTCCATGCGGCTGGTGCTGGGTACAGCGCGTATTCTTATGGCCGCAAGCGCTCCTCTTTGGCGTTGCGCTCTATAAGCAGGAACGTTCTGTCGCGGACTTTTCGATCGCCTTTTCTATTTTTGGAGCGGCGGCCGCACTGTACCAGCATTATCTGCAAATGGGAGGCGGCGCACTTATTCCGTGTCCGGCAAGCGGTGCAGGGGATTGTGCGCAGCGCATTCTCTTTGAATTCGGATACATCACCTTTCCGCTCATGTCCGCGACCCTCTTTTGCTTCCTCATCGTGTTGATGCTTTTTGTTCGTCGCTCTACCGCGAGCTCATAACACAGGTTCAATTCCGTGCCGCTTGAAGAAGCGGCCTTCGAGCGAATATCGGTCGTATCCGTGGAAGAAAAGCGCGATCCCGAGGCCAAAGAGTATCAGGTGTGGCCACACGGCCTCTTGGAAGTAGAGGAGTGAGAGCGTGAGCCAGAAAACGAGGAATAGCGCCGTCCAGCGTATTTCAATGCCGAGCAGCATCATCAGGCCGGCCGCGGATTCAATAATAAGAGCGCCGAGGACTATGAAAAGCGGGTCGAATGGGAAGTATGTGGTGAGATGGTATTGCTGGACCACGTCGAGCGCAAGTTGGGTGTGGATAAATTTCGCGTACACAGCGGCGAATATCAGGCCGAAGCCGAAAAGGACGCGCATGACAGGGAATGCGAACGGGACAAAAGGTTGGAGGTATCTTCGCATGGGGTGGGGGAGGTATCCTCTGTGCAAGAAATTTTCAAGTGACCACGAGCCTGCCCCGAGGACAAGAAGAAGGAGGTAGCTGCCGAGATGGTCGGCGTAGGTGAGGACGTACCATCCGAGCGCGCTTGCGGCATAGGCATATACTGTAAGCGAAAGAATGGCGACGGTCCGGACATATATTCCTGCAATGGTCACCACACCGCCGAGGACGAATAGCGCCTGCATGACGACACCCCAAGACCCGAAGAGCCCCCCTGTATCTATCTCAGTGCCGTAGAGTTTCCCCGCAATGCCAAATGAGAGGAGACAGGCACCCACCGTCAACCTCACAAGCGGATGCGCCCACTGCTTGAGAGAGAAGAGCAGCGGATCAGCCAGTCTTTCGAACACGCGGAATAGAGAGACGAAAAGAATGGTCAGGGTGGTGACAAAGACGATGAATCCCCAGAAAAAGAAACTGAGTTCATTGCCGGAGTACGCCGTGAATGGATTCGGGGACGCCGTCGCCATGCCCGCGGCTACCGCACTCGGGTCAAGCACGTACACCTCGTGCGCGGATGCAATAGTGGGCAAAAGCAGCGGGAAACATACCCCGGCCATGCGCCCAAGTCCTATCAGCGCTCTATGCATATTCCATCATATTGTGTTCTATTGTACCTCCGATTTTCCTGTAGCATTTTTGGGCACATCGTTGGCCAAACAACCCCCTCCCTGACTGCGCGGACCGGCGTGTGTCCGTTAAAAAAGCTCCACGAACCAGCGTTTTCTATAGGACATCTATCGGACAGTTGATGTCCGATAAAAATTCGCTTGGAATTGCTCATCATATTCCTGTGCTCGTGCGAAAAGTCTGAAAATCTCTCCCGACCTCGGACCGAATCCGTTCATAGCATCCACAGGTTGACGGAGTACACATATTGTCGTGCGTGCTATCCACTCGTTGTCCACTTTTCTCAAGTTGACAACTTTTCGGACGTGCTACCGTTGAGATGGTACTGATCGTTATCAATTTATCCGATCCTAAAAGGATTCACATACAGAGCTTATGACGTTGACATTAAAGAAAATGTCGGCTGTAATCGCAGTGAGCGCATTTTTGCTCGTTGCAGCAGGCATCGTTATCTTGGGAAACCAGCGTCCAGCTCATGCAGACCTACCACCGCCGGGCTTCGGAAGCCAGATCGTGTGTAGAGTTTTTACGGCCTTAAATCAGATCGGTCCCCCGATACCCGTTTTTCCAGGGGATTGCCAAAACCCCCCGGATGCGACCCCACAATGTTCCGATGGTATCGACAACGATAGCGATGGATTGACTGACATCGCTGATCCAGGTTGCCACAGCGATGGCAACGCCTCAAACACAGCTTCATACAACGCCGATGACAATGGCGAGTTTAATGTACCCGCCTGTTCCGACACGCTTGATAACGACGGCGATGCACTGATAGACACTGAGGACCCAGCGTGCCATACCGACGGAAACGCGAGCAACGCAAGCTCTTACGACCCCGGTGGCACAGACGAATCCGCGTTCGTACCGCAATGTAAGGATGGGCTTGATAACGACGACGACGGGTTGACCGACACTGCCGACCCAGGTTGTCATACCGACGGCAACGCGAGCAATTCAAGCTCGTATAACGCCGATGATAATGGAGAGGCCAATTTGCCGGCCTGCTCTGATTCTCTCGATAACGATGGCGACGGCTTGATAGACAGCGCCGATCCGGCCTGTCACACCGATGGAAACTCGGGCAATCCGGACTCATATAACGCCGGCGGCACGGATGAATCCGCATCTGTCCCTCAATGTGGGGACGGGCTTGATAACGACGGCGATGGCAAGACCGACACCGCCGACCCAGGCTGCCACTCCGATGGCAACGCAAGTAACGCGGGTTCGTACGACCCAGCCGACACAAGCGAGACTGACTCAGGTGGCGGCGGGAACGGGGGCGGCGGAGGTGGGGGAGCGACTACCACCACAGGCACCCTAGTCGTCACAAAAGTGTTCAATAGCGGCACCACAACACCGGCCTTGTTCTCGTTCACGATAAACGGGACTTCTACGACTGCGTTCGGTGCGGGGGGACAAAACATCTTCACTGTCGCCACCGGCACGTATACCGTGCTCGAAGTAGCCACGAGCACCTATACCGCGAGCCACGATAATTGCGGCGCGGTCACGGTATCAGCTGGCGCGACCACCACCTGTACGATAACGAATACGCTCGTTGCCACCTCGTCCACCATGGGTACGCTCATCGTCCAAAAAGTATTTGGCAGTGGGACGACGACCCCTACACTCTTCTCACTCCTCATCAACGAGGCGGCAACGACCACCTTCGATGCCGACGGGCAAAACGAGTTCCTCGTAGCTACCGGCACGTATACCGTGCGTGAAATGGCGACTTCAACGTATGGCGCCGTATATAGCAACTGTTCGAACGTATCAGTAAACGCGGGAACGACAACAACGTGCGTTATAACAAACACCTTGGCCGTCGCGACCTTACCTGCGTGCTCCGACGGTGTCGATAATGATAGTGACGGCCAAATAGATATGGCAGACTCGGGATGTAATGACCCGTCCGACGATACGGAAACTGCCGCAGCGTCAACGCCGGGCGGAGGCGGAGGAGGTGGTGGTGGCGGGGGAGGTGGCGGAGGAAGCGGCGGCTCGCTCTTTCCCGTGGCTCCGGTCCTCGGCACAGGGTCTTCGGGGGGCTCTAGCGGGACCGTTCTCGGTACTTCGACGACGACCGCACCCGCACCTACTACATCATGTGCGGCCCTCGTCTCCGACTTCATGCGGTTGGGCAAAGATAACGACCCTGAGCAAGTGCGTCGCCTGCAGCAATTCTTGAACGAGGAAATGGGCTCGAATTTGCCGATAACTGGATTTTTCGGGCCTCTCACGGATGCCGCCGTGCGTGCATTCCAGCGCAAATATCAAAGCGACATACTTGAACCATGGGGAATCAGTGGCGACACCGGCTATGTGTATCTCACGACACGCAAGAAAATAAACGAGCTCTACTGTCGCAATACAATGCAATTTCCTCTTACTACCGCAGAACAACAGCTGATAGAGCAAAGCCGCTCCGGAGCGCAACAAGGATCCGTACCGGCTTCCTCGCAGGAACCCGGACCGGCTTCTTCCTCGCCACCGCCGACGACAGGTGATGAAGCCACGGCCCAGGACGAAAGCTCTGCTGGACCTGGCACCTCCGTTACTGGACAGGTATTCGGCACCTCATCGGCCTCGGACACTCCTTGGGAAACTGTGGGCGCCGGTCCAACGACAGGAAACATAGGCAATTTTCCTGAAGCTTCACCTCAAATTATTGCGGCGCTCCTTGTTCTCCTTGCACTTGGCGCTGGGTGGTACTTCTGGTACCGACGGCCCACCATCCCGCCCACCATCCCGCCCACGGGGAGCTCTAGCGCCGGAAAGGCGTAGGGATGTAGCGGTTTTCTCCGCTCAAAATCACGCACGTTCGCGTATTGACGTTTACGAGTTCTGTCTTTGGATACGCGAAAAGCGTTGACAGGGCAATGGACAAGTATATCTTTGGGGGCGGCGAGTTCTCACTGCTTTATTGTTTCTAATATTCCCAAAGGCTTATGACGTTGACATCACGAAGGATGTCGGCGGGGCTCGCGACGCTTTTCGCGATACTCGCGGCCGGCACCCTTCTCTTGGGAAACCAGCGTCTAGCTCATGCAGAAGTACCTCCGAATCTGGGAAGTCAGATCGTTTGTAGAGTATTTACCGACTTAAACCATATCGGACCGCCAATACCGCTTTTCCCAGGCGATTGTCAAAATCCTCCGGGCTCCCCCCCGCAGTGTTCCGACGGTATCGACAATGATGCCGACGGACTCGCAGACTATCCGGCGGATACAGGCTGCTCGAGTACGAGCGACAACACCGAAGCGCCGAATCCGCCTCCGCCGCCCCAATGCTCGAACGGGAGCGACGACGATAATGACAGCTTTACAGACCAAAACGACCCAAATTGCCACACCGATGGCGACCCGACCAATTCTGCAACGTACAACCCGAATGGCACCGAAGCGGGCAGCCTTCCCGCATGCTGGAATGGCGTAGACGATGATGGCGATGGGCTCAAAGACTTCCCGGCCGACCCCGGATGCACTTCGGCGCTTGACACCAGTGAATCAAACACGCCGACGCAGGGTCCGGAAAATACCCTTGCATTATGTTCAGACGGCATTGATAACGACGCCGATAGCAAAGTAGACCTTGCTGATCCGGATTGTGCAGGCTTCCAGGCGAAATTGGTCGTTGTGAAGATAGTTGTGAACGATAACGGCGGCACCAGTGTGGCGTCGGACTTTTCTTTGCACATAGCTACAAGCTCTACAGGCTCTGCGGAAGCAATCGGCGTATCATCCGGCGCCACGACGACCGTGCATACGGGTACATGGACGGTGAGCGAGGTACAAAAATCCGGATATACGGCCACCTTTGGCGGTGATTGCAATACGAGCGGGCAGGTAACACTGGGAGCTGGGGAAACCAAGACGTGCACTATCACCAATAACGACATCGCGCCGTCCGCTCCGGCGTGTTCCGACGGTATAGACAACGACAACGACGGTAAAATCGACAGCGTAGACCCCGGGTGCAGCGATGCAAACGACACGGATGAAGCAAATGCTCCGGAGTCACCCGCGTGCTCCGACGGTCTGGACAACGATGACGACGACCTGATAGATAGCGCAGACCCCGGCTGCAACGACAGCAATGATACTGATGAAACGAACACGCCGCCGTCCTCGGGGGGTGGTGGCGCTGGCGGAGGCGGAGGTGGCGGAGGTGGGATAGGTCCTGACCTCATCTCGCCCGGCGGAGCCATATTCACGGCGGGGCCGACTGCTGCTGTCCTTGGGGTTGCAACGACGACCGCGCTTTTACCGGCCCTTGTGCTCAAACCAAAGGAATCGTGCGACATGTACGTTACGTCCTTTATAAAAAGCGGTGCAAAGAATGACGCAGATCAAGTACGACGTCTCCAGCATGTATTGCGCGAATATGAAGGCGCCAAGATCGAGATACATGGTGTCTATGACGAACCGACTCTCGCGGCAGTGCACACATTCCAGAGCAAGTATGCCCAAGACGTATTGACCCCTTGGGGAATTACCAAGTCAACGGGCTTCACGTATCTCACGACACGCAAGAAAATAAACGAGGTGTATTGCCGCGGCACCAAACAATTCCCGCTCACGACCGCCGAGCAGCAGACAATAGTAAAATCACGTTCACCGATACAGCCACTTTCGCCAACTTCAACGAAGATCGCACCGGCGGCATCTCCTTCCCCACTTCCCGCGGAAGCGGTCCCTGAAACGGCAAAAAGCTTGTGGCAGCGTCTCCTCGACGTGGTAAAAGGAGCACGAGGGCAATAGAGAAAAGCACATAGGTCGGTTCTCTGTGCTAAAATCCGGTCATGCTGCGAAAAACACCCCTTCTCTCTGGAGAGACCTATCATATCTACAATAGGGGTGCGCATAAGTACGCGACCTTCACAGACGAGTCAGACTACTGGCGCTTTTCTGCGCTCCTCCATCTCGCAAATCACTCCGGCCCTGTATTGTTGCGTGAGATTCTTGAGCGCAAAAAGCACATAGGTCGGTTCTCGGGGGAGATTTTTACTGAACAAACTGACAAGTCTCTTGTTGATTTGCTGGCATATTCACTTATGCCGAATCATTTCCATTTTGTCATCAGGCAAAAAATGGATAACGGGATCACAAAGTTTATGCAAAAACTGACCGTGTCTTATTCAATGTACTTCAATACCAAGTATGAGCATAGCGGCGTTCTATTCCAAGGCCGCTTCAAGAGCAGCCACTTAGGTACCGACCCGTACTTCAAATGGATCTTTTCCTATATCCATCTCAATCCGGTCTCTCTCGTCGAACCACAATGGAAGGAAAAAGGTATTGGCAACCCCGCGCAGTCGAAGGAATTTCTCAGAAACTATCGACACTCAAGCTACTACGACTACTACGTGGGGGAGCGACCCGAGCGAGCAATTCTTGCGTACGATGAGGCGGTCGGTCTTCTGGACAAAGAGGCCGATCTTCAAGATATGCTAGCGGCGTATGTGAATGGCAGAGCTCTCTATTCCAACTCCAACGTATAAAAAAGCACATAGGTCGGTTCTCGGGGATTTGACAAGGGCGGGTTGTTGTATAAGATTCCACGCCGGAGACCGTAGTCTCATAGAAAAAAGAAAGTGTCCTTTTGAAGAGACTTCAGAGCGGACCCGAGACCGACAGCTTTCGCTGGTTTCCCTAGGGCTTGGGTCCACTCTGGAACCTCTCCATGATGAAATTATAACTCGCGCCCGGGAAAGCACGTCGCTATCTGTGTATATTTAGGCATATTGCCCGAAAAAGAGCCTCTGTTGCAACGCGGATATACACACGCTTGTCCACAGCTTGTACACGGAAAAGCACATAGGTCGGTTCTCGGCGGTCTTAAAGCCAAGATTTCACTAGGGAGATTGACGGATAGTAATTGATTGTGTCGTATTGCATAAAATAGGCGAAATATCATTGACCTGGCGCGCGATAGATACATAATGGCTGCAACGTTGCGTGTGTGCCCCGCATTCAGAGGGGCAGACGCGACGAGGGGAACCAGCGACATAGTATGGTCGCTGTAGGAAACAATCGTAAAGGACAGAATCTAAAGAGGCGGAGCACTCAGCTTATGGGTGGTTCGCTTTTTTATTTTGCTATCGGACAGGCTGAGGTGGAGAGCACAGCACGCTGCGCTTAAGAGACAAGCGCGTCGTGCCGTGAACTCCACGTTTCCGAGTCCGCCTCGGCGGAGGAGGAGAAGGGAAGTTCACATAAGGGTCGATAACCTATCGTCGCGTGCGCAAATTTATTAGCAAGCGAGACGGTGGATTTACCAGATTCATTAAAAAAAATCAAAACAAAACATTATGCAAAACACATACGGAAAGGCAGCGGCTATCGCAACGTCGGTAGCTATGGCTTTGGGAACATTCGGATTCGCAGCTCCTGCGTTCGCAGCTGTGAACTCTTCGAGCATCACGATCTCGATAACGAACCGTGGCTCGATCGACAACACGACACAGGCTGATGCGCACACGGGCCAGAACATTGCGCTCGGAAGCCAGGGTGGCTTGGGCGGCAACGGCGGCTCAGTTACCTCGGCTGGCAGTGAGAACAACGGCGGTGCGACAGCCGGCAACGGCGGCAACGGCGGCAATGGTGGAGCTGGTGGCCTCGTGACTACGGGTAACGCTTCGGCGGACGCTGGCACGCAGAACGGCCTCAACGGCACCGACGCAACAATTGAATTCGATTGCGCATGTGGTGACCTCAACAGTGTTACTGTTGGCGTAACAATCGACAACGACCGCGAGTTCCCAACCCAGAACAACATCGACAACACGACACAGGCACGTGCTCGCTCAGGGCAAAATCTTGCCGATGGCAGCACAGGTGGCGATGCAGGAACGGGTGGTGACGTGACCGGTGGCTCGGGCAGCGAGAACAACGGTGGCGCAACGAGCGGCAACGGCGGCAACGGCGGCTCGGGCGGTCTCGGCGGCGAAATCGCCACGGGCAGCGCAACCAGCAAGTCTGGTTCTGTCAACATGTTGAACACAACGATCCTTCGCGTTCGCATGTAATCTCTGGGACTAAAGTACTTGCTTTAGTTGCAGAAGTTCTTGGAGGGTCGGTACCGCCGCCGGCGGTACCGACCTCCGGAGAGTCCTTCTTAGGGAAGGAAGGTTCTCCGGAGGGAAGCCTCTTAGCAAAACAATATAAATAAAAATATGACAAAAACACACGGTAGAACAATGACTCTCTTCGCCGCATGCGGGCTCATTCTCGCGGGGATGTTCTTCTTGATGCCGCGCGGAGCGGACGCAGCGCAGACCACCTCCCGACTCGGCGGAGGCAATGCGCTTCTGCGGGCAACGGTTGGTCTGTTGCACGCGAGCTCCACAAGCGACATCCTCGCGCACCTCACTTTTGCGAGTACGCGTGGTGTCCCCGGTACCACATCCTCGCAAAGCTCGGATGGCTACGGGGCAGGCGAGAATGATACGGCGAACGATACGGGAGGCAGCACTGCCGGTGGTGTCGACGGCTCGCAGGGAAACTCGGGTGAACCAGCCCCACAAGGGAACGCAAACGACAACGGCGGCAACCCCATTGGAAACTCTGCGAGTTCCAACGGGGCAGGCGGCGGCGCTACTGCCGGTAACGGAGGAGATGGCGGCAACGGAGGAGGTGCAGCGGCAGGAGGATTGGTGCGAGCAGGGAACGTCGTCTCGAACGCGAATGCGTCAAATGCGATAAACGTGACCACTGTTCGTATCAGCCGATAATCCAAAAAACAGTATGACAACACATCTCGCAAAAAACAGCATTATAGGAACAATACTCATCGGCGCACTTTTGGCCCCGATGTTCGCCTTTGCCCAACCGTGCTCGCCTCGCCCCGGTAGCGGCGTGAGGACCCCAAGCGCCTTCAACGACATGAATGCTGTTATGGCCCGATTTCACCGCTAAGGCTAAGGAAAAGAGCACCATGGTATGACAAAAACAACACAAAAAGCACATAGGTCGGTTCTCGGGGGAATGGCGGCACTTATCTTTCTCGCGGTGTTTTTAATTGCTTTTAATGCGTATGCAGATGGGGGCGCCGCGCGGGACCGCGGGACATCCGGCCGCACCACTACTCCTACTCCACCACCACCTCCACCACCGAGCCCTGCACCGGTGCCGGTGCCGCCATCCTCAAATCCGTCCGGCGGTATTACGAACGTAACGACTGGAGAGGTTGATTCGGGCGGCAATACCGGCGGCAATGTTACGACAGGAGACGAGAGCGTGGAGATAACGGTCGTAAATATCGGGCCGACGAATAGTTCCCAATCGGTAATTATCCCGGGCCCGACTCCACCTCCCACGCCGGAGTGTGACTCGCGTACTCGGACAGGATGCGAGACGCAGGGTCCAGACCGCACACGTTAGGAGGAACTATTATCCTTTATTGATTATTAATTTAGAAAATAAATATATGACAAACAAACTAACCACTCTCATCGCAACGTTCATCGCCGTCGCTGCGCTGCTTGCCTTTGGGGGGGTCCGCGCCTTCGCCGCCTCCTCGCTTTTCGGCGGCGCGTCGCTCGGGCTTGGCTATGTAAGCCTCGTCTCGGATGGAAGCGACAACCCAGGCAATACGACGAACGATTGGAGTGAAGTATCGTTCGACGACATGAACGGCGTGACGTTCTCAGATCTCGCAGTTTTGAGCGCCGATTTTGACGTGACGGATGATAGCTGTGGTGGCGGATCTCCTCGCTTCCAGATCGCCATTGATGACGATAACGACACCGTCTCCGACGGCAACATCTTTGTGTATCTCGGCCCATCTCCATCATTTTCAGGATGCACGGGAGGCTGGCAGAACTCTGGCAATCTCATCGGGAACGAAGACGCGGGAAGATGGGACTACACACAACTCGGTGGGCCTTTGGGCGGTTATAGCGGAGCGACTGCAAGCATTCAAAACGGCAAGATCCTCGGCATCAGCATTGTAGTTGACAGCTACTGGAGCGCGGCCGCGACTGGCGGTGATTCAGAGATGACCACAAATATAGACAACGTGGTTATGAAAAAACTCGTCGGCTCGACCTACGACTTCGAAGCGCCGGCAACTGTCACCGTTAGCATCGTGAAGTACGTGGACGGTGTGCACGCGACGGCGGGGAATGCGAGCAGCCTTTCGTTCCCAATAGATGCAACGTGGAATGCCGTGAATATCGGCGCAGGCGCAGGAAGCTTCGCACTCTCGACCATCGGCTTCAACAATCCGAATCCGTATGAGGCGACGACTGCGGAAATGACGAGCGGCGCTGACTACTCGGTAAGCGAGGACACGAGTGGACCAAATGTGGGCGCGAGCTGTGCCGACAACAAGCCGTTCGCTCTCGCAGGATATTCGACCGGCGATACCGAGGGCGCGGCTGCAGGCGCTGCGACGTCATCGAGCGCTGTTCTCGCCGGCATTACGACCGACAAGTTCATTATCGTGTGGAACGAAACCTGCGAGGATGAAGGGACGTTAACGTTGCAAAAGACCGTTGTCACCGACAGCGGCGGCACGGCCACCGACACCGATTGGACGCTCTCTGCTTCCGGCCCGACGCCGATCTCGGGCGTGGAGGGCAATGCGAGCGTCACAAACGCAGTTGTGCTTGCGGGTACCTACGACCTCTCTGAATCGGGCCCAGGCGGATACACAGCTTCCGATTGGGTCTGCACCGCAAATGGCGGCGGGCCCGCGCCTACCTTCGTGCAGGATGATGGCGACACGATAACGATAAGTGATGGAGATGACATCACGTGCGTCATCACAAACGACGACGACTTCGTACCAACTCCGCCTCCTTCTCCGACTGCATGCGACACACCGGGCGTGGCGCCGTTCGGGTACACCCTCCAGAATGGCACGGCGGGTAACGACAACGTCACTATCGCGCCATTCACCATGTTCGTCGGGTTTGGCGGCTACGACACGGTGAACGGACCTGCCGACGGGAACTACATCGTCTGCACCGGAGCCAAGACCGACAAAATCACGCTCGGAAATGGTGACTTCACGATAAGTGCGGGAGAGGGACACAACAACATCACAACGGGGAATGGCAACGGCTACATCGTGACGGGCAGCGGTAACGACCAGGTAAAGACAGGTAACGGGACACAAACGATACAAGCGGGTGAGGGTTACAACTGGATCTTGACCGGTGATGGCGATAAGAACGTAACAACCGGCAGTGTGGGCGATCAGATATACACCGGCGCGGGCTCCGACACGATAAACGCGGGCGGTGGATACAATAAGGTCAACTCAGGTGCAGGAAACGACACAATTACGTCCGGCCCCAACAACGACAACATCGACGGCGGTGCAGACTTCGACACGTGCAATGGGGGAGGTGGATACGACGCAATAACGAACTGCGAGGCGTAAATTATCAAATTAGTAATTACGAATAAATTATGAACACATCAGTAACTCAGAAAACGTATGTAGTGGCCCTCGTGATACTTCTGGCAGTCCTTGCCTACATCGCGCTTGCGCCGACTGCGGACGCAAGCACACAAGTAGGGGGGAGATCAGACCGCACGCGCGAAGTAGGAGCCCCGTTGCCCGGAGGCACGGGCGGCACCGGAGGTTCGCAGGGCGGGACATCGGGAGAAAGCGGACAGTCCGGAGATTCGTCAACCAACGAAACATTGGACCAGGAGGCAGCACAGGCGCTCATCGATGAGATAGTAGACAACGTGCCAAACGAAAGCGACTTCCCGAGCCAAAGTGACATCGATGAAGCGACCGACCCGCCCACGATTCCCGGCTTTCTCGCCCTCTTCAATACGTTCCTCACACGCTTCCGGGATAGATAGTTGCCGGAACATCTCTGCTACGTGGGAGGGAATGGATAGGTGGGAAATATGCCCTCAGTAGAGCCAAGATTCTCCTTTTCTCGGGGCCTTGACCTGTCTGTCCTTGAGAGGTAAAACTGGAGGCCCAGAGAGCGAATTATGATCAAAGTATTGTCAATATCAGAATCGAGAATAATGGCTGTATTCCTAGCTATAGCCATTATCTACACCCCGATAGCCCCCGCTGTCCTTTATGCTCAAGTGGCGACCACCACCGAGACCACCACGGAAACGAGGGCAGAGAGAGATAGAAATGCGGATACCGCGCCCCCGACCATCGAGCCTCACGCGAACGTAAACGCCGAAGCAACGTCTGAAGCCGGTGCCGTCGTTTCATACACTTCGCCCGCTACGACAGACGATGTAGACGGTGCGGGCGTCGCCTCGTGCTCTCCTCCTTCGGGCTCCACCTTCCCGGTCGGTAATACAGTGGTGACCTGTACCGCGACCGATGTCGCAGGCAACACGGCTACGATGTCGTTCTATATAAAAGTTGCCGCTCTTCCGCCGCCCGACACCGCCACGACCACTCCCGATGTCGCCACAAGCACGCCCGACATTATTGCAACGAGTACTCCCGACATTATTGCCACAAGCACTCCCGATGTCGCGACCAGCACTCCGGAGACAACTCCACCCGACGACCCGTCCGCCGCTTCGACCGCGTCCGCCAATTCGGCAGAAATTCCTCCGGACCAATCCGGTACCGACAATACTGATTTCCAAAATATCATCAATGGAGGATCTGCAACTACCACGGACGATACACTACCTATCATCAATGCGAGCGCGACCTCGACAGAGGCACTCGCCCTTGATCCCAAGCTCTCCGTCGCCACTTCAACGGACGGCACCGGCTCGAAATTTGGCGGCACGATATTCACGGGAAGCGCCGTTGCCTCCACGACGGTCAACAATACTCTCAACATCACGCGCTCGAACGTAGACGGCCCCGGAGTGACCAACAGCTCCCACATCACTGCAGATACCGATAACACTGGTACCGTGACGACGGCCGATGATACGCGGGCGTTCACCGGAGACAACAATGGCTTCGGCGGAGAGGGCAATGCGACCATTTACACAGGCAACGCCGTCTCCTCCGCGCGGGTCTTAAACGTCGTCAACACCAACTTTTTCAATTCGACCGGTCTCGTACTCTTTCTCAACCCGCAAAATGGCGACGGCCTTGACCTGCGCACCGCCAATCTCTCGTACCTCATCGCCGGTGGTGTAGGGGCTTCCCCGACCAATCTAGGATGCACCATCCTCACGTGTCTCAATAGCGCGACATTGCAGATACTCAATAAAAACGTCGGCACCATCAACAACAACGTCCTTGTGCGTGCCTCGACAGGCGGCAATGCTGCGACTTCGACCAAGGAAGGAGGCATCGACATACGGACGGGCGACGCATACGCTTCCGCAGCCGTCTTGAACCTCGTCAATACGAATTTCATCAACTCAAAATATTTTGTCGCGACATTCGATAATTTCGGCAGTATGCAGGGCGACGTCGTACTACCCGACGCAGGCTTTTTCAGGACATTCTTCAAGAACGGCAATACGCTGCCCGACCTCAATTCGAGTTCGTACATCGTCTCGAATGACAACGAAGAGACATTCGTGGGGACGACTACCGCCAATGCGCTTACCGGAGGAAACATCGCTACGACCACGAGCCCGGGTGACGGCCACGGGGAAATAAAGACCGGACAAGCCTACACGTCGTCTACAAGCTACACCGCCGCCAACCAAACACACGTCGGTGGCTCATCGGCGCTGTTCGTGTTCCACGTATCCGGCGCGTGGAACGGCACCGTCAAAGGCTTGCCCGAAGGCATGTCGTGGCGCCGTACCGATTACGGCATCGAGGTCTACAGTTCCGGCAACAACTTGTCCACGAGCACACAAGGTATCTACAATTCGGCAACATTCATCGCTTCTTCGACCAACAGGGCGACCGTGAGAACCGACGTGAACGTCTGGGCTGAGACCGGTGAGAACCGCGCGCAGACCGAGAACGGTACCTCGACCATCGCGACAGGAGACGCCTATGCGACCGCCAACGTCGTCAACATGGTGAACACCAACGTCGTCAACAGGAACTTCATGTTCGCCGTGTTCAATATATCCGGCGATTGGAACGGGGACATCGACTTCGGAGGCCACAGCCCGAACATGAAGGTGACGACGACGGTGGACGCACCAAACCCCACGGCCCCGAACTCCGATGTCACCTACCACCTCACTGTTGCGAATAATGGCAGTGTTGATGCGGACAACGTCGTTCTTTCGGCAGCATACAACAAAAGCCTCCTCTTCATCTCGAGAAGCAACGGGCTCAGTTCGGATACCTCGACCGGTACAAAGTGGGACCTCGGCCGTATTCCTGCGGGAGGTACTCGTGAAATAATCGCGACCGCGCGCGTATCCGCTCCGGGCCTCTCCGCCGGGTTCTCGATGACCCTACCCTTGACGGCGACCGTCTCATCCAGTCTTCGAGATCAGGACGATGCCGACAATACACAGAGCGTCTCGGTCGTCGTCTCTTTGCCGGAAAGCGGAAGTACCGGAGGTGATACTACCAACACGGATACCCGAGACAGAGGAGACCGCACGGATACCGGCAGCACTCCTCCGCCACCGCCACCCTCTGGAGGCGGAGGCGGCGGTGGAGGCGGCGGTGGAGGAGGCGGAGGCGGCAGTACCCCACCACCCTCCGGCGGCGGCGGCACGCCACCGCCCGCGGGCAGCGGAACCACCACCCCACCACCCGGCACTACTACCACTCCACCACCGGCCTCAAATAACGGTACGAGTCCCTCGACAAACTCGGGCTCTTCGGGTGGCGGAGGTTCTACGCCCGCGAGCACGAATAATGGCGTATTCGTCGGCAACAACGCCATCGCGACGACATGGGAGCCGAACCCCGAGATAACGGTGGTAAAGACATCGAGTATCGTGAAGACGACAGCGCCCGCGACGGTGGACTACAAAGTGATAGTGAGGAATAGCAAGAACGCGGGCGCGGCGTTCCGCGGACTGCTCACCGACATACTCTACAATCCGAAGGGGGCCGTTATGTCCAATCGTTCGTGGGACCTCGAGACGATAGTCCCCGGCGATGAGATAACGCTCACGTACACCGTTGAATACGCCACGAGTACTGCTCCGGGTAAGTATCACAACGTAGCGCGAGTGACCGCGAAGCGCAATTCGTCTATTGCCACAGCGCCCGATATAACGCCCGTTGAGGCGTCCCGAGATGTTGAATTTGGCTCCAACGGTCTTGTACTTGGGGTTTCTACATCGAGCCCGAAGTTTGCGAGCTCGACCATCACCGTCGCGCCCACCTCCTGCGTCCCGCTCCTCACGACCTTTATGAAACAGGGGCAAGCGAACGTACCATCCGAGGTCGTAAAACTGCAGACATTTCTCAATACGGAAGGCGCACGGCTTCCGACGACCGGATTCTTCGGGTCCATGACGACGGCAGCCGTCAAGAACTTTCAGCTCAAATATAAGAGTGAGGTCCTGACACCGCTCGGACTTACGAGACCCACCGGCAATGTGTACGGCTCGACCCAAAGAAAGATAAACCAACTGAACTGTGGCGGGACAACGACCTATATGGAGAACGCACCTGCGGTATCTGCATCTGCGGTGAAGCCGGCGTCGAAGAAAGCTGCGGCCCCCGCGAAAGCTCCCGCGGCACCGAAGTCGTCCGGATTGCTCAACGCCGTCGGCTCGCTGTTCTCGAAGAAGTGGTGGTAAGTTCATTCGTTATGAGGAACATGCTCCGTAAAATCACAGCGATTTCTCTATTTGTACCGCTGTTTGCGTACGCGGAAGTGCTTCAGAGTACGAGCGTATCCTCATCGTACAGCGGAGGCGTAGTCGTTGCCGCCGAGGCGACGTCGACCGGGGAGTCAAGCGCGTCTGCAGATATCAGGGCGACTGTGAGGAGCGGGAAGGGCGGCGTGTGGGTAGAGATAACGACAGAGAAAGACGGTGTACGGCGGACAGAGGTCCGACAAGGGGACGTGTCACCGGAACGATCTGTCACTGTTTCTATCGCGACGAGTAGCGGAGCCGGGGTTCCTGCCGGAGAAGCGCGCGCCACGAGGGGAGGGAATGCTACGACAAGCGCTCAGCGCGCTTCCGGGGCTCTACGTATTTGGAGCGAGAATCTTCGAGCTCTCCTGAGGAACTTTTTCCGTCAATTCTCCCGCTAACTACCAAAAAAGCACATAGGTCGGTTCTCGGGGATTAAAAAGCACATAGGTCGGTTCTCGGGGATTTTTTGGAGGCGTGCTATTGCGCTTGACCTTGACAGAGGACGGTATACACTGGCGGCATGAGTATACGGAGATTTATGTCTTCGGTGTTGCTTTTGGCTGTCTGTACGGCGTTCACTTTTTTTGCTTTTGTCAATGCGGATGTGCGCGAAGACCGACCCGTGCGGGATGAGGTGGTCGCAGGTCAATACATCGTCGTTCTCAAAGACTCGGTCGTGGATATCGATACGGCGGAAAATGACATAGTCAAGAATTCCCGTAGTGAGCGATTTAATTCCTACAGAAATACGATCCACGGATTCGCCGCTCGCATTCCCGATGCAGAACTCGACGCGGTGAAGAACGACCCGCGTGTCGAATTCGTGAGCGAGGACCGAGTGGTTTCTACTACCGATGCCCGCAGCGCGGGAGCGCGTGAGCGCGGTGTAACAGAGCTCGCCAAAAACGGCACTCTCTTTGCCCAGGCGCAGTCACTGCCCACAGGCATCGATCGCATCAATGCGGAGAACAAAACCAACAAAGGAGCCGGCGTGCAGGTCGCGGTCATCGACACCGGCATTTACGTAAACCATCCGGACCTCAAGGCAAACGTGCTCGGCGGCAAAAATTGCATATCGTCGAATAAATCGGCATACATTGACCAGAACGGACACGGCACGCACGTCGCGGGCACTATCGCTGCCCTGGATAACGGTCAGGGAGTTGTCGGCGTTGCGCCTGCGGCGAAGCTCTGGGCTATACGCGTACTCGACAGAAATGGCAACGGCACGTGGTCGTCGGTCATATGCGGCCTAGACGCCGTTGCCGCGAGCGGCCCGAAATACGGCGGCAGTATCACCGTTGCGAACATGAGCCTCGGCGGAAGCGGCACATCCGACAACAACTGCGGCAATACCAATAACGACGCCCTGCACAAGGCAGTCTGCCGCGTACGTGATGCGGGCATCACGCTCGTCGTCGCCGCAGGCAACAGTGGCGCTAATGCCGCAAACTTCGTACCGGCGGCCTACGACGACGCCGTCATCACGGTCTCCGCACTTGCGGACTCGAATGGAACTTCGGGTGGAGGGGGAGCGCCTACTTCCTACGGTGCCGACGACACATTCGCATCGTTCAGCAACTGGGGTACGCCGGTAGATATCGGCGCACCGGGCGTCAATATTTATTCAACGTGGCTTTCGAATGGCTACAAAACTATTAGCGGCACGAGCATGGCCTCTCCACACGTGGCAGGTGCGGCGGCTCTCTACGTCGCAACGCACCCGGGCGCCTTGTGGACCGACGTGCGCAATGCCTTGGTCGCCGCGGGGGAAGCCGTCGGGGCAGGGCACACCGACCCTTCAGGAAAACATCCGGAGCTTGTCTTGCGCGCCGATACGCTATAAAAAAACGAGTTTTGAGTTTGGCGGGGACATGAGAAAATGCACGTGTGCGTAACAACACACCAAAGCGCTTGAGCCGTACCCCTTCGGTCATGCCGAAACGGCAGCTGTGGCTCCTCGAGGGGGCAACATTAGCCGCTTCGGTCGCGCTCATACTCTCTCTTTTTTGCGTATCTGCGATACAAACATTCATCGTCCGTTCGGGGCAAGGAGCGGCGGTCGTCTCTGCGGTATTGGTCGATCTCGCGAACAGTGACCGCGCATCGAACATGGTGGGGGGCCTCACCGTAAATCCCGTGCTTACCGCTGCGGCGCAGGCAAAAGCCGACGATATGGCGGCGAAGGGATACTTCGCCCACGTCTCTCCAGACGGTCGCGATTCGTGGTACTGGTTTAAGCAGGCCGGATACTCATTCAGCTATGCGGGAGAAAATCTCGCCGTCGACTTCTCCGATTCCGCGGATGTCGAGCGGGCGTGGATGAATTCGCCCACGCACCACGACAATCTGCTCGACCCGCATTTTACCGAGATCGGTATCGCGCTTGCGTGGGGGACATTTGAGGGCCACGCGACGACGTTCGTGGTGCAGATGTTCGGTACTCCCGCGGAGACTGCAGAGGTCGCCTCTATTCAGGAGGTTGCAACACCGCTCGATGCCACAGAAACCGCTGTCGCAACGACGCAACCCGCGGGGGCGAACGTCTTGGGTGCAAGCGTGGATGAGGGAGCGCAAGCCGGCGCACTGACCGCCGACATCAGTACGACCGCGGCTCCGCCCATAGGTGCCGTTACACGATACGCTCCTCCATGGGGCCTCATGGCGACGTCGCCAAAGACGATGCTACGCTACGCGTTTTACGCCATCGGATTCCTCGTGCTTTTGGCGCTGCTCCTTACAACAGGCCTGGAGTTGCGATGGCATCATCGAAGAGCCTTTGTTACTGCCGCGTGTTTGCTGGTCTTCATGTCCGCAGTTTTCGTCGTTGCGGATTACGCGGTGT
Source organism: Candidatus Kaiserbacteria bacterium (assembly GCA_016217925.1). Lineage (GTDB taxonomy): Bacteria > Patescibacteriota > Minisyncoccia > Phycocordibacterales > UBA2100 > UBA10103. The sequence continues at coordinate 76,480 of JACRFK010000009.1, forward strand.
TCACCGAACCGGTATTGGCCGATACTTTGCCGGGACTTGATCAATAGATTTGTAACGCAGGATATACACATGCACCCCTCGCGCGGGTGTGCCGCGGGTCTACAATTCACAAATTATCTTTAAAACGGATATATTGTGATGAAATATATTTCATGGGCAACAGGTCTTGCGGTCGCAAGCGCCATTGTGATGATGGGCGCTTTTCTTTTTGCGGTGCCATGGGTGAGTGCGAGCGCAGCACAACAGCTGACGTTATGCGCTCAAAAGAGCGGGGTCGTGTTCGTTGTGGGAGAAGGATTCCGACGCACTGAGTGCAGAGGCAACGAAAGACTTATCAGATTGGACGTAAGCCGTGGCGAACAAGGTCCCGCAGGCCCAGCGGGTCCGCAGGGTCCAAAAGGAGACAAAGGCGACAAGGGTGATACAGGTGATACCGGCCCGGTCGGTCCGGAAGGTCCACAAGGCCCACAGGGGCAGAAGGGCGAACAGGGTGTTGCCGGCAACAGCGGTGCAGTGCGCATCGAAGGCACACCGATTTCTTCTGCACCGGGGGCCGGCGGTGGTGCCCAAGTGACGGCTACCGCAACGTGCCCGACCGGAGTACTTCTTGGTGGTGGTGCCAACGTTACGAACTCGTCGGGGACTTCGAACGGCAGCGTCATTCTTTCGTCTTCATATCCGAGCGACGCGACCACATGGACTGCAGTAGGGACTGTGCGCGCAGTTCTCGCAGCGAGCGCTGAAATGGTCGTGCAGGCATTCGCGCTCTGTTCGCTCTAATTCTCGCTGTAATCGAATGGGCCGCGTTCTCCACCAAGGCTTGTTTGCAGGGTGTGAGTTCCGTCCTACTATACAGGTATATGCGCAGCATACTCACGTTAGGAGCCGCCGCGCTCATCGTCGCTCTTATTATTGTGAATGGTCCGGCCCTTTCCCATTCCCGGCTCGTCCTAAATCCGGCTGCTCAAGCGGGCGCGGCGGTCTTCATATACGACGAGGACGGGTACCCGGTTATTTTCGATGAAGTGTATCCGGATTATGTCGTAAACGATCAGCCGGGTATGTTCTACACGCCTTGGGATGACTACGACTACTACTACGATTACTACAACTACGGAACCGGCTACGGCCCGTACGACTATTCTTCAGGCGACGTTACCTATTACGATACATGGGATACGTACTACTACGAGCCGCCTCCGCCGCCTCCGCCGAGCCCCTGGTACGTGCAGGCGCTTCCGGGTGTCGGCAGCATTGCGCAACCTATCGTGCAGGGCATTGCTCCGCAGACGAAAGTATCGCCGCGTCCCACGTGTTCCATCTCCTCAAGCTCGTCTACCGTCGCATCCGGCGGCTCTGTGATACTTCGCTGGACATCCCAAGGAGCGGAATGGAGCGACCTCACCGAGCTCGGTATCGTGAGCGCGAGCGGTTCATGGCAATTCGACAGTATGACACGCAGCAGAACGTTCGTCCTCAACCTTTCGGGTCCGGGTGGCACCGGCAGCTGCTCCACGGTCGTTACCGTCCTGCCGCGTTGATGGGCAAGTAGTACAAGCCGCGGGTCTGATAGAATGTCACGATGGCCGACAAGGAGTTTCCCGAAGGCTTCCTGTGGGGCGCTTCTACGGCTGCCTACCAAGTCGAAGGCGGCATTGAAAATGTGGATTGGGCGGAAGCCGCCCGGGAGGGGAAGGTACCCGAAGCCGGAAGAGCTTGCGACTTTTATAATCGCTTTGGATCTGATTTTGAAATTGCCGCGAGTCTCGGGATGAACGCTCAACGCTTCTCGATAGAATGGGCACGCATTGAGCCGGAAGAGGGAAAGTTCAACGAGCGAGAGATAGAACACTACCGCGCGGTTCTCGAGAGGCTCAAAGCGAGCGGCGTTACCCCGATGGTGAATCTCTGGCACTTCACGCTCCCTTTGTGGTTCTCGGAACGAGGCGGATTTTTGGAGAAGGGCGCGCCGGAGATATTCGCGCGGTACTGTCGCTTCGTCGTGGAGCGATTGGGGGGTTATGCAGACCTCTGGCTTACCCACAATGAGCCGATAGTGTACTCCAGCAAAGGATTTTGGGATGGCGTCTGGCCGCCGTTTCTGAGAAATCCTCTGCAGTACCTGCGTGTGATATATGCAGTTGCCGCCGCACATCGTACCGCATACACAGCGATGAAGACCGTGCGTCCGAGCATTCAGATAGGGATCGCAAAGCACAATATTTTCTTTGAGTCGAATTCAAATCCGTTGAATCGGCTGCTCTGCGTGTGCTCGGATTGGTTCTGGAATCACCGATTCTTGCGGCTCATCGAGGGATATCAAGACTTCATCGGTCTCAACCATTACCATCACAAGAAATACGGTGCGACATCGCGCGAGCGAGAGACCGCGGTGCGCTCCGACATGGGCTGGGAAATACACCCAACGTCCCTCTACCACTGCCTTATCGCTCTCAAGCGGTACGGGCTTCCTCTCTACGTCTCCGAACACGGACTTGCGGATGCGGCGGATGTACATCGGCCTGAATTCATAAAGAACGCCGCACGCGCAGTACACCGTGCGATAGAGGAAGGAGCACCGGTCAGGGGGTACTTCCATTGGTCACTGCTCGATAACTACGAGTGGACGGAAGGTTTTACGAAACGCTTCGGGCTCATCGAGGTGAATTACGATACACTCGAACGCACTATCCGGCCGAGCGCGTACGTGTATAAACAGATAATCGAGCGGAATGCTCTGATAGACTAACGAGATGATTTTGTGGATCGCGCTTGCGGCTCTCGCCCAGCTCATTTCGGCTGGGATTGTGCTTGTGGACAAATACGTCCTCGTGAGCCACGCCCATTTGGGCAAGCCCGTGGTGTACGCGTTTTACATCAGCGTCATGTCGGGGTTCGTCCTCGTCCTCGTGCCTTTTGGCGTCATCTCAATCCCGTCGCTCACCGTTCTCGCGCTCGCCATGCTTGCATCGGTGACGTTCATACTGTCAGTTCTTTTTCTCTACACCGCCCTCAAGCGCGGCAATGCCTCGGACGCTATACCCATCGTGGGTGCGGTATCCGCGATCGTAACGGCGCATCTTGCCTTCGTATTTCTCCACCAAGATCTTCCCCGCGCTTTCCTTCCGGCGTTCGCCTTGCTCGTCCTCGGCACGGTGCTCATATCGCACTTCAAACTCACATGGAAGTCGCTTGGGTTCGTGGTGGCGTCCGGCGTATTTTTTGGCGCATCTGCGCTACTGACCAAGCTTATTTTCCAGGAAACAGATTTTATCAACGGATTCTTTTGGTCGCGTATGACCAATGTTGTCGGGGCTCTGTTCCTGCTTGCCATACCCGCGAACCGTCACGCGATATTCCACGGGTATCGTACGTCGTCACATGGTATGAAATGGTTGGTCATATCGAACAAAGCGCTCGGCGGCGTCGCTGCGTTCCTGACACTTCTCGCCATCAGTCTGGGGAGCGTCACCATCGTAAACGCGATGGCCGGACTCCAATTCGTATTCCTCCTCTCGTTCGCCTTTTTGGGCGCGCGGTGGATCCCGCGCGTCTTCAAAGGCGAGGTCCACCCGCACCAATTTCCGCACCAGGTGTACGGCATCCTCTGCGTCGTAGCGGGTATCGCCGCGTTGTTCGTCGTATGAACCGTTTGGTATGGCTCTCGGTCGTGGGCATCGTACTGCTCGGTGCGGCGTACCTCTTTTTGACGCTGCGCCCGGTACCGGCGCACGTTACCTATGGCATAACGTTCAGTACGATGCAGGCAGAGCAACTTGGCCTCGATTGGAAGAATGTGTACGTCGCGATGCTGGACGACTTGAAAGTCCGTGATATCCGCATTCCTGCGTATTGGCAAAGAGTGGTGCCGAAAAAAGGCCGTTATGATTGGAGCGAACTTGATTTTGAGATGAGTCAGGCGCAGATCCGGGATGCTCGAGTCATCCTTGCGGTAGGACGTCGTCTCCCGCGCTGGCCCGAGTGCCACATTCCCGATTGGGCACGCAGCCTTTCGTGGGAAGAGCAGAAAGAAGAATTACGAGGTTATATTACGGCAGTCGTACAAAGGTATAAAGAATTTCCCGCTGTGGCATATTGGCAAGTTGAAAATGAGCCGTACCTCTCGGCGTTTGCCTTTGAGCACTGCGGAGCGCTCGACGAAGCCTTCCTCGAAGAAGAAATCGCGCTTGTGCACTCGCTCGACGCACGCCCCGTACTCGTGACCGACAGTGGCAACTTGGGAACATGGATAGGCCCCTACAAGAACGGGGACGCGTTCGGTACCAGCCTCTATATGTATTTTTGGAATCCGGAGCTGGGCCAATTCAAGACGAGACTTCCCGCATTCGTATACCGGATGAAAGAGAGAGCGGTGGAGCTTTTGTATGGACCGAAACCGACATTCCTCATTGAGCTCTCTCTGGAGCCGTGGCTCACGGGACCGACCGCCGAAGCCTCGCTTGAGACGCAGCTTTCGCGCATGGACATCGATAAGTTCGACGAGATAGTCGCTTACGCGCGCAAGACCTCGTTTGGGACACAATACCTCTGGGGCGTGGAGTGGTGGTACTACATGAAAGAAAAACAAGGACACCCCGAATTTTGGAAGGCCGCCAAAGAGCTCTACGCCGCACCGCCCGCGAACTGAGACCTCAGGCCGAGCAGGCGGCGAGGATTTCTTCGATGACTTGGAGCGTTTCAGGCGGACCGCTTACAGAGCGGGTCTCAATGCCGGTCGGAATGACGACCGCATCGTTGCCGCCGGGGTAGAGCGCATCGCCAACGTAGAGCATTTCGCCGATGGGAATGCCGAGGTGTTCCGAAAGCCACTTCACACCGTGAGATTTGTTCACGCCTTTGCGCGTGATGTCAATCGTCGTCACACCGCCCATCAAGACCTCGAATTCGGGAAGCTTGTTTTTAAGAGTGCTCCACAGGGACGCGCGCTTCGAGCCGTCTCGGTCCCACGAAGCCTTCACATCCGTGGGCGCATCTACACCGACATGCGTGTAGGCGACTTGCGCTCCACGATCTACTATCTGTTCCCCATAATGTGGAATGTCTTGGAGCTCCTTGAGAGCGCTCACGGTCTCCGTCATTACTGCTTTGATGTGAGCACGTTCTTCTTCAGTAAGTGCGAGATCGTAAACCTGTTCCCACACCCCGTTCTTTTGGACGTACGCTTGCCCCGAACTCGCGGGAAATATGTACAGGCGATCAGAGCGCGGATGTGCGGCGAGCACAGGAAGAAAGCGTTCTTCTATTTTTTGGAAACCTGTACCCGTCATGATTGCGACCGGCATCAAGTCCAGGGTCTTCTTCAGACCGTCAAGTACCTCCGGCGAGGGTGTGCGGAAACTTTCGGCAAGTGTGTCGTCGAGGTCGAAGAGTGCGGCGCGCGGGCATTGCATGTAGTGAGATTACCATATTCCAAGCGCTCGCGGCGATTCTGTCGCACGTGGTACAATGGCGCCACTATGGCATTTGAGCCCTTCGCCGCGCGCACGCATGAAAAGATGACGGAGGTTCTTATGAGCCCCGGTGCGCAGGGGCCCGCCATTCACTACTACATGGTCCGCGGCGGCTCCAAAAAGCGCAACATCACGGTTCTTGAAACGGGGACGGTCGGCTCGGAGTACATCAAGACGTACGGGCACTACCACATCGGCAATCTCGACGAAACATACTGGTTTTCCGCGGGTGAAGGTGTCGTACTTCAGCAAAAGCTTGTTGAGGAAAACGGTGTGGCGCAACCGGACAGAGTAGAGAAATTCCGCGCAGTGCGCGTCAAGCAGGGCGAGTCCGTTTACATGCCGCCCGGCTACGGTCACCTCATGGTGAATACCGGTAAGACATGGCTCGTAATGGAGGACGATAGCCCCGTGGAGGGCGCGGAAGATTCCGCCTCAACGCCGGGCCACGCGGATTACGAGATGGTCAAGCAGATGCACGGCTTTGCGTACTACGTCGTTGATAAAGGCGGCATACCGACGCTCGTCTCGAATCCGCGCTATAAGGAGGTTCGGAAAACGGATTTCGGCGGCATTGGAGTAGTAGATAGTCATTAGCCACTAGCCATTAGGAAAATGCAATTAGTACAAGTTCCTCGAAGCATCCTAGTGGCTAACCCCTAGTGGCTAATTACTAATTCTATGTACATCGTAATGGATATTGGAGGGACCAATATGCGTGTCGCCGCCGTGACGAATGATGTGTTGGGTGAAATCAAGAAAATAAAGACACCGCAAAATCCAAAGGAGGGAATTGCGAAGTTTGTTGCCCTTGCGCGTGAGTGTGCCGGCGGCGAAGAAATCACGGCGGTTTCTGGTTGTATCTCGGGAAGCGTGGACGGCGCGGGTGCGCTGTCCGATGCGCGTAATTTGCGTGCGTGGGAAGGGACAAATATTGTGCGGGAACTTGCGGAGACCCTCAGCGTTCCAGTACATGTGGTCAATGACGCGGCATGCGCAGGATTGGGCGAGGCGTATGCAGGTGCGGGAAAAGGGGTGAAATCGCTCGCGTATGTAACTGTCTCGACGGGTGTGGGAGGAGGGTGGGTCGTTGACGGAAAAATTGCCGCCGCGGGAGGCGTCGCAGGCATCAAGATCCGCGGCGCCGATCTCGAGGACCTCGTGTCTGGGACGGCAGTCACCAAGAAATTTGGCATCCATCCCAAGGACCTTGATTCACTGGAGGAGCGCAACAAACTCGCGGACACTCTTGCGGAAGGACTCCTTGTCCTCCTCGGACAATGGCCGTCCGATACCATCGTCCTCGGGGGCTCGATGATAGTCGGCGTGAACCCTGTTCCCGTTCCACGCGTGCAAGAGTCACTGGACAAGCTCTTTATGGGGCATCCAAAACCGGTAATAAAAATGGCAGAGCTCGGGGATAATGGCGGACTTACGGGAGGTATCGCTTTGCTCAAGCAGGGGAACTAGATTCTTTGTTCTTTTTACTCTGCCGCAGATATTCCCGCACTACGGGGATGCATGTGGCGAGAATAATGAGGAGAATTATCGGTGTAAGATATTTCTCCACGCCAGGGACTTTTTCTCCCAAATAGAACCCAATGAACGTGACGCCCGCGCCCCAGATAACGGCGCCGGTGATGTTGTAGATCAGGAATGTGCGGTATCGCATCTGTACGATACCGGCAACGATAGGGGCAAACGTGCGGATGATGGGTAAGAAGCGCGCAAGAACGATGGCGAGGACGCCGTGGTGCTCATAAAAATCCCGAGCGCGCACGAGATGTTCCTGTCGGAAGAATCGAGAGTCTTTCCGCTCGAACAACTTTATCCCGACCTTTGCACCGAACCAGTAGCCCGCACTGTCGCCCAAGATGGCGGCGAGCGTGAGGAGCGGGATAAGTATCCATACGTTGAAAACGCCCTGAGAGGCGAGGAGGCCGGCGGTAAAGAGCATGGAAGCGCCGGGGAGGAAGAAGCCGAAGAAAACCCCCGACTCGAGAAAAACCGCGGTAAAGAGCCCCGGATAGCCGACGAACTGTATGATGGAAACAAGATCAAGGTCGGGCATTCCGGGCATTATACAAGCTTCCGACGAATGACCCTATGTGCGGGCGAGGTGCGGCAGAGGATACTTCTTGCAGAATATGCGTACTTCCTGCCGTATCTTCTTGAGGTTCGTATTTCGCTTGAGCTCCTTCTTGGCTTTCTCGAGGTACGCGGGACGGTCCTTCGTTTCGGTGGGTAGGCGATACTTGTGTGCTTCTTGGATTGCCCGCGCGACCCATTCACCAACTTTTTTCATCTCTGCTTCTTTCATGCCGCGGGTCGTCAGTGCGGGTGTGCCCAAGCGGACGCCGCTCGGATAGAAGGCGGATCCGGGGTCTTTGGGAATCGTATTCTTGTTCGCGGTCATTCCGGCGATTTCAAGTGCGTCGCTCGCAAAGTGTCCGCCGCCGGGGCCGAATACCGGCACAAGGTCGAGAAGGAGCAAATGATTTTCGGTGCCTCCCGAGACCAGCTTCAGGCCGTTTTTCTTGAGGCTCTCAGCGAGAGCCTTCGCGTTCCTCACAATCTGCTTGCCGTACGATTTGAATGCCGGCGTCGCGGCCTCTTTGAGTGCGATCGCGATCGCCGCTGTCTGATGGTTGTGAGGTCCACCCTGGAGACCCGGTATAATCGCTTTGTCTATCCGCTGGGCAAGCTCGGCATCCTTCGCGATGCCACGTGCCGTCGTCATGATGATGCCGCCGCGCGGACCGCGGAGCGTTTTGTGCGTGGTTGTCGTGATGATGTGTGCGTGAGCGGCCGGACTCGGATGTGCGCCTGCGACAATGAGACCCGCGACGTGCGCGATGTCGGCGGCAACGAATGCGCCGACCTCATCGGCGATCTCCATGAAAGATTTGTAGTCGTACAGGTACGGATACGCGGTCGCGCCGACCCAGATTAATTTCGGCTTGTGTTCGTGTGCGAGCTTCCTCACCTCTTCCATATCGATGCGTCCGTCTTCCCGCACATGGTAGGGAATGCTCTTGTAGAAGAGCGCGGTCGCGGAATATTTCCATCCGTGCGTCAGGTGTCCGCCGTCCGGGAGATTGAGGCCCATCACCGCGTCGCCCGGTTTGCAGATTGCCACGTACACGGCGAGATTTGCGGGACTTCCCGAGTAGGGTTGGACGTTGGCGAAGGGGACGCCGAAGATTTTCTTGGTGCGCTCGATTGCCTCTGTTTCAATCTGATCGATGAATTCATTGCCGCCGTAATAGCGCCGATTCGGGTACCCCTCGGAATATTTGTTGGTGAGGATGCTGCCCATCGCCTCCATCACGGCAGGAGACGTGTAATTTTCCGAGGGAATGAGTTCGAGTCCGTCGGCCTGACGTTCCCACTCGCCCGCGATTGCTTTGTAAATTACTTTGTCCTCCTTTTTGATGCGTTTGTAGAGATCCATGGGGATGAAATGAAAAAAATAATGGTATGTCGGGTAACTAAATCATAGATTTTGTTGATACGACCGATTGTATCGTCTCCTCGATATTTCGCCAGACCTCTTCGAGCGGCTTGTCGGCGTCAATAATGAAGAAGCGCGGGTATTCAACGATGTGCTTCCGGTAGCCTTCGCGCACGCGCTCGTGGAATGCGAGCTCCTCGTTGTCGAAACGGTTGGGCTCCTCGGGGCGGGAGTGCGCGCGGGCGAGACCGATTTCCGGTGACACGTCGAGAAAAATTGTCGCATCGGGAACGCAGCCCTTGTTGATAGTCTTGGACATCGTAAAAAGAAAATCCCGGTACTCGGGTTTTTGGCGGCCGTACACCTGATAGACCATCGTGGAGAGCTCGAAGCGGTCACAGACGACCGTTTTTCCGGCAGAAAGCGCAGGCTCGATGACATCGGCAATGAGTTGCGCACGCGCCGCGAGAAAAAGCAGAAGCTCCGTCGCCGTATCAATTCCTTGCGCCTCTTGCGAGAGCACGAGCTCCCGTATTTTCTCTCCGATGGGGCTTCCGCCGGGGTAGCGGGTGAAAACAGCGTCGGGAAGCACCGCGTGCAAACGCTCCATCAGCACTGATTTGCCCGAGCCTTCGCCGCCCTCAAAAACGATAAATTTTCCGCGCATGGCTCATTCTACCCCGCACCAAAACTCTCAACAATCAATCTTGCAATGGGGTAACAGATTCCGTCGAGTTTGGTACGGGGCGCGCACCCTCAAACTGCTTGCCGATAACGTTGCCCGCATGCGCCTTGTTGAAGAGTTTTTCGCTGTCTTTGAGGAGGTAGACGTTCTCGATGCCCGCTTCGATGATGGCATTCCAACAAGGCTGACATGCCCACCAGTGGCCCCAGAGATACAGGTCGGCGCCGATGGTTTCGTGGCCGTTCTTTAAGGCGTCGGCTATCGCCCGTGGCTCGCTGTGATTCTTGGGGTCGCACCCCTCGCACAATTCGTAGCCGTGCCCCGTGGGAATTCCACGCCTCACGCGTTCGCAGCCATGCAATTTGTGGTAGTCACTCCCGTTTGCCCCTCGCCCGATTATCTCGCCGTTTTTTACGACAAGGGAAGCGTTGGGCATCGCCTCGTCGAGCGAGTGTGCGCGGGCCCAGTCCCGGGCCTCTTGCATAAAAGGGTTGTGCGCATCCACGTACTTGATGATGCGGCCGGTGGGAAGGTAGGGGTATTCTATTGCCGACATAAACGCAACTTTACCACAATTGGCGGGGGCACTTCCGCATCGTACAATGCCTCCATGACCCGCTTCGACGAGATGTACCAAGGAATGTTGAAGCGCATCATGGAGGAGGGCGTCCGCGAGAAGAATCAGCGCACCGGACACGAAACGATAGCGCTGCCCGGAATGCACTTCTCTATAGACATCGAAAAAGAAGGGCTCCCGCTCCTCACGTTGCGAAAGATCCCGGTCAAAATGTTCGTCGCTGAGCAGATATGGTTTATCTCGGGGGCACGCAAGCCCGCTGATTTCCTGCGCGACTACACGAAGATTTGGGACAGCTTCACGAACCCGGCGGATGTCGTTACGGTCGCGTACGGATATCGCTGGCGCAAACATTTCGGCCGCGACCAGCTCGGCCTTCTTGTCGACCTGCTCAAAAAAGATTCGAGCTCGCGCCACGGCGTCGTCGTCACGTGGGACCCCGCGCAGGACGGGCTCGGCGGCATAAAAAAGGCGAACGTCCCGTGTCCGTATACATTTACGGTCAACATCATCGGCGGACGGCTCCACCTCCACAACATGGTCCGCTCCAACGACATGATGCTCGGTTTTCCGTCGGACGTTGCGGGCTTCGCGCTTTTGCAATGTATCCTCGCGCAAAAACTCGGTGTCACGGCAGGGGTGTACTCGCACTCCATCTCGAATGCGCACGTATACGATAATCAACTCGAAGCGGTGCAAGAACTGTTGCGTCGCACCAACGACCATGCGCCCATACGCGTGACTTTGCCCAAAAACACCTACGACCGCTCGGAGAAGAAGGACAAAAAACTGGTGGACGAAATAGTGAACCCCATCGCCGCACAATACAACCCATTGCCGGCCATTACAGGAATGCAAATCGTGCTGTAAACTGTACGACCATGGCAATACTGACCAAAGACGAGATATTGGCGCGCGTAAAGAAGGGCAACATTGAATTCAAGCCCGGCCTCGACCGTTTCCAACTGCAGATGCATGCGGTGGACCTACGGCTCGGATTTACATTCCTGATACCCAAGGCCTGGAAGATGACCGCGAAGGGGAGGCAAGCGCTCAGTCTCGACCCGCTCAAGGACCACGGGCCCGAATATTTTGACGTCATCGAGCTCGAACAAGGTCAGTGCTTCGAACTCCTTCCGCAGGAATACGTACTCGTATCGACATTCGAGACGATAAAAGTGCCCAATGACCTGATGGCAGTTCTTTATCCGCGCTCGTCGGTCAACCGCAAAGGGCTTTCCGTCGACCTCACGGGAATCATCGATTCGGGTTATGAAGGACCGCTCACGCTTCCCATCCGCAACAATACGAATTCCCAGGTCATCCAACTGCACCCAGGCGAGCGTTTCTGCCAGATTGTCTTTGAAGAGCTCACGCACAAAGTGGAGCCAAAGAAATCGCGTTGGCACCAGAAGGATGTCGTGGAGAAGGGCAAGAAAGAAAAAGCGGCGGAAATGAAACTCGTATTTAACGGCGACCTCAAAAAATTGAAAAAGGATTTCTCCGCTACCGACCAATGAGATGACATCTCATTGTGTTATGCTAGGTCAATGGCAAATCGCCCGCCATTCGAGATAGAGGAGTGGTACCACTGTTTCAATCGAGGGGTTGAAAAGCGGAAAGTCTTTGAAGATGAAAATGACGCGAAGCGATTTCTGATGTTGCTATACCTCGCGAATGGCACGGCGCCGATTGAGATTTTTAATGATCCCAAACCCTCACTCAAAAAAGTCTTTGAAACAGACCGCGGGGACCCCGTTGTTGGAGTGGGCGCGTTCTGTCTCATGCCAAACCACTTCCATCTCTTATTGAAAGAAACGACGGAGGGAGGAATTAGTTCCTTTATGAAAAAAGTCGGTATCGCCTACGTGATGTATTTTAACGCCAAGAACGAGCGTGTCGGGAACCTTTTTATAAAACCTTTCCGCTCTCGGCATATTGCAACTGATAGTTATTTTCAACACGTTCTCCAGTACATACATTGCAACCCGGCGGAGTTGTATGAGCCGGGCTGGAAAGAGGGCAAGGTTCGGAGTATGCGTTCTCTGGAAAACAAACTTCTGAACTATCCCTACTCAAGCTTCGCAAGCTATGGAGAGAGAAAGGCCATCAGCCCTATTCTTTCTGCAGATGGATTTGACGTTGCGAATCAGTTGCCGGTCTCTCGTATGCTCGAAGACGCGAGATCCTATTACGCGCAAGTCGCTCAGGAACGATTCGAGAAGTAGTCCAAAACAATGAGATGACATCTCATTGTGTTTTCTGTAGATGCTATATTTTCTAAATGAATAAGCCTTCGATCTGCGCGGTGGTCGCGATAGGGAAAAATCGGGAGCTGGGAAAAGAGGGGAAACTGCTTTGGCACATTCCCGACGACCTGAAGCGTTTCAAAGAATTGACGCTCGGGCGTCCCGTCATCATGGGTCGCAAGACTTTTGAATCCATTCTCGGCTATACGGGCGGCAAGCCGCTTCCAGGGCGCACGAACATCATCGTCACGCGCGACGCCGGGTGGAGGTATGAGGGGGTCATCGTTGCGCCGTCGCTCGAAGATGCTCTGGAAAAAGCCAAACGACTCGACGCTGAAGAGATACACATCGGCGGCGGGGCGCAAATCTATGAACAAGCCTTGCCGTACATCACCAAGCTCTACCTCACGCTCGTAGACGACACAAAAGAGGCCGACACCTTTTTCCCCGCGTATGCCGATGAGTTTACAAAAAAAGTATTTGAAGAAGAGAGGGAATGGAACGGATTGAAATATTCGTGGGTGGATTTGGAGAGGGTATAAAAACGAACGGGGCGGCTTTTCATGGGCCGCCCCGGTTAACAAGGTGCTTCGGATCGAGTTGCTTGGGATCATTTGGGAATAGTGCTAGGAACGCTGAGACCCGTTTCTCAAGGAGCTTTTTCCGGTTCGTAGGATGGTTGAACCTCAACCATGTATCAGCCGTGAGGGGACTTTCCGGATCCTTCAGTTCCCGCCGGTACTCGTACCGACAGAATCCGCAGGACACGGTCACTCCCTCTTTGAAATAGCCACTGAAGTCATCCGCTTGCGGCGGCGCTTCGATGACCATGCCGATGATTCGGCTTTTCATCTTTCGTGCCATCTTGATGCCGAACATCTCGGCACAGTGATCGGGACACATATGCTGCCGCGGCCCGACCCGCTCTTTGAAGTTGCTTGCGCCGATACACGCGAGTTCGCGCTTCGGCGTGAGCACGACGAGCCCCGCTCCGACGTCGAATGGCTTATCCGGCCTCGGAGAGAATGCGTCTTGTCGCTGTCCGTGGGCGATTTGCCCGAGCAGTCGCTTCTTGAGCTTCCAGATCCTGTCCAGGTCCATCGGTTCGACTAGAGCGAGCCGATGTATTTGATGGATTCTGACCATTTGACAGTCCTCCTCACGCGCTGGCGGTTGACGGTTGCCACGTATGCGACGGCTTTGCGAAGCAATACTCCTGAGTGACCGTAAAGCCGCCTTTCTCTACGGCTTGACGTTTTCCGTCGTTGCAGCTCAACAATCGGATTTGTCTTGAGACCTGCAAGTCCCGCAAGATTGCGACTTCCTCGTCGTAACCGCGGAAGTCGTTGCTCTCGAGGCCGATGGCAGAGAGATCCTCGGCACTATCGCATCCCGTTTCTTGTCTGTTGGCCATGGCCAACGTCTTAGTCACGAGATCGACGCCGCGACCTTCTTTGTGCGGCGCGTAAACGAACACGCCGTGTTGTGCGCCGGCGATTACTCGCAACGCATCATCGATTTCTTGACGGCAGTCGCAGTCCGCCGAGTGGAAAACGGTGGCGTACACGCATCCGGACTGGATCCGGACGAACGGGTTACCCGTGGTTACGTCGCCACAGGTGACACACGCGTAGTCGTGGCCGCCGATTTTGTAGGCGGTGCAAGCGAAGTTGCCGTACTTGGTTGTCGGAAGTTTGGCTTGCGCCCGGGCTTTGATCAACATCAGTCATCTCCTTCAATTTACAGGTTGAAGTTCCCGCTGCGCCTCGTACTTTCGAAGAAGCGAGTCGGTAGCTTGAACGTACCGGATAGCCTTCCTCATATTGAGGAGGTCAGCCGGAAAATCACGCAGCTTTGATTCTGCGTCCGTACTTAGAGCGAACTGCCGAAGTAGGTCACTCAGACTTTCTTCCACGTTGTCACCATGAAGGCCGCCGGCAGCCACGAGACCGACATTCGGCAGTAGCTTCTCGATTGCCTCGTAGGTGCGACGCGTAAAGTCCACGTTAATGTCCTTGCCTTCGCCTGCGCTCGGGTCAAGGATAACGCGGTCGAAGGTATCGCCGTACAACGCAAGCCGCCGCGCGACCGCCTTCGGCTCCCAGTTCACGGCGTCGAGTGACTCCTCTTGCAGTGCGATGGTGACGCACGCTCCAGGGTAACGTTTCTTATATTGGACGAGCGCTTTCGCACTCGGCCACATCGTGTTGAGCTGGAAGCCGTGAAAGCACGGCCCTGCCGCTTCGTGCGCCCTGCTCAGGTTCTCGAATAGATCGAACCCGGCATCCGGGTGGATATGCAGGACATTAAGCACATTGTTGTACGGAAGAAAGATTTCCGACAGACGTGATGTGGACGGACAGCGATTAGGCCATTTGAATGGCTTCCAATCCGAGGGTTTCCCGTGAATGCCGCAGCCGACCATCAAGAGTCGATCGGTAGGCAGTGCCGCACGCACGGCACCCACCTGAGCACCGGTTTCGAAACCGGTGATACCGACGTATGATTCTGGCCTCATGGCCATCCTCCTCTGTTTGTTACTCTATTACTTTAGGCGATGGTGTAAGCATCGCACCGTAGCGAATATAAACATAAATATATAGCGATGTCAAATAAAAAGATGAGCTCCCGGTTTGCACCGGGAGCCCGTTTGTTGTGGATCGACGCAAAGATCAGGTGAGAAAAGTTCGGCCGCGCACCTCGTCCAATTTGGTGACGTTCGATGTCACGTCCATGGTGAAGTAACCGTCGGCCTTCTTCGCCTCGATTTCAACATGAGCGTCGGCCGGGATGAGTTCCGCGGGGATCTCGATCCGTTCGATCACCTCGATGCCACTGCGTATAATGGCGTCGTATTTGTCGTTGGACATGCTCACCAGCCTGATTCTGTGAAGACCGAGCCAGTGAAGTGGATCGGGCATGAACTGCTGGAAGCGCGCGTCCCGGAAGCCGGCCACTTGCTCAGTGCAAGCGAAGTACTGGGCAGCGGTGTCGCCGCCAGGCTGACGCTTCCTGCGGTTGTACACCATCAGTTTCGTAACTGCGCCGAGGCCACGTCCCTCCTTGTCGAAGTAGACGATGACACCGACGCCGCCCTGTTGAGCGCAACGGACGCATTCCTCGAAGGCGTGCGTCAGATACGGGCGACAGCAGCAGACGTCGCTACTCAGCACATCCGATCCGATACAGGCATCGTGCACGCGCACGGTGACCGTTGTTTTTGGGTCGGACAGTTTCTTCGCGTCACCGAAGATGATCACGAGCGTTTGCCCGATAGGTGGCAAGAAAACCTGCAAGTCCCTTCTCGTCACAAGATCAGGGAACATGCCGCCGGTCTGTTCGACCAGCGTACGCCGCAAATCGAGCTCACTAATTCCGAGCCGATCCGCGACGCCAGGCAGGTGCCATACCGGATCGATCGCGATTTCGGTAACGGGACAGGCGTATGAGACCCTGCCCGTTGCTTCACCGTTGCGACGCTCATCTTCCGCTTTGAGGATTGAGCCGTCAACTTCCAGTCGGCCGGCGATGACCGCTTCGCGGATCTCGAGTGGACGAATGTACGCCCGAGTGACAGCGATTGTCGGACGAATGTCGTATCCGCCCGCGATGAGGTCGGCGAACGTCTCGGTGACGTTCGCGCCGAACGGATCCAGCGTCACGATCTTTCCGGGTTCGAACCATTGCGGGAACGGCCCGATGACATCGGTCGGATACGTATCGTACAGATCCGGTTTCTTGGTCGGGTCGTACATCCCTGCAGCTACGGCCATGCTCCGGCTCAGCGAGAATTGTCCCCCATGAACACCCAGCACATTGCGGCGCTGAGGATCTGAAAGTGTCGCGATGATGGGGCCACGTTTGGCCGGGTCAGTTGCGCCCCAAAGGATTGGTAGAGGATTGGTCTCATGTGATGCAGGGTCTGATGCCCCGGCATTCACTACAGGTTTATTATTCATCTTACACGTCCCTTCAATGCTCTCTCATGAGAGCGGTTGCATTTTTATGGCAGAGCCATAAGCCACTTTTAGAGCCGAAAAGTTGGCGAACGGCACTAAGTGAAGATTATACGATTAAAAGCTCTACTGTCAATAATCATACATACCGTTATTAAAAAAAGAACGCCTCGCCGATACGAAGACCAACGAGGGTTCTTCCATCAAGCGAAGCGTTATAAGCCGGCTTTCCAGCTGGCGAAGGTGACGATGCCGGCGCCGATGAAGGCGACAGCGTGCCATCCGTTCAGTGGATTGCCACCATACAGTTTCATGACGAAGATTGTAACCACCTGCGCCATGAGGCAGATCAGGAAGTAATCGGGGTACTTTCCCGCAGGGGCAGTCAGGAATATGAGCAACGCCATGCAGCTCGTTCCCAAGAGCGAGATTACGCCGCCGAGAACGACCAGCCGGTACGAGCCTGGTGCCATTCCCGTCGGCCACCCACCTTGCCAGATCACTAGCGGAATCATCAAAACAGCATAGACGATTCCGACCATCATCATGGAAGCACCGACAGGCATTTTGCTTGCCTCAATCGGGGCCGGCCATGTTACGAAGCATACGGCGATCAGTATGCTGAGTGCGGGCAAGAAAAACGGCGCCGCCATTAGAGAAGCGAGCAGGTTTGTCATCGGTGTCCTCCCGAGTTGGAATTCAAGGAACGTATGGGAACAATAGTACAATAATAGTGTCTTGTCAAGTTCTCCCAAGACTCTTCAAAACCTTTAAGTAGAGGCTTTCGACTATTTTCTGCTGGGCGCGGCCGGATTTGACGTAGTGGTCGAGCCCGGGCGCAGCGTTCACTTCGAGCACCCAGTATTTCTTTGGCTTCTCGCGGATGTCGCCATGCACCATGAGGTCTACGCCGCAAAGTCGGAGACCCATGTCGCGGGTGAGCTTGACCGCGAGCTTCTTGAATTCTGGATGAATAGGCTTGGTCACGTCTACCGCATCGCCTCCGCTCGAGAGGTTGGCATTGTCGAGAAGAAAGACCTGTTTACCGCGTTCAGGCACGGAGCGGAGTGCAAGCTGCTGGATACCGAGCTTATGCGCGATGCGGATGTCGTCGAGCCGAATGCGCGTGTCGCGGCTTGATGCGACGAACCCTTTTTGTTTTTTCTTGAGGAGCGTCTTAATACTTGAGCGACCGTCGCCCACGACGGAGAGCGGAATGCGCTCGTACGCCGAGATGACTGTGTTGTCCAGGACCACGATGCGATAATCGCGCCCGCGCACCACGCGTTGGACCAAAGCGATGCGGTCGTTCCTGAATACGAATCGCATAGCGCGGTAGAATTCGCGTTTGCCACGCACCACAAAAACGCCGCTCCCATGGCTTCCCGAATTGGGCTTCACGACGACGGGGAAGCGGAGCCTGCGCGCATAGCGGTACCCCGCGTCAATGTCGCGCCGCACGCCGAGCCCACGTGCGAAATCTTTGCGAAAAAATGTTTTTCCCTCGATGGTGGGGTAGCCCATGTGCGTCATGAAGAACGCTGCGTAGTCTTTGTCTTTGGCGATGTCGGAGGCGCCGACGGGATTCAAGTCGAGTGTGTTGTAGCGGAAATAACGTTTCTTCCCGTCTTTGAATAGTATCTGCCCGGCGATTTTCCACTCCGGCTCAAGCACAACCTGTGCGCCGAGCTTCTTACCGAGCTTTTGCAGCATCCCGGCGAGGACGAGATGTTCGGATTTCTTCTTCATCTGCGCTATCATGGCACAATGGTTGGCGACATGCATCCCCCAAGGGGACTGCGATTTGCTGCGTCTCTTCGAGACGTGCAAATCGGGAGCTTGACATTTTGCGCGAAGGTAGTATCATAGACCATGGCAAATCGAATCGCAGTCTCCTCAAAAGTCCAAGATGCCCGTGCGGAAAGTCTTCTTCGCAATCTCAAAGCCCTGTTTCCTCAAAGCGCCTTAGAAGGCGCTTCTTACGTTCATGCCTACACTATAGACACGGAATTAGAGGCGAAGGAGTTGCAAAGCGTCGCCCTGCGCCTCACGCATCCTGTCGCGGAAACGTATTCCACAGATACAGTTCCGGCGCCGGGCGATTACGCGTATGTGATCGAAGTAGGATATCTTCCCGGCGTCACCGACAACGTCGGGCATACGGCGCGTCAAACGATAGAGGATTGCCTCGGTAGAAATCTCGGGGACGGGGGAGTGTACTCTTCGTATTTTCTTTTTCTTTCGGGTGCTATTTCAGAAGAAGAAGCGCACAAGATGGCGCGGGAATTACACAACCCACTGATTGAACGCGCCACCGTATACGCAAGGGGCGCTGAATTCAAGGTTGTCGTCCCGCGAGTCGAATTGCATGAACACACGACGACCGATGAAGTAAGCTTGGATGTCGACGACGTGGAGCTCACCCGCATCGGGAAGGAGGGCGTCAGGAACGCCGACGGTACCCGACGCGGACCACTCTCGCTCTCACTGAAGCAGCTCAAAGTGATACGCGACTACTTTTCCTCCGGAGGAGGATCCGCCTCCGGCGGACAAAAGCAAAAAAGGAACCCGACGGATATCGAATTGGAGTCGCTCGCACAGGCGTGGTCCGAGCACTGCAAGCACACAATATTCGCCGACCCGCTCGACGAGGTGAAGGAGGGTATCTATCGCCGCTACATCAAGGGGGCGACGGAGAAAATACGAAAGGCAAAGGGCAAGAAAGATTTTTGCGTCTCGGTCTTCAAGGATAATTCCGGAGCCATCGCCTTTGACGACAAATATCTCATCACGCACAAAGTGGAGACCCACAATTCTCCCTCAGGCCTCGACCCCTTCGGCGGCTCGGTGACGGCTATCGTCGGCGTCAATCGCGATTGTCTCGGATTCGGGCTCGGCGCGAAGCCCATTGCGAATGTCTACGGCTTCTGCGTTGCCGACCCCAACGATACGACCGAGCTTTTCCGCGACGCCAAAAAGACTCAGCCGCTTTTGCCCGCGCGCCGCATCCTCGAAGGTGTCGTTCATGGCGTGAACGCAGGCGGCAACCAAAGCGGCATTCCGACCCCGCTCGGATTCATTGCCGTCGACGCTTCGTACCGCGGCAAGCCTCTCGTCTTCGGCGGAACTGTCGGGCTCATACCAAGAAAAAATAAGGGCCGCAAACTGTACGAGAAAAAAGCAAAGGCGGGCGATTACATTGTGATGCTCGGCGGTCGGGTAGGGCTCGACGGTATCCACGGCGCGACCTTCTCTTCCGAATCGCTTTCAGGCGGTTCTCCCGCGACGGCAGTGCAAATAGGTGACCCTATTACGCAGAAGAAACTTTCGGACATGCTCATACGCGAAGCACGCGACAAGGGACTCTATTCGAGCATCACCGACGACGGCGCAGGCGGGCTCTCCGGCTCGGTGGGCGAGATGGCGCGCGAGAGCGGCGGTGCGCTCGTCGACCTCGAAAAAGTCCCACTCAAATATCCGGGGCTCGCACCGTGGCAGATATGGCTCTCAGAATCGCAAGAACGCATGACGCTTGCGGTGCCCAAGGCGAAGTGGGCGGCCTTCAAAAAGATATGCGACAGGCACGACGTCGAGGTTACCCGCATCGGGGAATTTACCAAATCCAGACGCTGCGTCATCCGCCACAACGGAAATGTCATCTCGGACATCCCGCTCAATTTCTTGCACGACGGACGGCCTATTGAGGTCCAAATGTCGAAAAAACCGGAGGTGAGTCGCGAGGACCAAACTCCGGCGAAGCTACCGCTCAAAGAAGCGGTGCTCGCCATGCTCTCGGGGCCGAACGTCGGCTCGATATCGTTCGTCTCGCAACAGTATGACCACGAAGTGCAGGGGAGCTCGGTCACGAAGCCTCTACAGGGCAGGGGCAGAGTAAATGCCGATGCGGGGGTGATACAGCCTCTCTCTGATTCACCAAGAGGCGTCGTCCTCTCGCACGGATACGCGCCGTGGTATTCCGCACTCGATACCTACGCCATGGCGGCCGCCTCTATTGATACGGCCGTCCGCAACGCTATCGCGGCAGGAGCCTCGCGCGACTACCTCGCCATCCTCGACAATTTCTGCTGGTCATCTTCCGAAAAGCCTGAGCGCTTGTACGAGCTGAAGCAGGCGGGCAAGGCCTGCTACGACATCGCGACCGCCTACGGTACGCCGTTTATTTCGGGCAAAGATTCGATGTACAACGACTTCCGTGGGTTCACAGCTGATGGAAAACCGACCCACATCGCCGCACTTCCGACGCTTCTCGTCTCCGCTATCGGCGTCATTCCCGATGTGGCGAAAGCGATGACGGTTGATTTCAAACGCGTGGGCGACCTCGTCTATGTGGTCGGTGAGACCAACGACGAACTCGGCGCTTCCGAATATGGCGGAGCCGGTGCCGTGCCGGTCGTTGACGCAAAGAAAAATGCAAAAGCCTACGACGCTGTATCATATGCAATTCGACAGGGACTCGTCGCTTCGGCTATCGGTATTGGCCGCGGAGGGCTCGCTGTTGCACTTGCGAAATCTGCCATTGCGGGACAGTTGGGTTCGAGAGTAAACCTCAATATGCTCGCCGCCGGCGCGAAATCTCCCGAAGCGATTCTCTTCTCAGAGAGTCAGGGGCGATTCGTCATTTCCGTGCGCCGCAGCGTACAGAAGGAATTTGAAGGGTTATTTAAAGGAGTGGTACTCACGAATATTGGCGAAGTCGTTCAGGATGCGTCTGTTTCCATCGTACTGCCGGGGGCAGAGGTCGAACTTCCGCTCGCCACGCTCACCGAGAGCTATCGGTCATTTTTCTCCTCCTGGGGAGGATTCGCCTCCGGCGGAAAACATTGGTAATATG
This sequence comes from Candidatus Kaiserbacteria bacterium, assembly GCA_016217925.1. Taxonomy (GTDB): domain Bacteria; phylum Patescibacteriota; class Minisyncoccia; order Phycocordibacterales; family UBA2100; genus UBA10103. The sequence goes on from JACRFK010000009.1 coordinate 97,724, forward strand.
AACCCCGTTAGAAATCAACTGAAAAATAAACTTTCTGCCAATCCCGGTATTTCTAACGGGGTGAAAAAGAAACCACACGTCATAATTTTCTCCGGCTACGGCCTCAATACCGAGGATGAGACGAAGGCCGCATTCGAGCAGGTCGGAGCGACTGCGGACATCGTCCATATCAACGACCTCATCGCGAAACCATCGCTTTTGCAAAAAGCGCAGATACTCGTGATGCCGGGCGGATTTTCATACGGCGACGACACCGGAAGCGGCAAAGCGTACGGCAATCGACTGAAGCAGCATTTGGGCAAGGAAATAGAGAAATTCCTCGCCCGCGACACACTCATGATAGGTATCTGCAACGGTTTCCAGATAATCACGACTGCAGGCTTCGTACCGGGCGCGCTTCTTACCAACGATTCCGGCCGCTACAGCTGCCGCTGGGTGGACCTTGAAGTGACGGGCGAGAGCCCGTGGCTCAAAGGCATCAAGTCGCTTTCTATACCGATAGCGCACGGGGAAGGCAAATATTACCTTCCGCCCTCCGAATCAACTTTACTTAGTAAAGTTGGGGGAGTGGCGTTGAAGTATGTAAAGGGGGAGACGTGCAAACATTTTGATCTCCCAGCAAACCCGAATGGTTCTCTTGAAAGTATCGCGGGCGTGACTTCACACAATGGCCGCGTACTCGGCCTTATGCCGCATCCGGAACGCGCGGTACGCTTCACGCAGCTGCCGCATTGGACGTACCTGAGAGAAGGATACGCCCGCGACGGCAAAGAGTTGCCCACCGAAGGTCCGGGGCTACAGATCTTTAGAAATGCGGTAAACTACTTTATATGAACCCCGTTAGAAGCTTCGTGAAAATACCTTCCAATAGCTACTTTATTAATCATATTCAGAAATCATATGGCTTCTAACGGGGTGAACAAACCACTTGTCGGCATACTCATGGGCTCGGATTCGGACCTTCCCGTAATGCAGGAGGCGGTGAAGGTCTTGGAGGAATTGGGCGTCGGCTCGGAAGTACATACGCTCTCCGCACACCGCACTCCTGAGGCCGTCGTCGAGTACGTCACAAAAAGCGAAGCAAGTGGGTACAAGGTATTTATCTGCGGCGCCGGAGGCGCCGCACATTTGGCGGGAGTTGTCGCCGCTCACACGGCACTTCCTGTCATCGGAGTACCCATCATGAACAAGACGACTGCCGGGATAGACGCGCTTTTCGCGACGGTACAAATGCCGCCGGGGATTCCCGTTGCTACCGTCGCGATTAACGGCGCTAAAAATGCCGGCATCCTCGCCGCACAAATAATCGGCGCGGGTGATTCAAACGTTTTGCAAAATGTTAGAACGTTTAAGGAAAAGATGGCAAAAGATATCAAAGCGAAAGATTCGGAACTGCAAGAAAAAGGATTCAAGAAATACCTGGAGGACAAAGGATTGATATGACCAATAAAAAACTTTCGTACAAGAGTTCAGGCGTCAACAGAGATACTGAGAACGAAACGAAAGTAGGTATCACTTCCGCACTGGAGACTGCTGACAAGCGCGTCCTCAATCAGGTCGGCGCTTTCGCATCGCTGTATGACGGCGCATTTCCTGAATATAAACACCCGATCCTTGTGCTAAAGACCGAGGAGCCTGGTACGAAACAATTGCTCGCGTTTCAGTACGATAAGTTTGAGTCTATCTGCCACGACCTCATCAACCACCTCGTGAATGACTGCATCGTGATGGGGGCGAAGCCACTTTCCACACAGGACTGCATCGTGTGCGGCAAAGTCGAGAAACCGGTCGTGCTTCGCATGGTAAATGCCTTTGCGGAAGCTGCAAAGAACAACGAATGCGTGCTTACAGGCGGCGAGACTTCTTGGCAACCCGGCACAATCGCCGAAGGCGTGTATGTGCTCACCGCAAGCATTGTCGGCGTCGTCGAGCGTGAGCGCATCATCGACGGCTCGAAGATACAAAAGGGCGACACGGTCATCGCGCTTACTTCGAGTGGTGTCCATACGAACGGCATTTCTTTGGTCCGTAAAATTATAGAGACCTCCCCGGATATCTTGAAGGAGGAAGTCGGTGGCGAACCGTTCATCGAAGCGGTCCTCACACCACATCGCGCCTACTACAAAGTGCTGAAGGACCTGTTCACGAACGATGATCTGGTCGGCCTCGCACATATCACGGGCGGCGGCATACAAGAAAACCTCAACAGGATATTGCCGGAAGGCCTCAGCGCAAGCATAAACCTCTCAAAAATCCGCATCCTGCCGGTATTCAAAACACTCAAGAAGTTCGGCAACCTTGAAGATGCAGACATGTTGCGGACGTTCAACATGGGCGTCGGCATTACCGCCGTCGTGCGGAAAGGATTTGCGGAAGAAGCAATGGCGCATATAAAGTCGCTCGGGGTCGAAGCATACGAGGTGGGGACCATTACAGAAGGGGACAAGTCGGTCCAATTTACCGGTCAGCTCGACTGGCACTAGTATGGAGGTCCTTCGCGAAACGAATTTTGATTTCCTCGGCGAGAAGAAAACTGGCAAAGTGCGGGATATCTACATACAGCCCGACCGTTTGATATTGGTAACGACCGACCGCCATTCCTCCTTCGACCGCATCATCGCCCACATTCCGTGGAAGGGGCAGGTGCTCAATCAGGTAAGCGCGTGGTGGTTCGAACAGACAAAAGATATCGTACCCAATCACGTGCTCGGGGTACCCGACCCGAATGTAACGGTGGGGAAGAAAATGAAAATGGTGCCGGTGGAAGCGGTGGTGCGGGGCTACCTCACGGGCGTTACGGATACGGCCATTTGGACGCGCTACTCTACGGGACAGCGGGAATTCGGCGACCTGAAACTTCCCGACGGCATGAAGAAAAATGAGAAGTTGCCCACGCCTGTCTTCGACCCGACGACAAAAGAGGAAGGACATGACCGCACCATCACGCCGCATCAGATGATTGAGGAGGGGTTAATTACGCCCGAATTGTTGCACCAGGTGAAAAAAACGGCGCTTGCCCTTTTTGCACGAGGCCAAGAAATCGCCGCGCGGCAAGGCCTCATACTCGTCGATACGAAATATGAATTCGGGACAGACGAGAGAGGCAACCTCGTCCTCATTGACGAGATACACACGCCGGATTCTTCACGGTACTGGCAAATAGAAGGGTATGAAGAACAAGTGGCGAAGGGGGAGCAACCCAAGAGTTTCGACAAAGAATTCTTGCGCCTTTGGTTCAAGGAGAACTGCGATCCCTACAAAGACGCGACGCTTCCAGACGCACCGCCTGAGCTTGTAGAAGAGCTCTCGCGCCGATATATTCAGATGTATGAACAGATCACGGGCGAGAAGTTCGTCCCCGGTGAATTACCCGTCATCCCGCGCATGGAGCGCAATCTAAAACCTTTTTCGATATGATACCGACACACCTTTTTCAACTTCAGCGAGACAGAGCATATCGTTTTTGCCGTGTCTCGCGGGCCGACGGGCCGAGAGGCAGCGCTCTGCCAGCAGGCAGAGATAGCGACGGCAAAAATGATATGCTCAACGAGCACCCCTATGCCGCTTGAACCACTCACCGCAATAGGTTCGATAGACGGACGATACCGCACTATCGGGGCGGAGCTTACCGAACACTTCAGCGAATTCGGCCTTATTCGCGCTCGGCTCTTGGTCGAGACGGAATACCTCATCGCGCTTTCGGAAGCCGGAGTGGGCATGCGTGCGCTCAGCAATGAAGAAAAGACGGTGCTACAACAGCTCCCGCACATCTCGACCGAAGAGGCGGCTATTGTGAAAAAGATTGAGAGGGAAGGGTATGAGGGAGTCCCCGCGACGAATCATGATGTAAAGGCGGTGGAGTATTTCATCAAGATGAAACTCGCGAAGACCTCGCTCGCCGATATTTCGGAATGGACACACTTCGCGCTCACCTCGGAAGACGTCAACAGTATCGCACAGGGTGTAATGCTGCGCTCGGCGCTTCAGAGTGTCATCCTGCCCGCGCTCGAAGAAATACGCGCCGCGCTCGATACGACCGCCAAAGAACACGCCGCGACGCCGATGCTCGCGCGCACCCACGGCCAACCCGCCTCTCCGACCTCATTCGGCAAAGAGATGCGCGTCTTTGAATCTCGGATTGCGCGACAGCTCGAACAACTGCGCAGCCGCAGCATCCTCGTCAAATTCGCGGGAGCCACGGGCAATTTCAACGCGCATGTCGTCGCTCTGCCCGGCACCGACTGGCGCGCATTTGCCAAGAAATTCGTCGGGGGACTCAACGTCGGATATAAAGTCTCACTCGAACTGAACGAGGTCACGACTCAAATAGAACCGCACGACACCTACGCCGAGCTTTTCGATAACATGCGCCGCATCAACGTCATTCTTACCGACTTCTCGCAAGACATGTGGCGCTACATCAGTGATGGCTGGGTGACGCAGAAGCCCAAAGACGGAGAAGTGGGCTCGTCGGCCATGCCGCACAAGGTCAATCCCATTGATTTCGAGAATGCCGAAGGCAATTTCGGTGTGGCGAACGCGCTCTTCACTCACTTTTCACAAAAGCTCCCGATTTCGCGCCTCCAGCGAGACCTTTCGGACTCGACCGTCATCCGCGTATTCGGCACTGCATTTGCGCACGCACTTGTCGGCTACCGCTCGCTCGTAAAAGGCCTTGGAAAAATAACCGTTAATGCCGAAGCGATGTTGTCCGCTCTCTACGAACATCCCGAAGTCATCGCAGAGGCGATTCAAACTGTTTTGCGCCGCGAAGGCGTGGAAGTGCCGTATGAAAAATTGAAAGAATTAACCCGCGGCAAAGAGGTGTCGCTCGACGATTTTGCGGCATTTATCGACGGGTTGGATATCAAAGCCGACGTCAAAGAACGCCTCAAGAAATTACGTCCTGAAAATTACATCGGCTTGACGGCAGAGATTGCCAAAAAATAAGAAAGTTAGTTCTTGCCCTCGCTCTCAAGAGCGAGCTTGCGCTTTAGTTCGCGGCCGACAGCAGTATAAAAAGAGGGATCTTTCAGCCAATCTTGAGCGTTGCTATGCCAAATCAGTCCGCGAAGCTCTTCCGCAGAGTACTGCCGAAGGCCCTCCTGCCGACTTTGCACGTTTGTCTCGTTGTATGAACTTGGCCCGGTTGCGCTATCCTGAAGCCCAATAAGAACCCGCGTCATACGCTCCAGTCGGTCAACAAAGTTCTTGTCATCGGTTCCGGGGATTTGATTGCCCGTAAGACCTTGCCGGGCCTCCGAAGAGCCTTCTTTTTTTGGGCCTTTTTTGAACTTCTCAAAATCGACGATGTCAGCCATTTCGCAATACTATCACTGCTTCAAGCCCATGCCCGTGCGAATGAGATACCAGTTTATAGCCACGAGCGCCGCTATCATGCCGCCGAGGACCGCGAAGGATATCCAGAGCGCAATGTCGGCAATGCCGAGGAATCCATAGCGAAAGCCGTTGATAAGGTAAAAGATAGGGTTTACATACGTGAAGCCTTGCGCCCAGGCGGGGAGCGAGTGGACCGAGTAGAAGACGCCGCCGAGATAGACCAGGGGCGTGAGCACGAAGGTCGGCACGAGATTGATGCCATCGATACTCTTGGCGTAGACACCGTTGACGAGGCCCGCGAGAGAGAACACAAGCGCGGTCAAGGCCGCGAAGAGAAAGATGACGGCGACGTTGTAGAGAGAAAGCTGGAGGCCCGTGAAAAATACCGATATCAGGAGTACAAGCGCGCCGACAAGTACGCCGCGCACGATGCCTCCCGATATGAATCCGAGGATAAGGAGCCACGGCGGCGTGGGGGAGACGAGTATCTCATCTATGCCGCGGAAGAAGAATTTGGACTGGAAGAAAGTGAACGAAGTGTTGGAGTAAGCATTCGTCACGATAGCGAGCATGACGAGGCCGGGGACGACGAAGCTCATGTAATCCACGCCTTGCATGGTGCCGATGCGCGAGCCAAGTACCGTGCCGAAGATGAGAAAGTAGAGGCAGGAAGTGATGACGCTCGGCAAAAATGTTTGCACCCAGATGCGGAACATACGCACAATATCCTTGCGGAGCATCGTGTAGAAAGATATCCATTTTCCGTAGGTGTCCATATTATTTCTCACTCGTGAGTTTAAGGAACACTTCTTCGAGGCGGCTGCCGCGGTAACCTTCTTTGCCCGCTTCGGCGTCGTGGTGTTTGGCGATGACGGCCTCCATCGTGCCTTGCTCGACAATTTCTCCCTTGTTGATGATGGCGACATGTTTGCAGAGCTGCTCGGCCTCTTCGAGGTAGTGGGTGGTGAGGAGGATGGTAAGCCCGCTCTTGCTAAGTCCCGTGAGGTACTCCCACATGCCGCGGCGCAGCTCCACATCTACTCCCGCGGTCGGCTCGTCGAGTATGAGGAAACGCGGCTCGTTCACAAGCGCGCGCGCAATCATAAGGCGGCGCTTCATGCCGCCTGAGAGCGTCATCGCATTCTGGTCCATCTTTTCTCCCAGCCCTAAATCGGTGAGGAGCTTTCTTGCACGCGGTATCGCCACAGAGCGGGGGATGCCGTAGTAGCCGGCCTGATTGACGACTATGTTGATGGTCTTCTCAAAAGGATTGAAGTTGACCTCCTGCCCCACCAGCCCTATCTGCATTTTGGCGAGCTCGGTTTCTTTATCAATATCGTGGCCGAAGACAGAGACTGTGCCGCCCGTTTTGTTGACCAGGCCCGTAGTAATAGCAATGATGGTCGTCTTGCCCGCGCCGTTGGGGCCGAGCAGCGCAAAAAAGTCGCCTTCGGGAATTTCAAGCGACACGCCCTTCAGGGCGACGGTCCCCGTGGCGTAGGTCTTTTTGAGATCCGTGATTTTGAGTGCGGGAGCTGACATATTCATTTTATTCATATGTCGTCTTCGCTCGGACGATGTGAAAGCCCGCTTTCACGCCGCTCCTCGCTAGCCGCCATGACTGCCTAGTTTACCATACCGGGTCTAATGACCCGACGAATCCCAGTTCGTGCTCACCGAAGGGAACTTTTCAAGCTTCGCGCGGAAAAGTGCGCGTACTTTTTCTAGCCCCTCCTCGGTCTTTGCCTCAAAACGGAGCACAAGCGACGGGGTATTCGATGATGCGCGCACGAGCCCCCAGCCGTTTTCGGTGTAGACACGTGCGCCGTTGATGTCGATGACGCGGTACTTCTCCTTCTTGAACTCTTGCACAAGCTCGTCGACGATGCGGTATTTATCTTCATCAGTCGTCTTGAGCTGAATAGTCGGGGTCGAGACGTAGTAGGGGGTGGAAGCGACGAGCTCGGAGAGCGGTTTGCGTTGTCCCGAAAGATATTCGAGCAGCTTGAGCGCGGCAAAGAAGGCGTCGTCGAAGCCGTAGAAGTCCTGCGCAAAAAAGATGTGGCCGCTCATCTCGCCCGCGAGAACCGCACCCTCTTCCGCCATTTTCGATTTGATGTATGAGTGTCCCGTCTTACACATGATGGGCACGCCGCCGTGCGCCTTAATATCTTCCGGCAGCGCTTCCGAGACCTTCACGTCGAATACAATCTTGGAGCCCGGAGCTTTTTCCAGAACCAGACGCGAGAGCAGTATCATGTAACGGTCAGGCCAAATAATCGCACCCTCCTCATCGGTAAGCCCAAGTCTGTCGCCGTCGCCGTCGAAGGCCATTCCGATATCGCAGCCATTGTCCTTTGTTTGCGTGCCTGTGTCTTCCATCATCGCGGTGCCGTCGGGATTCGCGGTGTAGTGCGGGTAAGTCGCGTCTACTTCAGTATAGTGTTCGACAACCTCGCAGCCCGCAGCCCGCAGGAGTTTCGCCGCGAATAATCCCGCTGTACCGTTGCCCGTGTTGACGAGTATTTTTATCGGTCGGGACACATGAGTCCGAGAGACGAGATCTGCGATGTATGCATCCGCGATACTTTCTTTGCGCGCCACTCCTTTGCCGTTCACATATGCCTCCTTCTCTATAAGCGAATACAGTTCTTTTATCTCGTCGGGGAGAAGTGTTTTCGACAGGCCGGTGCCGAGCTTGAGGCCGTTCCAGCCAGCAGGATTGTGGCTCGCCGTTATCATTGCAAGGCCGGGCACATTGAAGTGGTACTGCGCCCAATAGCTCATCGGCGTCGTTACGGTACCGATATCAACGACGTTAATACCCGATTCGGTGAGACCGCGAACCATCTGCGCGCTGAAGGCCTCGGAGGTCGCACGGGCGTCGTTGCCGACGATTGCCTTTTTGATGCCGCTCTGAGAGAGTATCGCGCCAAATCCGCGGGCGATGTGGTAGACGGACTCTTCGTTGAGTTCGTCCGCCGTCTCCCGCCCACGAATGTCATATTCGCGGAACATTGTCCTCCTCAGGGTTGCCATGGGCCTATTCTAACCGAGAAATGCTATTTGAGCGGTAGGCCGCCGATGTAGTCGCTTTTGCCGAGGGGGACGCCATTCTTGCGGAGTATCGCGTATGCGGTCGTGACGTGGAAGAAAAAGTTGGGCAGCAAGTATTCCGTGACGTACTCGAATGCTGTGGTGTGCTTGCCGTCCCAGTAGGGAAGTGAGACCTGTATGGCTTCTTTGCCGATGACCTGTTCGGGCTTAATGGTCTTGAGGAACGCAAGTGTCTTTTCTATGCGCGCCTGTAATTCGGCGATGGTTTTTTCGTTGTCTTCAAATGCGGGGATTTCCACCTCGGCGAGGCGCGCAGCGCCGCCTTTGGCATTGTCGCAGGCGATGCGTACTTGTGCCGCGAAGGGGAACTGGTCGAAAACGAGGCGGTCGTTCATCAAAGCTTCTTCAAAAGCGCGCTTCGGGGTCTTTTTGGATTCGGCGTAGGCAGCGGCTTTGTCGAGAATTTTTGAGAGCGCGCCCAACGCTTTCATCATCGGCGGAATCGTCACTGTGTATAGATTTGTTTCCATGGGATACCGGCGAATCCAATAAGTCGTGCATTATAGCGCATTACTGACGCAACCGAAAACGAGGCGGGATCCCAATCCGTCGATTATGGCCAACACTAGCTGATGTCCCGGATTGTCCGGAGAAGAAGGTAGGCGACTTTCTCAGAAAGTATGAATTTTACCGTGTTCTCAAACGCTGGACCGAAGACCTTGTTTTCGGGTATTCCGTCTGTCCGTAAGCGCTTTGCGATGCTCTCAAAGAGTCGCTGTTCGCGAGACCCGGCTCGCCCCATTTCGGTAATCGTCCGTTCCAGCGATGTTCGCGTGATTTGAATGTAGGACGCATCGCTCGCTTTTGCCGCGTTATCTCCCTGGTATCCGACTTCCGCGAACGGCCTAAGCATTTTGCCGAGAAAGTCCACCTCAGCATAATTGCCGTTAGCGAGGTATGACGACGCGCCCGTGCTCGCCGTCGGGTTCCGTGCATAATATTGCCGGGCATATTCTCTTTCGCCGATTCCCGCCCGCCTCCCTCCGTTTCTGAAGAGTACCAGCTCAGGGAGGTCGTCTTCGGGCATCATTTTGGCGATGTCCAATCTCCCGTTGAGTCCGTCGCCTTCCGCCTCGCCCCGGAAACGCCCGAATAATGTGCTCTGGGCGAATCCGTGGCGAAAGCCCCAGTTCATTGAGCCCATTGCGGTGAGTGAAAGGCGGTATAAAAACTCCTCATTTCCGATATTTCCGGCCGACATGGGTATCCGGTAACTTGCGATTTGTCCGACGTCTGACTCCAACTTCTCGTCCACGGTCTTGGCCGAGAGGAGACCCTTGCCCTTCGCTTCTTCCATGTATGCCTGTGTCGTACCTCGCAGTCGCAAGTCACCTGCAACATACATATTCCTAACCTCGTCTATTGCACTCGCAAGGTCGGTTACGGGAGCAGTTGAGCCGTCCGTGCGCAGAACGAAATGTTTTTCGTCAGGCGAGGATTCCGTCTCACACCCCTCGTCAATTTTCTTCCAGAAGATATCCTCGAACGGCTTTGAAAACGATTCGGGTACGTCGATGTCAGTGTTGAAAGAAAATTGTTTTTCGGGATTTTGTAACTCAATCATGATTCAACGCTTGGACTCCCAGTACGAGGCAGAAGCAGCGACGTAGTCGGCAACACGGCGCTCGGCGGCGGCCGCGAGGTGAGTAACGAACGCTTCACGCTCGCTTTCGGGCGAACCCGCCTTTATCCACGATTCGAGCATGTCTATCTGGTCGGGTGAGGAAAGTGTCAGCCGTCGGCCCTTGGCCGCAGCGCGAAGAAGCGTCGGGCCTCCGATGTCGGTCTTCTCAATGACGTCTTCCTGCGTGGAGGCAGGGTCGGCTATGGTCGCTTCCAGCGGATACAGCGTGACGTACACAAGGTCAATCCGCGCGATTCCCAGCTGCCGTATCTCCTTATCGTCGTCTTCCGTCGCCGAGAGGAGTCCCGCATAGACCTCGCGCGCGAGCGTAACCACGCGGTGCCCCAATATCGGCGGCCCGACGATGCCCGCCACGTCGCGGCAGGGGACGGTGTTGTCCATGAGGAATTTGGCGGTACCGGCAGAGCCGAGCAAAGTCCAGCCGTTCTCTATGAGAAGCTTCCCCAACCGCTTCAAATCTTCGTCTTTCGAGTAGCTAGCCAGTAGCGCCGTTTTCATGCTGGGATTGTATCAGGAACCAAAGGTTTTCCCAAAACGAAAAGACGTAGAGTGTCCTATTCTAGTATTTTGCAAAATACTGCAATAGAAACTGAGGTATAGAAAGGGTAGTGGATAACGCACAAGGAGGGCCGGTGGCCGATGGTACAATTCTTTGCATGGATTTCGCACGAGGCCTCAATCTGCCGCTTGCGATAGGCGGGGTGCTTGTGCTTCTCATTATCGCGGCAGTGTATTTCTTCTACGCGCCGCAACAGCAAAGCAGTGCTGCACCCGAAGCAGAACCCGCATCCGTCGCTACTACCACCGACACCACGGTCGACGTCTCGGCCGAGGTCGGGGGAGCTGCCCAGACTCCTGCAGACAAGCTACCCGAGACGAACCCGTTTTCGGACTACAAAAATCCGTTTGAATAATATGACACACGAAGCAAAGCTCACGGCGGTAGGTACCCTCGGCGCGGTGGTACTCGGCGCACTCTTCGTCCTCTCGGCCGCGCTCGCGAGCGCGCAAGAATCCACCGTCACATTCCCCGTAGGCGAGCTCGGCAACTGCGCGAGTAAGAGCGAGTGCCATGCCTACTGCGACAATCTCGCGAATATCAAAAAGTGCGTCGCCTTCGCCGAGAGCCACGGGCTCATGAGCGCAGAAGAGGCGCGGCAGGCGCGCGAATTCGAGCGGCTCGGCGGCAAAGGCCCGGGCGGCTGTACCTCCAAAGACTCGTGCGAGTCGTTCTGCGAGAAGCCCGGCAACATGCGTCAGTGTCTCGATTTTGCCAAGCAATCCGGCATGATGAGCGCCGAAGAATTGCAGGAAGCGGAGAAAGTGGCCGCGTACCTCGACAAGGGCGGCACAATGCCGGGCGGATGCCGCGGGGAGAAGGAATGCCGAGCGTACTGCGAAGACGGCGCGCACGCCGAAGAGTGCGTCGCCTTTGCTACCAAGGCAGGCTTCATGTCGGAAAAAGAGGCCGCGATGTTCAAAAAAACGGGCGGCAAAGGCCCCGGCGGGTGCAAAGGCAGAGCGTGTGAATCGTACTGCCAAGATGAATCGCACCGCGAGGCGTGCATCGCTTTTGCGCTGGAGCACGACCTGATGTCGGAAGAAGACAAACAGCGGATGGAAGAAGGCCGTGAGAAGGCGAAGCAGGCGCTCGAAAAGGCGCCGCCGAAAGTGCTCGAGTGTATCGAAGCCCGTATCGGAGGCGAGCGCCTGAAGGCGATACGGGACGGCAGCGGATTCATTGACCAGAAGCTCGGTGAAATACTACCCGCGTGTTTCAGAGAGGTGATGGGCGACGGGTCGCGGGGAGGGCCGTTTGGCCCCGGCTCGGCGGCGACCGATTGTATGCGCAAAGTGTTTGGCGAGGATTTCGAAGACAAGATGCGAAAGGGCGAGTTGGACCCGGGAGCCCGCGACAAAGAAATTCGAGAATGCATGATGCAGCAGATGGGCGAAGGATTCCTCGACGGGAAAGGGCGGTGGGAGCGACCGCAAGGGGAAGAAGTACCGCGCGAAGGTATGCCGATTGGTCCGCGCGAGGGCGAAAATCACGACAGTATCGAGGCACAGATGCGCGCGCGATACGGAGAAGAATTTGACTCGCAACGCAAGGCGATGGAAGAGAAGATGCGCGCGGAGATAGAATCGCAAATGCGCTCGGGTAATTTCGACATGAGCAAACTCCCGCCTGATTTCCGGCCCGAAGGCGCATTCCTTCCGCCCGAGGCCTACAGTCGCCCGCCCGACG
>JACRFK010000008.1 GCA_016217925.1 Candidatus Kaiserbacteria bacterium
AAGGCGATGGAAGAGAAGATGCGCGCGGAGATAGAATCGCAAATGCGCTCGGGTAATTTCGACATGAGCAAACTCCCGCCTGATTTCCGGCCCGAAGGCGCATTCCTTCCGCCCGAGGCCTACAGTCGCCCGCCCGACGGCTCCATGCCGCCTCCCGGCACCATGCCTCCACCCGGAGATTTTCAGTACCCGCAGTACCCGCGAGAGGGTACGATGCCGCCGCCCGACGGCGCCTATCCACCGCCGACAGAGTTTGTGCCTCCCCCCGCCGTCCCAGACGAGCCGGTGAGCATGGGCAATCAGTTCGTCGCAAACGTCATTACTATCCTACAAAGCCTCCTCGGTGGACGTTGATTACGAAGCCGCACTTTTACAAGAATTCGACCAAATAAGGAGAACGCTCGCGCTGGGGAAGTAGATGACGGCCGGTCAGTTTTTCTTACGGGAGTGTTTTTTGAGCCACGCAGCAGTCTCTTCCAGCGTCTTTTGTCTTTGTGCGGCGGCGAGCATGAATGTTTCAGACTCTTCGACCGGCAGCATCATCTCGTATCCGTTCAGCAAAAGGAAAACCGCTGCGACAGAGAGCGCGGTGCGCTTGTTGCCGTCCAAGAAGACGTGATAGGTCGCAATCGACTCAAGGTAAACTGCGGCTTTTGTGAATACGCCGGAAAATTGCTCGGTATTGCCGAATGTGGTTTTCGGACGCGCGGCAATCGATTGCAGAAGGTTTTCTTCGCGTACTCCGAGCATGCCGCCGGTTTCTTCGATTATGCGGTCGTGCACCCCGACCATGTCGGCTGCCGAGAGGTACTCCATGATTATTTGTCGGCGAGACGCTCGAGAAGCTTCCGGTTCTTATCGATGAATACGTTGGTCCACGCGATGACATCGGGGTTCACAGGATTTTCGTTCCGGTTCGATTTTGGCTGTACGGTAAGTACCCGTGCCGTCGGATGAACGGACATCTCGACAGCATCACCGATTTTAACGTTGAGCGCTTCAAGTGTGTCGGGAGAGAGCGTAACTCCCGCCGAAGATCCTATTTGAATGATTTTTTGAGCCATAATTTGATATTTCAAGCTATTATAATCGCATTATAACAGGCACAATATTTTGCGCAAGCATGGGTGTGCAAAACTTACGGAAGCCGTGTGGCGCTATTTCGAACTCGAATCTTTTTTGAGCGTCAGAAACGAGTCTTGGACAGTCGTCATGACTTGCGCGGGGAAGATGCCGGCGGGGTCTCTGGGCCCGATTGACCTTGACGGACATATAAAATCGTGTAATTATCTTCCTTCACGCAACCGCACAGAGGGACTGAAAATGAGCACGAAAGTGGACGCGAGTTCTTTCGACTACAGCCAAATCGACGTCCGGGTGAAAACCCTTGGTATTCCGGACTCGGCAATCAAAGCCTATCTCGAGACGGTGAGAAAGACCCTCTCCGGCTCCGAACTTGAGCTCACCAAGGTCGCGGTTCGCTATTTGTGCAACCGCATGGAAGAGCTCAAAGGGTACGGCATTGCGATCGGGCCGACTGTCATCGTCGTGACAAGGCGTAACAATGACATCCACGCCTGCCTCGAAGGGCATCCCGAATACTTCGGCTGCGCCGCGAGTATCGATGGCGCCGTCGGCAATTTGATCCGATGCCACGCGGATGGCGAGCTCAATATCAAGCTCGTGAACGCGTAACGGAAAAGCCGCAGCGGAGGACTCCACCCCCTCCCTGCGGTTTTCGATTTTTATTTCGTCGAGGAATCCGCCTTCATCATCTTCAACGCTTCGTGAACTGTGGTCATGAATTGCGCGGGGAAAATTATCGTTGAATTCTTTTCTACCGAAATCTCGGCCATAGTCTGGAGCGTACGCAACTGCAAGGCGATGGAAGAGAAGATGCGCGCGGAGATAGAATCGCAAATGCGCTCGGGTAATTTCGACATGAGCAAACTCCCGCCTGATTTCCGGCCCGAAGGCGCATTCCTTCCGCCCGAGGCCTACAGTCGCCCGCCCGACG
>JACRFK010000010.1 GCA_016217925.1 Candidatus Kaiserbacteria bacterium
CTAGAAATCCTACTGCACGCCTATCGAAAGATAGGAAGCCTTCGAGGGTGTAGGACAGGTGATGCATGGCTGTCGTCAGTTCGTGGTTTGAATCGTTCCCTTCAGTGGGGTAACGAACGCAACCTTCGTTGCCTGTTACACGTATCAGGCGAGACTGCCCCCTCACGGGGGAGGAAGGTGGAGATGACGCCAAGTCAGCATGTCCCTCTGATGTCCTGGGCTGCACACGCGCTACAATCGCCGTTACAACGAGGCGCAATGGGGTAACCCGGAGCAAATCTTTCAAAAGCGGCGCCAGTTCGGATTGAGGTCTGCAACCCGACCTCATGAAGCCGGAATCACTAGTAATCGCGGGTCAGCCACACCGCGGTGAATACGTTCTCAAGCTTTGTACTCACCGCCCGTCAAGTCAGGGAAGTTGGGAGTGCCCGAAGGACATACTCGTTATGTACCAAGGCAAACTCAATGACAAAGACTAAGTCGTAACAAGGCACGGGTAGCGGAAGCTGCTCGTGGAATCATTCAAAAAAGATCTGCTAATTTCCTTCGGGAGAGAAGCTTATCGTCGATCCCCGTGAGATAACGAGGTCCGATGAAAGTAGGAGTTCTGGATATGTAACAGTATTCGGGATAATTACCAATTCGGGTCTTGTTATCTCATGGGGCAGGTAATGGCATTCATACCTCAACTGATGCCTGACAGGTCGCAAAGACGACTGTAGATGGACGGAACAAAAGAGTGTATATCTTGCAAGTGAAACTTACATCGTACAATTACAAAAAGCGCCGACCCTAATGGGCACGGCGCTTTTTGTGTTACATGCAACTCATTTTTTCTTGATCGGAACGAATACCGTGCCCTCGTATTTAATGATTTCGTATACTTTAACGGTGCCTCTCAGATACACTTCTTTTTTCGATTCGTCTGTACCTAAAAGTAGATCTCGAAAAGTCTCCAGTTGTGTTAAAAAACCATCACGAAGTGCGTTAATTAATCGATAAGGATCGATCGCCCGAGCTCTTCTGTTGTCTGGTCTCCCGGCAATAGCCACATTAAGTTTTTCAACCAATTTGTGGTCCGAACTGAAAACGATATGCTCTTTATCCAGCAACGGTATCCCGTAAAAGTGTAATAAAGAACATCTGATTTTCCATAAAATTTGAGAGTCGCAGTTTATGTGCCGCTTCCACTCCTTGTATGTCTCGTTACCGTCGGTCAAGACGTAGGAATCAATCCAATTTCGGAAACGTCTTTCGCTTTTGCCGGGGCCCGAACCTTCTTCCCCAGTCGTAATAATTTCTGCAAACCTCGCAAGCGAGTCCGCCCCTATAAAGGCCAAACAAAGTTCGCTTTTTAGATGTTGATGGTCCTCTTTGCGGATTCGTCTAACGGACTCCTGGATTTCATTCCAAAGATTTTGAAAGTATTCCAGTACCTTCTTTTCGATTTCGTCGAATTTACTTTGTGTGAGCTCTTTTCCCTCAAATGTGATGTGGATTCTCCCCATACTTTATTCATATTCCTCAATCGCTACAAACGCAAGCCTAAATCGCACCGATTCGACGTTAGTTGACCCGCTTACCGCTTTATGGATTAATGCACTTATGCGTGGGCTAGCGTCCATGCAATAGCAAGGAGTAAGGCGATGTCTAGACTCAGAAGCTTGCTGCTCTCCAGTTGCAGCATCTCCGGCGTCCTGGTCCGTGGATACGGGCCGAACTGCAACCACAGGGGTTCCCCCTGCGGTCGCCGCGGCCACAATGGGCACGGTGGATATTGCCAGTACTGCCCGCTTTGCAACTAAGCGCCGGGCGTTACTCGCAAGCAATGGATAATCGGGGGCGGGGCGCCTGCCCCCGATTCTTACTTAAAGGAAAATTGGGGTCAGACCCCCACAACTCGGCGTATGCTGACCGATGCCTTAGCGGCAGGAGGTGACGAGGCGAGGCGCGCGTTTGAGGCGATGCTGACAATGAAGAAAATCGACGCGGCCGCGATAGAGGCCGCGCGTCGGGGCTAAGGCTCCTCATACTTCGCAAAAAAGAGTCAGAGCTTCCCGTGCTTTTTGAGTATATCCGCGATCTTCGCGAGCACTTCACGCAGTGTGAAATTGGCTTTGATGAGAAACGCCTCAACACCGAGCTCTGCGAGCTCGGGGTCTCCCTGCCCTTGTCCGTTCGAAAATACGATTACCGGCACGTCTTTGAGCTTTGCATCGGCTCTAATTTTCCTCAATACACTGATGCCGCTTTCGACCGGCATAATGAAATCGAGTAGCACCAGGTCCGGCGTATCTTGCTGTAGTAATTGCCAACCCTGTGCGCCGTCGAACGCCGCAGAGACCCGATAGCCTTCCTTACGGAGACGATTCGCAGCAAGTGAAGAAAGAAAAGTGTCGTCTTCAATTATAACTATATGGACTTTATTTCGCTCCCGAGCAGAGGTGTCCGCATCTGCTGCTGAACCACCGTCTATGAATTTTGTGATCTTCGCGAGAACTTCGTCCGGATCGAACTGGGCTTTTACTATATAATCCTTTACTCCGAGGGCGAGGATCCGTTCGATCTCTACCGGTTGGCCGGAATTTGATATAACAACGACCGGGATTGACCGTAGTTCCTTGTCGGATTGCATCTCTTCGAGGACTTGGTACCCATCCTTTATAGGCATCACGATGTCGAGGAGTATCAGGTCCGGCCTCACCGTTTTCATCGAGGCCAAACCTTTCTCACCATCGTGTACCCACGTAGCATCGTAACCCCCCTCAATGAGCTTTTTGAGCAGGATCTCGCCGAGGACCGGCTCGTCTTCTATCAGAAGAATCTTCTTTTCTTTCATATGTGTGTCTTTATGGGTATGGGTAATTATACCTTCTCACGAAGTCGGGGCGGTAGTGCCGAGCGGAAGTGTGAAATAGAAAGTCGTGCCTCTTCCTTCGGTGCTGGTGAAAGTCAGTGTGCCCCCATGTTTCTCGATGATGTTTTTTGCTATGAATAATCCGAGACCCGAGCCGTCGGCGTGTCGTTTTACGGCATTATCGGCTCGGAAGAATTTGTTGAAAATACTCGAACGCTGACCTTCGGGTATCCCAATACCTGAATCCTTGACCGCTATCTGTGCCATTCCATTTACAACTGTCGCCAAAGCGTGAACGGAGCCTCCGTCCGGGGTATAGCGAAGGGCATTTTCCAAAAGGTTTTGTATGACGCCACGGATCTGTTCTGGATCGACAGACACCAGAGGAATGTGCGTTGGGGGCCGTTCAAATACTAGCTCAACCTTGCGCGCTTTTGCCTGGTTCTCAAAATCGATCATCGTGCTCTCGATCAAGTCCTCGATGTGGATAGGGGTGAGCTTGAGTTGGATATTACCCGATTCGATACGTGCCACAACGAGCATTTCGTTGATGAGTCCGATGATACGCTCGTTGTGTTCGAAACTTTTGAGCAGTAGCCCCTTCTGCTCGGGCGTGAGATTGTCGGCGGTATCGTCTATGAGGAGACCAAGTGTCCACTTTATTGCCGAAAGCGGGGTGCGCAACTGATGTGCTGCCACACCAATAAAATTGGATTTCACTTTGTCGACCTCGAGCAGTTGCTCGTTTTTCTTGAGCAGATCAAGACCCTGCGTGCTTAGTCGTTCGTTGAGGACCGCTTGGCGCCAATAACTCCAGAGTGCAACGATTATTGATAGAAGTCCGAGTACGAGAATCGCGAGGGCAAGCCATGTCACGATGAAGCTCTCTCTCAGCGCTTCGGACTCCGGACGCTCGACAAAAAGACTCCAGTTGGTAATCGGTATCGGCCTTCCTACGACAAATACGCGCACGCCGCGGTCGTTCACGTACGGATCTTCGGCGGAGAGGCCGTCCGCGATCTGCCCGTCAACTGCAACTTTCTGGACGACAGGGTGCTCGAGGAAGCTATGTTCTCCGGCGGCGGACGCATCAGAACCAATAATCTCGTTGCCTTTCTTGTCCGTGATGTATATCTGCCAAGTGCCGGCCTTCGGCGGCTCAACAATCTTCGCGAGTAGCTCTAAGTTGACGTCTACGACAAGGACGGCATGTATGCCATCCGGTTCCTTGATCGGGACCATAACGAGCGATGCCGGTCCGGTACTCTCGTCGTGCAAAATGTCGCTGAAGCTGGACGATCCGGCGAGGGCGAGGTACAGACCCGACATTTTTGAATACTCGCGCAGATTGTCCTCTGCAGTGAATTGGCCTGCTCGCATCAACTCTATGCCGCTGCGATCTACAACAGCCACATTCACAAATAGCGGATTCCTTTGCAGAAGTCTCCCTATGATCTTCTGGGTCCGGTCGGATTCGGCTTGGATATCCAGCGAGGCGTTCTGGACCCGTGTAAGGATATCTTCGAGAGATGAACTAAGATTTGAACTTGCGTTCTCAGCCATCTGCATCGAAAGCTCGGATGCTGATAGGCGCACGCTTTCCCGCGTGGGGAGCAACCACAATAGATCGAGAAAGACAAGCCACGCAAGAAGGAATAGCAGCAGGAAAATGACACGTCTTCGGCGGAGAAATGTGAAAAATGCAAAAATATCCATGATGGCCGTGGCAACGTGCTGCTACTGAGTTTCTTTTTCGATAATGATATCCGCGTTTTTCAGGAATGTCTCGCTAATGACGATGTCCATCGCCTTTGCAGTGTCCTTGTTAACGACAAGGATCAGTTTCTCGGGTATTTGTACTGCGATATCGCCGGCGTTCCCGCCTCGGAGGATCCTGTTTGCGATATCTGCGGATTGTCGTCCGGAAACCGCGTAATCGGGCCCAAGTCCGAAGAGCGCACCCGATTCGACCTGCGAGCGGCTGAATACGGAGAAGGGTATTTTCTCCCGGATCGCCCGCTGGATGTAAGTATCGATACTGCCCCAAACGAGCGAATCGCCGCCAACGATCATGCCGTCAAAGTCTTTCCCAAGTATTTGTGCTGCTGTTATCGTGTTGTCGTCTTTCGTTTTTACAGGGAAAAATGTCAGCTCAATACCAAGCTCTCTTGCTGTTGCCTGCGCGATCTCGACGGATTTATTCGCGGCCAGGTCACCAGCGTCAAGCGCCGTATGCGGCATCGCGACGCGCTTTATCTTCGGGTCGAATTCTTTCAGTAGTTGTAATCTCTGTGCCGTGAGATCGGTAGAAAGGCTTGCAACGCCGGTCACCGTACCGCCGGGACGGCTGATAGATCGCACACCGGGGATCAAGAGCGGGTCGCCAACGGACCCGAATACTATTGGAATAAGACGGGGAGAATTCTTCACCGCGTTCGCCGCGGCCTCGGTCGCCGGTGTCGAGTAGGTGTGGATGAGGTCCACGCCGTCCTTTACGAATTTGGTTGCCGCGGACACCAACTGATTTTTATCAGAAATGAGCTGAACGTCATACGTAATGTTCTTGCCTTCGTGATACCCGAGCTCGTCCATTCTTTTTTTGAAACCCTCTACTGCCGGATCGTATCCGGAGCCACGTACCAATATTCCGACCCGGTACATCTTTCCGGGGTCCGCGCCCTTGTTCGTTGAAAACAAATAGATGGTTCCGGCAAGCGCGACTATGCAGACTACGACGATCCCGAGCAACCAATGCCTATTCATAGGAAGGGAATATTGGAACACTGAATCGGATAATGCATTCATTGTAACGGGCGCATGACGATCGACTAAGAGGCCTTGGGGGACAACGCGCACCCCCCGAAACGCTGAAGGTCAACAAAAAGCCGCCCCTTGAGGGCGGCTTTTTGTTTTGAGACTTTTTGTTGCTACTTGCGGCACGTGTAGCCCCGACGCTTCGGTCGGGGAGCCGACCTTGCGTCGGCTTGCAGTTTACTTCCTGCAAGTGTAATGAAGGTCGTAGTCCTTGCCTCCGAAGAATTTCTTCGCGAACTTCGCGACGACTTCCGGATTGTAGTACTTGCACGAGAATACGTCCAAGTACACGGCGTTCGTCTGATTCGCGAAGTGTGCCGAGATAAGCGATGTCTCGATGAGCTGCGTCATCGAATACCCCGCTACTCGTTCGTCTTCGCCGAAATTGACGACGACGCACTCACCGAACCGTTTCATCTCGATGAGATCGCACAGTTCGACTACGAACCTCTTAATCTCGTCCGCAGAGCGGATGGTCGCGGGATTGCATCCGTGGATGTCAATTCCCGAGTGTAAACCCCAAGCGTCGACGAGCTGATACTGACTTCGTATCGCTGCATCGGTGGATGTTGTTTTCATCTCTGATGTTACACAATTAATTATTCTGACAATAGGGGCTCAAATAATTTCGAACCCTTATGTGCCCCGCGAGCGGAAATGAATTACCTTTTCATTTCATACACGCAGCACTCTCTCAAAGAACTGATACCGCTATAATACACACTCAGTTCCAAATGTATATAGTTTTTGACGAAAGTGTGTATAACTTCTTACAGAGTCCGAAGTCAGAAAATCTGAGCCGGACCCGCCGAGTTGCGGGTCCGGCCGATGTCAGGTCAGGGAGCCTGGTCGTCTCTCGGTTGCGCCCGCCCACGCTTCTTTCTTGACTGGGTTTTTGAACCCCCGCCCACCCCCAGTTTCTTGCGCTGGTGGTTGTTTAGGGATTCTGGCGGCCGCCGACCACCCCGGCCATCGAACTTCGCAGAGTTTCTATTTTCCTTTTTCATAGCCCTCACCGTTGTAGCTGTGTAGCCAAATGAAATACGCAACTCTGCACCGCACAGAAAGTAGCATATGAGCCCCGTTTTTGCTACTATCGCCCATACGCGTCAGTAGTTCAGTGGTAGAACGCTGTCCTGATAAGACAGAGGTCGAAGGTCCGATTCCTTCCTGACGCACCGAATGAAATGAGGTGAGGCAGAGCACGCCGCCTGCGCGGCGTGCGTGGAGGAATCGGACGCCGGAACGATGTCGCGCAAGCTTGCGCGACAGTGAGGCGGTGCCCAGCCCGAGCTGTGCGACGGCACAGCGAGAGGCGAGGGAGATTCCTTCCACTGCGTTATTTTTGAGCGGCTTTGCCGCGAGAAAATCGCGAAGGTATACTGCTCCTGTAAGGAGAGATTCCTTCCTGACGCACATGAAGTCCATTTTTCGTTTCGCCGTTTGGAGCAATGTTTTCTATCTCGCACCGCTCATCGCGGCGGCCAATTTCGAGCTGTGGGGTATCGCGGCTCTCCTCGGCGCACTCGTTATTTTCAGCACCGCATTTCACTATTCACATGAAGTATCGTATGTGCTCGCGGACAAGCTTATCGCGCTCGCCGTCATCTTCGCAGACGTGGCGCTGCTCGCGCTTGGAGGCTTCAGCATCTTCTACACCGTGCTCGTCGGCGCGTTTCTAGCCCTCAGTCTCTACGTGCGGTATGTGCAGGAAAAAGGTAACCGCAAAGGTTTTTATCACGGCGTCTGGCACCTCTGCGCCTCCTTCGTGACACTGCTTTGCATACTCTCGTACGCGACCTAAGGGCATTCGTGGAAGTGCCGAAAAAACGTATAATGGGCCGATGAATCCCGCCCTTTCAAATTCAGGTTCTGATTGTTCACAAAGGATTATTAGCATAGAAAGAGCGGGATGAATTACAAGGTCGTAGGCGGCAAGAAGCTCAGTGGAACGGTGCAGACCAACATTTCCAAAAATGCCGCAGTGGCGCTCTTGTGTGCGTCGCTTCTCAATCGCGGCGAGACAGTACTCAAACGCATGCCGCGCATTGAGGAGGTGAAGCGACTCATTGAAGTGATGGAAAGTATCGGTGTGAAAATCGTGTGGGACCCGAGTGGGGATATGCGCATCACACCGCCCGAAAAAATCGACCTCTCGAAAATCAACGTCGAATCGGCACAGCGCACGCGCTCCATCGCGCTTTTTATCGCGCCGCTCGCGCACCTGCTCGGCACCTTTGACCTGCCCGCGCCGACGGGGTGCGACCTCGGCAAACGCACGCTTGGTGCGCATATCGACGCGCTCGCCAAGCTCGGCATCAACGTGACCGGCGACGAAGCGGCACACACATACCACGTGGAATCCAACGGCAAGAAGCCCGCCGAGATAGTCATGTACGAGGCGTCCGACACTGGCGTCGAGAATGTACTTATGGCCGCCGCGCGCATCCCGGGCACGACCACCATCAAATTCGCAAGCGCCAACTACATGGTCCAAGACCTCTGTATCTTCCTGCGCCACTGCGGGGTTAAGGTCGAGGGCGTGGGTACCTCCACACTCGTCGTCCACGGCCTCTCCGACATCAACGCCGAGGTCCACGGGCATCCGAGCGAAGACCCGATTGAGTCCATGTTTTTCGTCTCGCTCGCCGCGACCACGGGCTCCACGCTTACCATCACACGCTGCCCGATAGACTTCCTGGAGCTTGAGCTCTATACGCTCTCGCAGATGGGCCTCAAGTATGAGCGCGGCGAATCTTATGCATCCGAGAACGGCCACACCGTCCTGCGGGATATTACCATCTTGCCGTCACTCCTCACCGCGGCACCTGAAAAGATAGCGCCACGCCCGTATCCGGGTATCAATATAGATAATCTTCCGTTTTTCGTCCCCGTCGCCACACAAGCGAAGGGGAAGACGCTCATCCACGATTGGGTCTACGACGGCCGCGCGAAGCATTATATGGAAATGACCAAGCTCGGCGCCAAAATGGAACTACTCGATCCGCATCGCGTGGTCATCGAAGGGCCGACGCCGCTGCACGGTGCAGATATCGAGGCTCCACCCGCGCTCCGCCCCGCGACGCTCATTCTCATCGGCATGCTCGCGGCAGAAGGGGAATCAATGCTCCGCAACGTGTACCCGATAAATCGCGGCTACGCGAATCTCTCTGAAAGGCTCCAAAAACTCGGCGCCTCCGTCGAGGCGGTTGAATAGTGTAAATAATGCTACACTTGTTGAGTGTACTTAGTGAGGTAACATTAAAAATATGGAACCAATTCAGGACAATGAGGGAGACATTATTCAGAGAGAGGTAGAAGGATTTCTCCGTGACTATATCGATCGAGATAGCGTTGTTGAGGGTGAAAAAATGACGGATGATGCACTCGTGGGCAGGAGTTTGGGTGTCGAAGTGGCACAAGATGATGGAAATCCTGAGAGATCCCATGTCCAAATAACTTTCAGCCGTGACTCTGGTGAGAAAAGTGGGATGCAGGTTGGAAGCGGAACCAGGCTTGAGGCTGTAGCATACGCGAATACGTTAAAGCGAGAATTGAGAAAAAGAGGGAAGCTGGCTGAATAAAACAATTTACGCATTGACGACGCGGACTTTTTTCGCCGCTTGAGCTGCTTTTTTGCGGGCCTCGGCGACGGTTTTGCCCGTTGCGAGCGCGACGGCCATGCGGCGGTGACCTATAACTTCGGGTTTGCCGAAAATGCGGATGTGGGTGCCTTTGATTTTGAGCGCTTCGGCGACGCCTTCGTACTGCGGATTTTTCATATTACCGTGCGCAATTATTGCGACAGACGCTCCAGGTCGAAATTCGATACAGGCCTGCCCTTCGAAGCCTTGGCGAAGGAGGGGGATGGGGAGGTCGAGAATGGCGCGCACGTGGAGCTCCATCTCGCTCATGGTCTGCGAAACCATCGTCACCATGCCGGTGTCGTGCGGGCGCGGGGAGAGTTCGGAGAACCACACGTTGTCGTCTTTTACGAAAAGCTCGACGCCGAAAATACCGCGGCCGTTCTTTCCACAGAGATTGCCGACAACTTTCCTTGCGATGTCCTGAGCTTTCTTGAGTGCCGTTTTCGTCATCGGCTGCGGTTGCCACGATTCGCGGTAGTCGCCGTCTGTTTGGATGTGTCCGACCGGCGCGCAGTATGAGATGCCGCCTTTGTGCCGCACGGTCAGCAACGTAATTTCGTAATTAAAATCAATTTTGCCTTCCACTATCACTTTGTTCGTTTTGCCGCGTGCGCCCTCCATCGCGAACTTCCATGCCTTCGCCAAATCTTGCGGTTTTTTAGCCATGGATTGGCCGTGTCCCGAAGATGACATCGTCGGCTTGATGAAGCAGGGGAATCCGACTGCCGCGGCTCCCGCTTTGAGTTCTTCGAGGCTTCCGGCAAAACGGTACGGCGAGGTCGGCAGTTTCAAAGTCTCTGCGGCGAGCTGGCGGATGCCCTGCCTATCCATAGTGAGTCGTACCGCGCGGGCGGTGGGAATAACCCTCCAACCCTCTTTCTCGAGCTTCACGAGCTCGTCCGTCGCGATTGCCTCAATTTCGGGGACGATAAAATCAGGCTTCTCTTTCTGCACTACTTTTCTAATAAGCTTGCCGTCGCGCATATTGAATACGTAGCTCCGATGGGCCACTTGCATCGCGGGGGCGTTTTCGTACCTGTCGCACGCGACGACCTCACAGCCGAGCCTTATCGCTTCTATTACGACCTCTTTGCCGAGCTCGCCCGAGCCGAGCAACATGAGTTTGACGGAGGAGGGGGTAAAGGGGGTACCGAATTTCATGCGCTCATCATATATACTGAGAGGCCTATGGGCAAACCCAGGATTATCGTGTTCGCTTCCGGCAAAAGGAGCGGCGGCGGCTCCGGATTCGAGAACCTGGCACGCTCAAAAGAGCTCGATGCCGATATCGTTGCGGTTGTTTCCAACCACGAGCGCGGCGGTGTCCACGAACGTGCGGCGCAGCTCGGTATACCGTTCATCTATTTTCCGGGACCGTACGACGTCGAACACTATCAAGAAGTTGTTCGTAAGTCGTTTGGAGCGGAGCATGCCCCGTTAGAGGGCGAAGCCTCTCTAATGGGGTGGAGCGCGCTCTCGGGTTGGTTACGAAAGGTCGAAGGGCTCGACCCGAAAAAGACCTTCAATATCCACCCCGCACTTTTGTCGCAACTGGACGGACGGTTCGCAGGACACGGCATGTACGGGCATCATATTCACGACGCGGTGAAGGCCGCACTTGATGCGGGAGAAATATCGGAGTCCGGATTTTCGATGCATTTCGTCACGGAAGAAATGGACCGCGGTCCCGTCTTTTTCGAACACCGCGTACCGCTCAAACAGGGGATGACGGTGGAGGAAATTGCACACGTGGTAAACAAGGCGGAACACGAATGGCAGCCGAAGATAACCAACCTGGTCGTGCATCGACAGATACGCTGGGACGGCAAGAATCCCGCCTCCCTTACTGTTCCGGAAGCGTTTACATCCGTTCCCGTGGGCGGGAAAGAATCTATTTGACCTGACTGCTCGCTTCACTGTAGAGTAGCGAAACTCGGGTAGTCCGAGCTACGAGCTACAAGAGGGAGGGCGGCATGCCCCAACATGTTCCTGGAAGTTCCCCGAAAGCATATATTCGCAACGTAAATTTCGTTGCACTGACGACCGTCACAAAATTCGATGTCCGCCTGAGGCAGGGTCATGTTCTTACGGAGAGAGGGCAAATAGCGGTTTTCCGTAGGAATGTGCTCGATAAGGCCGGGCTTACGGACGTGAAAATCGAAGCGCGCCTGAAGGTGCGGATTCGTAACAAGGAGGGCAACTTAACGGTCACAAAGATCATGGCCGTTGACGGGAAAGTCGTCCCGACCGGGAAGTAAAGCACCGCGCCTCTCTGAAAAATGCGTCGCAAATGCAGTCACTACTGAGGGGCCTCACAGCCCCTCTTCGTTTATCGGACCTTTGTGGGTGCGGGGAGACCCGTTTGTGTAGATAAATTGGTATACGCCTACATGTATCAAAACAAAAGCGCTCCGCTCCTAAAGAGAAAGTATTTGAAAATAAAGCGATCTATGCGCATAATCAGCGAACGCCGCGGTGGTGAAATTGGCAAACACGCTAGCTTCAGGAGCTAGTCCTCGCAAGAGGTTGGGAGTTCAAGTCTCCCCCGCGGCACAGGCGTGCTAATATCGAGTCATGTACACCAGTCTGAAATACCTAAATTTGTCGATAGGCGCTGTTGCCGTTGTGCTTAGCGTAACTGTCCCCATTGTCGATCTTGTCCGAAAGGGCAGTCTTGTTTGCAGCGATGTCATGTCAATATCGATTCTCATAGGAGGCCTCGTTTTGTTATTGGCAACGTATCTTATAGACAGGAGCGGTCTTGAAAGGAAGTATCTATATTCTCTTGCAATCCTTGTGTTAAGTTATCTTATCGTAGTCATTACGCATAGTGTTGTCCTATTCCTCTTCGGGTTAACAGGACGGGTTGGGTGTTCACTGTTTGTTGGTTAATTGTAAATGGGGCCGCGTTGTAGATACCCGCTACAACTTCGTGTAGTGAAGCAATAGGCTGCCCCTTTCATTCAAGCGCTTTACCGATTCGAGTTTGAACTGTTTGGTGATGATTTTTGTTGACGCGAAGAGGTCGAGGCCCTGACCGAAGACCAGCGGCTCTATCGTGAGGTAGAGCTCGTCGAGCAAACCGCGTTCGAGAAAGTACGTGTAGGTATCCATACCGCCCAGAATGCCGGCGAGCTTATACGGTTCAAGCAATGGCCGGACATCCACACTTTCCGGATTGCACAAGAGAAGTTTTTCATCTTTGCGCTCGGTAGTAGCGACCGAGGTGGTGAGCACGATTCGGTTATATTTCCCCAGTTCCTTACTTGCGATTTCGTGCGTGTTGTGCCCCACGACGATGATATCGGTGCGCTGCAGGAATTCGCGGAGGAATTGCTTGTCCTCAGGACTCGACCAATCAGTGAAATGATGATGGTGGCGCGCGATTTTGCCGTCGAGCGTCATGACGGCGATTGCTATACAGCGGGGCGTTTGCATGAGGCATTTTATCCCACTTCGCGCTTTCATTGTAGGAGGTCTAAAATCTGGTATTGTCTGATTCTCTATGCATGTCCGGCCTGTTAAGACCCGCGTTTTTAAGCAGGGGGAAGACCTCGTCGCTTTTATTTGCGCTCACGTTAAAAAACTGAAAGATGGGTCAGTCCTTATCGTGACGTCAAAAATCGTTGCGCTTGCGGAAGACGCCGTTGTGCAGATAAATACTCCGCGCGCCAAAGAGGCGATAATCCGCGCTGAGTCCGATTGGCAGCTGCATGCCAAACACGGAAAGCTGACGCTCAAAGACGGACTCCTCATGTGGAACGCGGGCATTGATGAATCCAACGCGAAAGGCAACGTCATTCTATTGCCGAGAGACAGTTTTAGATCCGCCCAGAAACTTTTTTTCAAACTCAAACAACTTTACAAAGTAAAGTTGATGGGGGTGGTAATCACTGATAGTCGCATCATGCCGCTGCGCGCGGGTGTTGTCGGTGTAGCGCTTGGCTACGCGGGATTCAAGGGTTTGCGGGATTATCGCGGCAAAAAAGATGTATTCGGCCGGAAGCTGAAGTTTACTCAGACAGACGTCGCGGACTCGCTCGCAACCGCCGCGATACTCGTGATGGGCGAGGGGAAGGAGCAGCGGCCACTGTGCGTTATCGAGGGTGCACCAGTAGAATTTCGCGGGGAGATAAATCGCCGGGAGCTTGTTATCGCACCAGAGGACGATATGTACCGCCCACTTTTTAGAATAACCAAGAAAAGAACGAAGAGATAGAGTGAAATATTTTGTTTAGGAAACCACCGCCCACATTTGCCGCTGCGGCGGTTTGGGTGATAGGAACCGAAGTCGTGGGCGCAACTGATGGCGGGAGGACGCTTTTCTTTACAATGCTTTTCTTTTTCACGGGTTTTGGCGTCGTTAGTTTTGTTGAGGATGCGGTCGAGGACGCAGTCTCGATCGTCGTCGTGCTTGTTCCCAGTACAGTCGGCGTTACCGTTGCGACTACTTCTGGCGTTGACGTTGCGGTCGGTGGGGTCGTTGAAGCGGTCGCCTGTGTACTTGTAGCAGTTGAGGTTGCCGTGTTTTCCAGCACCCCTCCTCCAGAACTCGTTATTCCCTGGGCTGGCGGTCGGGAGAATGGCTGCAGCACTGTAAGCCAACTTTTGCCCGACGCCGCTGTGACCGCGTAGCTTGTGCTCCAGACGCGATTATCCGCCGTGTCGGTTGCCGGTCGTACGCCACCATCGGATTGTTGCGCACGCGCTATCGCATCCCCGGGGACGTATCCTCCGGAACTCGTATACGGAATTGCCCGCGTCGGGTCGCCCTCGTACGTGGAGTTAATCATCGTTTGTACCCAGCTCGTCGAGTCGACGGAACCCCAGCCTCCGTCCGCCTGCTGCGTCGAGACGAGGTATGCCTGTGCCTTTCCGAGGGATTGGCCGAGCGTTGATGATTTGATGCCCGGAGTGCCGAAGAGCAGTCCCACTGCTTGGGCGGCTGCAGCGGTCATGTCCGCGCTCCCGTCCCACGAGCCGTCCGGCCGCTGGGCCGAGAGGATGAATGCCGCTTCTTTTTGAATGATGGTATCGGACGGACCGTATCCGGCGCGTATAAGCGGGAAGATGGCAAAGATATCGTCGTTGTCGAGATTCGGGTCGCCGATTTGTGTGCCGTCAAACGCGCTCACGATAGGTGTGATGTAATCCATCGGCGTGCCCGAGTACGGATCGATGCCAAGTGCCTCGAGCGCCATCGCGTGCCGTTCGTAGTCGGTGATGCTAGAAAGCGCCGGTTTCGCTGAGAGCAGGTAATTACGCAGAAGTGTTTTCGATGCTCCGGGATCGCTCGCGGCAAACGCGAGGGCCGCCCAGTCGGTGAGGAGTGACGAGCTAAAGGATCCGTCGCCGTTTTGTTTTGATGCGAGATAGGAAAGCGCCGAAGAAATGTTCAACGGATAGTGCGTTATACCACCAGTGCCTCCGCCGCCGGAGACCGGAGTGCCCGAGGGTGATGAATCGTCGGTCGTTGTCGCGGTAGAGGTAGCGATGAGGGACACGATGTGAAGCGTGACCTCTGACCCCAAGTTGTTGTCGGAGAAGTCGTGAAGTTGGAGCACGATGGTATCGCCCGCCACGATCGGGAGTTGGCTCAGACCAAGACTAGCGAAACTTCCGTTCTGGTACAGTGCCCAATATTGACTACTCGGGTCCGCGGCAACGCCGGCGAGTGCAGTAACAAAGAGACCAATGCTGGGGAACTGGTTTGAGAGTTGTGCGCTTGAGATGGAGCTGCTTGCAACTGCCGCCGAGAGCGCGCAGATACCGAGATAGGAAGTTGAAGAAGCGGCTTGGTAGTTGTGTACCACGGAGTCGGTATCGGTCACATTGCAGCTCGCAGGAACGTCTACCGATGCGTCGATGCGCAGATATACGCCGACTTGCGAAGTCGTTGTTGCGGAATTGCCGGAGGCGTCCGTCGCGGTCCAGGTCACCGTGGTTGTGCCGAGCTGGAACGATTGAGGGGCATACGTCACGACTGGTGCGGAATCAATATCATCGGTCGCTGTTGCGGCGATAAGCAGCGACGATGCGGGGATAGCGGTGGCGGCGAACGTCTGTTCAACGGGCGCGGTAATGGTAGGCGCAGTCGTGTCAGGCGTCGTCGTGGCTTCATCGGCAAACGCGACGAACGGTATAAGGGTTGATGCAATGAGTGCGGCCAGGAAGAAATGAATTTTCATATATTTTTGAAACTGACAACTAATAATTAATAACTAGTAACTAACCTCATCACGCCACTCAATCGCGTCGCCCGCGTTGAGTGTCATTTGAGAAGCCCCCGTGCCGGATAGTTTTCCGTTTACATACAGTATCCAGCTGTGGCCGCTCTCCGCTTTTCGCCCGTTGATGGATTCCACAAAAAATCCGAGCGAAGGATACTCGCGGCCCGTGAATACGAAATTTGTCGTGGAGGTAAGGATCCTCATCGCATCGAGGACAGTAGAGCCTTGTGGCGCAAAGGCCGCATATGACTCTCCGGCGACCGAGAGCGTGACATTCGGCGTTGGCGGGGTTGCTGGAGTAAGTACTTCGAGTTCCTTACTCGGGGATTGAGGTTTGACCGCAATCTCCGGAGGTTTAACCTCCGGAGATTCGCCCGTTGCGGCTTTAGAAACAGCCGAAGCGGGAGTCGACGGCGCCAAGAAAGAGCGTTGCGTGGAATAGGAACCCACTGCGAGTAGAGTAACGATGACACCGAGCAATAAGTATCTTTTCATACAACAAAAAATCCGCGGTCGAGCGGAGATTCTTAGTGCATGCGCCGTATAAAAGTTCGGCCACACGTTCTCCTGCTCGGGAATGACAGTTGTTTGACGACCGGACTAACCTTTGCCCTTTTGGGCGAGCAGGTATTACCGTTGCGGCACAGTGGAGGAATTACACCTCACTTCCACAAACAACCGTGGACGCGCATTGTATTCTTCGTGGAATTACGCGCAAGTGGATAGCGCAGTGCGAAACGTCTTTCCTGAATGCGCAAGCCCTGCGCATGATATATAGTTAGCGTTTATGAACGAGGTAATCGCAAGCCCCGCTTTTTTTATTGGCAGGGGCGCGGAAGCGGGAAACCTTATCTCGTTCGGTTCCGGGCAGCCCGACCTTCCTCCGCCGCCCGCGGCCTACAACGTCCTCGCAAGTTATCGCGGCTTCAAATACGGTCGCGTACAGGGAGAAGAGACCCTCCGGCAGGCGATAGCCAAGGAGTACCCGAACGCGACTCCGGAGCAGATAGTCGTCACCAACGGCGCCTCTGAGGCCATAGACCTCGTCTTGCGGGCGATATCGGTACCGGGTGGAAAGGTGGCACTCCCGCGCCCGTACTATTATTCGTACCCGCACAATGTGGAGCTTGCCGGCATGACGCCCGTCTACTACGACCTCGTGGACGGCAAGATTGATTTTGACGCATTCGAAAAAGTGGTCCGGGGATGCCGTGCAGTCATGATAAATTCGCCCTCGAATCCCACGGGGACCGTGCAGGAAGTGGCGACGCTCAAAAAGGTGGAGAAGCTTTGCGGCGATCTCGGCATCTACATACTTTCCGACGAGGTGTACAAGGACCTCATTTATGTGCGTGAGAATTATTTATTGACGGGCAAGCGCGTCGTGACCATCAATTCTTTTTCCAAGACCTATGCCATGTGCGGATTCCGTCTCGGCTATTTTCATACGTTCGACGAGAAGCTCGTTGAGGATGTGGTCGAGATGAAATCGCACACCTCGATGAATACTTCCATCGGGAGCCAGGCAATGGGGCTCGCCGCGATGAAAGAGCGCGATACCTACGTTCCTGCGCATCTGCCGATATGGGAAGAGCGCCGCGATCTCATGTACAAAGGCATGTGCGAGCTTGACCTCGACCTCTGGAAACCCGAGGGCGCATTTTACGTGTTCCCGAAATTCAGGGATGCCACGCGCGCGATGCACGACCTCTACTACAACTACGACGTCATCACCTACGACGGCACGTGGTTCGGTGCTCCGAAACGCCTGCGTTTCAGCTACGCGCTAGACGTGGCAAAGATCGAGGAGGGGCTCAAACGCGTCGGGAAGTTTTTGGAGAACGAATATAAAACGTATCCTGCATGATAGGTTTTTTTGATTCCGGATTCGGCGGTTTGCATGTACTCCGGGGGATTACCAAGCGTCTCCCCGGGTACGATTACATCTATCTGGGCGATAGCGCGCGGGCGCCGTACGGACCGCGCTCTTCGGAGGAAGTGTATGCATATACAAAACAGGGAGTGGAATTCCTCTTCGCACACGGGGCCGAGCTCGTCGTGCTCGCCTGCAATACGGCCTCGAGCGAGGCGCTGCGCAAGATTCAGCAGGAATATCTGCGTGAGGGGAGTCCGAAAAAGGTACTCGGAGTTCTTATCCCTTTTGCGGAAGCGGCCGCGGCGCGCACGAAAAATAAACGGGTCGGCGTCATGGCGACGGAAGGAACAGTGCGCTCAGACGCGTTCAAGCGGGAAATAACGAAAGCCGATAGCACGATTCAAGTTTCCCAACAGGCATGCCCGCTCCTCGTGCCGCTTGTTGAGGCGGGGGAGCAGGATTCCGCCCGCGCGGACGAACTCATCCGCGGATACGTGGCCCCGCTGCTCGAAAAAAATATCGACACATTGGTCTTGGGTTGCACGCATTACGGAATATTGGAAGGAAAGATCCGGGCAGCTGTCGGGCCGGACATAAAGATCATTTCCGAAGAGGACGTTATGCCCGACGGTCTCGCATCGTATCTGAATCGACACCCTGAAGTAGAGCAACGCGTCGAGAAAAAGGGGACGGTACGGTTTTATTGCACGGGCGACACAAAGGCCTTTAACACCCTCGGTACCGTCTTTTTCGAAAAAGCAGTAGAAGCGGAACAGGTGACTCTTGGTGCGCAGGCGGTATAGTGGCTTTATGAGCTACGCGGACGACTTCAACAATAAACGGATTACGGTGCTCGGATTGGGACTCCTGGGGCGTGGGATCGGTGATGTGGAATTCCTGGCGAAATGCGGCGCGGAAGTCTTGGTCACGGACAAAAAAACGGAGGCGGAACTTGCGGGGTCCGTGGCAAAGTTGAAAAAATATGCCAATGTCACCTTCAAACTCGGCGGGCACGATGCGGAAGATTTCTCCTCCGGAGGAGGATCCGCCTTCGGCGGAAAAGGACCCGACATGGTGTTGAAGGCTGCGGGCGTGCCGCTTGACTCGAAAGAGGTAGCGGCCGCACGTGCCGCGGGCATTCCTGTAGCGATGTCGACTGCGCTCTTCGCGAAGTACGCAATGGATGCGGGAGCAAAAATCGTCGGCGTGACGGGGACGCGCGGCAAGACGACCGTTGCGCATATGATCTACCACACTCTGGAGAGCGGAATGCCCGGACGGGGCAAGGGATTTCCGGAATTTTCTGATAGAGCGCCGCGGCCTTTTTTGGGCGGCAATATTCGCGGTATTTCAACGCTTGCCATGTTGCCGGACGTCAAAAGAGGGGACATTGCGGTTCTGGAACTTGATTCATGGCAGCTGCAAGGATTCGGCGACCTCAAAATGAGTCCTGATATAAGCATTTTCACGAACCTCATGCCCGACCATCAGAATTATTACAAAGACATGGACGAGTATTTCAGGGATAAGGCAAATATTTTCCGGTATCAAAAGGTCGGCGGCGTTCTCGTCGTCGGGGGAGAGATTGCGGATAAAGTTCGTGCCGAGCAATCCCCGCTCGACCCCGTCGTTCCGGAAAAGATACCATCGGACTGGAAATTGCGGGTCGTTGGCGAACACAACCGGGAGAATGCATCGTTCGCGAATGCGGCGCTTCAGGCACTCGGGCTCCCGGACGACGAGATTAAGGCGGGACTTGAGTCGTTCGAAGGAGTCGAAGGGCGCCTGCAGTTCGTACGCGAAGTGAACGGCGTGAAAATCTACAACGACAACAATGCGACGACGCCCGAGGCGACCATCGCCGCTTTGCGGGCCCTCGGGGGAAATATCACGCTCATTACCGGCGGTTCCGAGAAGGGTCTGGCACTTGAAGAATTGGTTTCAGAAATAAAAAAGCGCGTTTCGAACGTTATTCTTCTCACGCACCCGAATTACCAAGGCTCGGAACGGCTCGCGGGTGTTCTCAAGAAGGCGGGTATTCCTTACGACGAGGCACGTGAACTCACGGCGGCCGTGACTTCCGCGCTAGAAAAAACAAAAACGGGGACCATATTATTCAGTCCCGCATTCGCATCGTTCGGTATGTTCAAGAATGAATATGAACGCAACGACCAGTTTTTGGAGCTTGTGCACCGCGCCTGAATCCGTCTAGAAAATAAAGTTCGCGATGTAGGCGGCGAAGAATGCGATGATGCCGCAGATGGGGAAGGTCATGAACCAGCCCTTCACGACGGTGCCGAGAACTCCCCACCGCACGTCGCCCGTCCGTCGCGACGAGCTCGCGCCCGCGATCGCCGAGGTAATCGTGTGTGTCGTCGAAAGCGGCACGCCGAAGACCGACGCCGCGATAATGGTCGAAGACGCCGCGCTCGTCGCGACAAAACCCTGCCACGATTTGATGTTGACCATGCGTTTGCCGATGGTCGCGATGATGCGCCAACCGCCGAGTGATGTGCCGAGTCCCATCGTGAGTCCGCAAAGCACGATGACCCACCACTGTATGTGGAACGCGGGTATCTGCGCGCCAAGAACCAGTACGAGCGTGAAAATACCGATGAATTTTTGTCCGTCGTTCATACCGTGTGCGAATGCCATGGTGCCGGCGGTGAAAATGTGCGCGATATCAAAACCTGTCTTTGCGCGCCGCGGAGAGCATGACGCGGCGAACATCATGACGACCTTGCTCAGGAGGAATGCAAGACCAAAACCCGCGATGACCGACAGGAGCATGCCGATACCAATTTTCAGCCAGCCTGCCAAGAGGAGTGCGCCGAATCCGCCGCCGGCGATAGCCGCTCCCGCAAGGCCCGCCACGAGCGCGTGCGATTTACTGATGGGGAGGCCGCGGTGTGCCGCAAAAGCGCCCCAGGCGATGATGGCGACCATCGCCGCCGCAATTGCGGGTACCGTGACGGAATCGGTCGTCACGATTCCTTTGCCTATCGTCGCCGCGACCGCCGTCCCCGACATGGCGCCCGCGATATTGAGAACGACGGCCATCGGCACCGCCATGCTAAGCGGTAGCGTGCTCGTCGAGACCACGGTCGCAATGGCATTGGGCGCGTCGGTCCAGCCGTTGATGAATTCTGCCGCGAGCACCAAAAGCAGTGCCACGCCGAGGAGAATGAGCGCGGTCATGCTTCTTTTCTTGCGATGGAAAGAATGAGCGTCCCGCAGTGATTGGCGGTATCGGTCACGTCTTCGAGCATACGGAACAGGTTGTCGTGTGCAATAAATGCGAGGGGGTCAGCGGCGATTTTCTTGTCGCCCACGAGCGCTTTCTCCGCTTTATGGAGAATGGCGTCCGCTCCGGCTTCCGATTTTGCAAGGTGACGCGTGTACTCCTTGACGCGCGCGAGTTCGAGCCGGCGCTCTTTCAGCAGTGTCGTGAGTTGCAGCACCGTTGCGCTCATGTCCTCGATGGTTTCCATGAGCTCATGCGCCTCGGGGCGCAAATGTTCCAGATAGGGTTTGTAGGTGTCCACATGCGTCGCGATATGGCGCATGCCGTCGAGCGTATTGTCGAGCGTGTTCGCGAGGTTGGCGATGTCGGATTTGTCGAAGCGGAGGATAAATGCGCTGTCGAGTATCTCGTGGATGCGCTGCTCGGTCATATCACCCTCCCGTTCAAAAGCGACAATCTCCGGAAGGGCGCTGCCCTCGCTTTTTTGGAGCACCTCGGCGCATGCCGATGCAATCTCCGCCTGCCGCCGCAAGAGGTCGGTGATATTGCCGTTTTCGGACCGGCCGAAGAAACGTTCGAGCGAGTTCTTCACCTCAACGTTATAGCACCGTCCCCCCTGTTAGGCGAGTGGATAAAAGGTGCGCGAAAGTATTCAGGCGGAGGGCAGACGAAGCATAAGCGTTTCGATACCCTTGCGCATGCTTTTGCTTGTTTCGGGGTCGTTTTGAAGGTCCTTAATGGTTTCCTGCAGGCGGCTGTCGATGCCGTTACTGTTGTCGAAAAGGTACGAAGGAAATTCCTCAAAGCGCTCGAAGTACTCTACGAAAATAGACTTGCGGAGCTTTGCATTCAAGCTCGTTGCAGCGGCTTTCAATTCTTCGAAATTGAATTTCGGTTTCTTGTCCGCGTGAGCCATTTCCGCATTGTATATCCTTTCCGGGTTCAGCGATATCTCCGTCTCCTTCGGCGAGTGACGCGCATGCGTGGAGTAACGGTGTAAAATATGAAGATGGCGGAGAGTTTCTTCACACGGCATACCAAGGAAAGATTCTCGGGGAAAACCAAGGAGCAGACTGAGTTACTGCGTCGTCGGGAACTCGCATACGATACTGCTGCGCTGGAGGAAGCGGCGGGACCGCTTGAAAAAATTGCAGGACAGCAGTTGCGCAAGGTCGTAGAAAAAGGTCTTGAAGATCCGGAATCCTACGAGCGCTTCGTCCCGCATTTCGAGCAATGTACCGATGCACCTGTACTTACGCTCGTCTTCGGTTCGCTTGATGATCCCGCCTACATAGACCAATCTCCGAACGAGCGACCCGAACTTTTAACGACGTTGTATCAATCGGTGGTGGAGAAGAAAGTACCAAAACTTGGAACTCTGGCGCAAGCGGCGTTCACATTGCCAATCATGTCGGACATGTATCCCGCCGAAGGCTTACGGTGCACGTTTCGCGGCCCTGCGGCGCGTGCAGCGTCTTCAGCTGAGCAGTTAAATCGCATGGGGCAGGCGGTCTTGGAGGGAGCCTTAGAGGTGGCGGAGAATTTCTTGGAAATCCATGGACCCGATGCGAAGATAAACGTATGGGGTTTTTCGGCGGGGACGCAAGATGCCATGTTCGTGACCCGATTCTTGGGGGATATGTTGGGGCGCCCTGTTGATGACTGCACGCTCGTCTCGCCGGGCCTGGGCATGGGTTTGGGAATATTCGCGGCATGGCCGGTCAATCTTGCCGCAGACAAGCTGCGGGAGAAGGGATTCACGCCACAGTCATTTCATGAGGCCACATACAAATATTCACAAGAAGCGCAATTAAAAGAGGGCAAGAACAATCCCCGTGGACGTAATTTTAAGGTGATATATGGCACGAGCGATACCATCATTCCTCCGTTCCAGCCGGGGGGCACGATAGACTTTATCAACCTTGCAAGAAAACAGGGACTTGCGCCGACGGTCATCGAATATAAGGGGCTCGACCACATCACGATGCCCGGAGAACTCATGTGGCAAAAAGCGTATGGCAACGACCCTACCTTCGAGCGCAACCGGCCGAGCCTGTGGTCAATTCCGGAAACATACTCGGACCCTCTTTGCATCCGCAAGCTCGACGACATCTTTTCGCGCTTTTCAGCGGAGGAGCTGCCGTTCTTCGCCGAATTGGTGAGCGAGCGTAATGGAATGACCATCATGGACGACATGGAGCCGCATATGCATGCTATCGCGGACTGGCTCGTCAAACACGAAATCTGCAACGTCGCTACCGGTCCGCGGTATTTGTGGGTGAGGAATAAGGAGGATCTGGTCGACAAGATAGACCCGTCCATCAAATCGTTTCGAAAACAGATCGTCGCGCACGAGTTGCCCCGCGTCTTGAGAGAGTTGAGCGCGATCGATCACGACGAGAGCTTCAAGCCACTGTATGAAATGACGCAAGAAGAGAAGAGGCCGAAACTTATTAGCGAGGCGAATTCGCAAACGGGGTGAGGTTGCCGCGTCGCTGTCTTAGGCGTTGCAAGTATTCTATACTGCGCCCATGAAGCTTCCCGGGCGTATCTACATGGTCGGTATCGGCGGCATCGGGATGTCGGCGCTTGCACAATACTTGGACCACACGGGCCACACGGTCTCGGGCTCTGACCGCGAGGAATCGCCCACGACGACAATGCTCGTGCAAAAGGGCATCTCCGTCACCGTCGGGCACGAACAGTGCCTTATTCCGGCCGACACCGAACTGCTCATCTACAGCGATGCCGTGCCGGAGAGCAACGTCGAACGGATGCGCGCAGGAGAAATGAAAATCCCGCAGCTGTCGTACTTCGAAGCGCTTGGAGAAGTGTCGCGCACCGCACGCACCGTTGCGGTGGCGGGGACCCACGGCAAGACGACGACGACGGGCATGCTTGCCAAGATTTTGCAGTATGCGGAAAAAGAGCCGACGGTCATCGTCGGTTCCATCGTGCGCGATTTCGGTTCAAATTTCTTGCCGGGCAAAGAAGACCTTTTTGTCATCGAGGCGTGCGAGTACCGCGACCACATTCTGAAGCTCTCGCCGCTCATACTCGTCATTACCAACATCGAGCTCGACCATACCGATTATTTTCCCGACCTTGCGGCATTGCAGGCGACATTCCGCAAGGCCGCCGCCCGCGTGCCCGCACACGGCATCATCGTGACGAATCCCTACGACCCGGCCATCGCGGCGGTGCTCTCCGATGCGGTCGCACCGATACTCGATTACACGACCCAGACGGTGCCCGCCCTTCTACAAATAGGGGAATTCAACCGCATGAATGCTAGGGCCGCCAAGGCGGCGGCGCGCGCCCTCTTCCCCCATCTGCAGGAGGAGTACACCGACCGCGCACTTCTGGATTTCAAAGGCTCTTGGCGGAGATTCGAATACAAGGGGGAGACCCCGATGGGTGCCGTCGTGTACGACGACTACGCGCATCACCCCACCGCAATCCAAATGACTATCGAAGCGGCGCGGGAAATATTTCCCGATAAGAAAATCATCGTGGCGTTCCATCCGCACCTCTATAGCCGCACCCGTTCGTTCTTACAGGAATTCGGAATAGCGCTCGCCGAGGCTGACGAAAGTCTCATTGCGCCCATTTATGCCGCCCGCGAGGTCCCGGACCCGGGTGTCACCAACGAGTCCGTCGCGGAAACGGTCCGCCGCTACGGGGGCGATTCAATAGCGTTCGATTCTTTTGACCTCATCCGAGACAGGCTGCTTGCATACGACGACCGGTACCTCATCATCACGATGGGCGCGGGAGATATTTACAAAGTTGCGGAACAAATCGCGGGGGAGTAGTGTGCCCTTGATGGGGACTCTTTCTATAGTCGCAACGCCCATAGGCAACCTCGGCGATATCACATTCCGGGGCCTTTGGAATTTGAAAGAGGCGAATGCCATCTACGCGGAGGACACACGGGTTATTTCCAAACTCCTTTCGCACTACGGACTCCGCACGTCGGTGTTCCGGCTCGATGCGGCGACCGAAACGACGAAGGCAAAGGAAATAGCCGAGCGGTTGATACGGGGGGAGCACGTCGCATTCGTATCCGACGCGGGGACGCCCGGTGTGTCCGACCCGGGCGCGCGACTTGTGGCATACGTACGGGAGAGCGTGCCTGACGCGACAATAGACGCGATACCGGGGCCTTCTGCGCTCACGGCCGCGCTTTCCATCGCGGGCCTCTCTACCGACAAATTCCTGTTCCTCGGATTTCTCCCGCACAAGAAAGGCCGTCAGACCGCTCTCAAAGGAATCGCGCAGTGTACCGTCCCCGTCGTTCTCTACGAATCCCCGCATCGCATACTGAAGTTACTGACCGAACTCTCGAAATTTGCTCCGAAAAGCCGTGTCACCATTGCGCGCGAGCTGACCAAAATCCACGAAGAAGTGCTGGTAGGAAAGCCGCTCGAACTCGCGGCGCAGCTCGAAAAGAAAAAAGCCGTCCGCGGTGAATTCGTCGTTATCGTTGAGACGTAGGTTTTGCAATTGCCTGCAAGCTTCTGGAAAGTTTGTCTAGGAGAAGGGTCAAATCACCAATCATTCCTTTTTCAGCTGCGATTGCGGTAAGTGGTAATTCTTTTCCCCCTTTGATGTGCACATCAAGCGACCTCCGCGCCGTTTTTATTCCCTGGAGGGCATACTCCACGTCATTGATATTCATTTGCAACCACGGTCGGTACTCGTTGTGCTTCTTGCAAAGCTCCTTCGCCCGCTCGACGAGCGCCTGTGCCCGACTGATTTCATGCTGCGCACGATGTTCCTCTCCAATATGGTGAAGGTTGGATTTCATCTCAGGTCTGTGGCCCTCAATCATACTCATAACTATATGGTATTTGGTGCCATAGGGAAGTGGTAAAACCCGTGAGATAGAGGGGTCGGCTGTTCACTTGCATTTCCTTTGGAGCGCAGTATCTCACGGGGTATACTTTGCCCGTATGACCATAGACGCTCTCATTATGTTAGGCGGCGCCTTTGTGGCGGTGCTCCCATTTTTAGGATTTCCCAATAGCTGGGACACGTTCTTCTTTTTCTGTGCGGGGGTTTTCATCATCGCGCTCGGCATCGTCGTGCGCCGGCGCCTCGCCCGTCGGGTTACGGCCGAGGGCTTAGGGCGTAGCTCCGGAGCACCGAAACATGAGGAAATATCTGTCAGGGATGTTCCTCCCCATGAAGACACCCTGGCGCAATAGTTTTGCTATCGTCGGAGCGGGCCTCGTGGTCGCGCTCGGCGCCGCGTCGGCGGCCGAGTTCGTTGCACCGAATATTTCGTATACGCGAGTGGTGAGCCAAGCGGTGGACGAACCGCCGCCTCCCGAACCGCCGGCAGTTGCTCACGTGAAGACTCCGGATGACGTGCGCGGCATCTACATGTCGCAATGTGTCGCTGGCACCGTATCATTCCGCGACAATCTGATAAAACTCATCGAGGAGACCGAGCTCAACTCCGTCGTCATTGATATCAAGGATTTCTCCGGCGGCATCGGATTCCCGACAGAAAATCCGGCGCTCAAGCCGTTCGTCTCCAAAGATTGCGGAGCGAGCGATATGAAGGATTTCGTTGCGTCGCTGCACAAAAAAGATATCTACGTCATCGGGCGCATCACGGTCTTTCAGGACCCGCTCTACGCAAAAGCGCATCCCGAACTCGCCGTACAAAAAACGGGCGGCGGCGTGTGGCACAATTACGGGGGCCTCGCATTCATTGATGTCGGCGCCAAGCCTTTTTGGGATCACATCGTCGAACTTTCCAAAGAATCATATAAGCTCGGATTCGATGAATTGAATTACGACTACATCCGGTATCCTTCGGACGGCCCCATGAAAACGGCGGTGTACACATTTTCCGCGGGCAAGTCGAAAGAAGAAGCACTCGAAGAATTCTACAAATACCTGCACAGCAAAGTGAAACCGATTGGCGTCGTGATGTCGGTGGACCTTTTCGGCTATGTGACAGTGCATACCGACGACCTTGGCATCGGGCAAGTCCTCGAACGGGCATTGCCTTATTTCGATTACATTGATCCGATGGTCTACCCAAGCCACTACAATGCGGGTTTCGTCGGGCTCAAAG
Source organism: Candidatus Kaiserbacteria bacterium (assembly GCA_016217925.1). Taxonomy (GTDB): domain Bacteria; phylum Patescibacteriota; class Minisyncoccia; order Phycocordibacterales; family UBA2100; genus UBA10103. The sequence continues at coordinate 26,760 of JACRFK010000010.1, forward strand.
ACGTCAACTCGGACCCATACAAGGTCGTCTACGCTTCTATGGCGCAAGCGGTCGCACGCGTGATTGCGACAACGACCCCGAATTATTCATTCGACGCAATCCCGATAGCTTCGACCTCGCCGCAACTGTACGAAAAGAAGAGCTATCCCGCCTCGGTCATGCGCCCGTGGCTTCAGGCGTTTGACTATCCGGTCGCATACACGCCCGCGATGGTCGCGGCCCAGATCAAGGGGAACGAAGACGCGGGACTGGATACCTACCTCATGTGGGACGCGGCGAATAAGTATCGCAGTTTGCGTGAAGTGCTCGCGCCGCAGTAGGGGAAATACGATATACTAATAACATGACTTCCGTTCACACGGATGATGACCGCCGTATCACGTATTTTGCGGCGACGCACACGCGCGGCAAGCGCGAAATGTTCGGCATTCGCGGGATAGACCGCGGCAAACACATCTACGTCATCGGCAAGACGGGTATGGGCAAGTCCACCATGCTCGAAAATATGGCGATTCAGGACATCCAGAACGGCGAGGGCATCGCGTTCATCGATCCGCATGGCTCCACCGCCGAGAAATTGCTCGATTTCATCCCGCACGAACGCATCAAAGACGTCGTATATTTCGCACCCTTCGACACCGACCACCCCATCGGATTCAATGTGATGGAAGACGTCGGCTATGACAAACGCCACCTCGTGGTCTCGGGCCTGATGGGGGCCTTGAAGCGCATTTGGGTGGATGCGTGGAGCGCGAGAATGGAATACATTCTGCAAAATACGCTGCTCGCCCTCCTTGAGTATCCCGACTCGACGCTCCTCGACGTAAACCGCATGCTCACCAACAAGACCTTCCGCGCCGCGGTCGTCGCAAAAATCACGGACCCAATCGTGAAAGGATTTTGGGTAGAGGAATTTGCGGCGTTTACCGACACCTATACCCGCGAAGCGACACCCGCCATTCAGAACAAAATAGGTCAATTCACCGCCAATCCTCTCATCCGCAACATCGTGGGGCAGGGGAAGTCTTCATTCGACCTGCGCAAGATAATGGACGACAAGAAGATTTTCATCGTCAACCTCTCCAAAGGGCGCATGGGCGAGACCAACGCTTCGCTCTTGGGCTCAATGCTCGTCGTCAAGATCTACCTCGCAGCGATGTCGCGCGCCGACGAGCCGGCGGCGCGCATGGCGAGATTGCCGCGATTCTATTTCTACGTCGACGAATTCCAGTCCATGATGAACGAAGCCTTCGCCGACATTCTCTCCGAGTCGCGCAAATACAAACTCGCGCTCACGCTCGCCAACCAGTACATCGAGCAAATGGAAGAAGAGGTGCGTGACGCGGTCTTCGGCAACGTTGGTACGCTCATCGTATTTCGCGTCGGCCCCTTTGATGCAGAAGTGTTGGAGACGGTTTTTGACCCGACATTCACGCCGGAAGACCTCGTGGGCTTAGGCATCGGGCAGATATACCTCACGCTCATGATAGACGGTGTCGGCTCCAAGCCGTTCTCCGCGGAGACCATTCCCCCCATCGATACGCCCCCCATTTCGTATCGCGATGACTGCATACAGAGCTCGCGAGAGCTCTACGGGAGAGCGCGCGCAGAAATTGAAGCTGCGGTCAATCAAAAACAGCTCGATTTTCAAGCGCTACCAAAGGAAAAAAAAGAACGTGAGAAGAGCACATACGGATCTCGGCCGCGGCCATCCAATGCCGCCCCGCGCGGATTTGTCGCAGATCGACCACGCGAAGCTCCTGCGGTGAGGAAGGAACCTTTGCCCGCGTCGCCGAATTCCGCGGACCGTTACGCGACACATACACCCACGGCTTCACCCGAAGTGGGCCCGTCTCGCCCGCCTCGATTCGGCGAAGCGGGCCGGAGCGGAGCCGAGGCGGAGCAGCGCTCGGCTCTGCGCGCGGCCATCGCGCAGGCGCGACCTGCGACCCCCGAAGCGCCAGTACATTCCGCCCCCATCCGCTCTCCTGCAGATATTTTGCGCGAACGACGAGCGATGAAACAGCAACCGGCCACTCCACATGCGGCACACCACGCTGCAAGAGCCGGGCACTCCATAAAGCCGCCGCATATCCCGAATCCACAGCCTCATGCCCGCCCCGTGCCTCGACAGGACTTTTCGAGCGATAATGGCGCGAATGACACTGCCGACCTATCTCCTCAGGCGGGTGAAGTATCTCCTGAAGTTCTCAAACAAGTATTGCGCGGAGAAGGATCGAACGAGTAATACTGTTCTTGTCGTCGCGACCGTGGTGGGTGCGATGGCGCTTCCTGCCAGTATATCCGCAGAGGTGGCTAACTTTGTTTTTATAACGGGTCCGCAAGTCGTGCAGCCGGGAGTCGTTTCGGAGCAGATAACCGTGCAGGCGCAATCAGCGGGAGGCGAAAGTAGTTCTCTCACGAGTACGGCATGTTTTTCGTTCGTGAGTACGTCGGCACAGGGAGAGTTTTCTTCCAATGCCACAAACTGGAGCCCTGTGTCGGTTCTCACAATGAACAAAGGCACCGCGAATAAGAATTTTTATTACAAGGATACGCAAAATGGGACACAAACGCTTACGATCAAGATTGCGCTCAAACCGGAAAGTGAGAGCCGTTCCTGCGCGAGTTGGCCGGTGGAAGAGTGGAATATGCAGTGGACCGTAACCCAAGGCATCACCGTTGGCGCGAGTTCGCCTTCCGGAAGTTCCGGTTCGTCCGATGGGTCTCAAGCCGGCACGACGCCGACCGGCGCAGAAGACTTTGGCCCGGGGAACAAGCCCGTCGGTTCGTCAAAAATGCCGCCTCCGCCGAAAGTATTTGCGGATGGCGGAGGCGACCGCACGGTCATCGTGGGTGCGGATACGGAATTTCGGGCGCGTGCGTACGATGAGAAGAAACATCTGATAGACTTCGCTACATTTCACTGGAATTTCGGCGACGGCTCGACCGCAGAAACCTCGGTCGTCTACCACCACTTCGATCATCCCGGACGGTATGTAGTCGTCCTAGAGGTTCCCGAAGAAAAAGATTCGGCCTCCGATCAATTCACGGTCACCGTGGAGAGGATGGAGCTCGGGCTGTCTCTATTTCCGGACGGCAGTGTTGCAATAGAGAACCATGCAGGCCGCACGCTCGATCTCTCTCGCTGGGCCATACGTTCTCTTGGGCGGACGTTCACTATTCCGGATCGTACGTTCGTTCTTACCCGCAACACGTTGTACATATCTCAAGATACGCTCGGGTTCACAAGCGGCCCGGACGTAGAATTAGATTATCCGAATGGCGTCTTCGCACTCGGCTTGGCACCCGTCGCGACGTCTTCGCTGCCGGTACGCGTGACCACGACCACCCCAGAAGATGCGGCAGAGGACCGCGACGAGGAGATTACGCAGGATCTTGCGAGCGAAGCAGTTCCCGCAGAGATAGATAGCGGGAAGACTGAACCACCGGAGTTACCGGCAACGAGCCCTAGTTCAGAGCAGGTCGCGGCCGCGGCGACCTCTCCGTCGGAATCTTCTTTCATGTGGTGGTTCGGAGCCCTCGGCATTGCAGGGCTTGCCGCTGGTTCTTTGACACTTGCACGACGGTACGGCAAAAAGGAGTGGGACATCATTGAAGAAAGCGACGAGGCGGTGTAGTGTGAGAGCCATATGAGCAAACTCGTGGTCGTGACCGGTGGCGCGGGGTTTATAGGCTCGCATTTGTGCAACCGCCTGAAGGCGGAGAACTACACGGTTATCTCGCTCGACAATTACTTCACGGGTTCGCGCGACAACCATATTTCGGGCGTGGAGTACCGCGAGGGGCATACCAAGGACATCGAGAAGCACGTACCCGAGACGCCCGATATCATCTATCACCTGGGCGAGTACTCACGCGTCGAGAAAAGCATGGAAGAACCGGACCTCGTCTGGGACTTGAATATCGCAGGTACGTTCGGTGTCGCCGAATACTGGCGCAAGCGCAAATGCAAGTTAGTGTATGCCGGTTCTTCCACAAAATTCGGTGACGGGGGTCTTTCCCGCGATGCGACCCCATACGCGTGGACGAAAGCATCGAATACCGAGCTCGTGAGCAATTATGGGGGTTGGTACAAGCTTCCGTACGCTATTACCTATTTCTACAATGTGTACGGGCCGCGTGAGCGGGCGGGTGCCTATGGCACCGTCGTCGAGATATTCCGTCAGCAGTACGCGAAAGGCGGGCCGCTCACCGTCGTCTCACCAGGGACGCAAAAACGCAATTTCACGCACGTTGACGATATCGTCGAAGGTCTGATGCTGGTCGGTGAGAAAGGAGGGGGCGACGACTTCGGGCTCGGCAACGAACGCGAGTACACCATTCTCGAAGTCGCCAATATGTTCTCGAATGAGATAACGATGCTGCCGGAGCGGGCGGGTAACCGACTCGCCTCGGGAATTGATACGACGAAATCAAAGTCGTTGGGGTGGAGCGCAAAGCACGGTCTCGAAGAGTACGTGAAGGAGATTACGGGAAAATAGTATGTCTGATAATCACATGTCCGCCGAAGGCGGATCCGCCTCCGGCGGAAAGCGCATTCTCATCTTTTCTCTCGCGTATTTTCCCAAGTATATCGGTGGAGCCGAGGTCGCTATTAAGGAGATAACCGACCGCAATCCCGATATCGAATTCCACATGGTGACGAACCGCTTTGATGCGGCGCTTCCGAAGGTCGAGAAGATAGGGAATGTGCTGATACACCGCATTGGCATCGCGAGGCGAGGTGCTTCGATGTCGGACTTGCGGAAGTGGCCGCTTAACCTCAATAAACCACTTTTCCAATTTCTTGCTGCGTGGAAGGCGTTCTCGCTCCATCGCACGCATCACTACGATGCCATCTGGGCGATGATGGCGCATTCGAGCGGCATTCCTGCTATCATTTTCAAACTACTGCACCCGCGTGTTCCGTACATCCTTACGCTCCAAGAAGGTGATCGGCTCGAAAAAATAGAGCGGATGATGGTGCCACTCTGGCCCCTTTTTACGCGTGTTTTCAAGCGTGCCGATGTCGTTCAGACCATTTCCACATTCCTCGGACGCTGGGCGCACCGTCGCGGCTTTACGGGACGGCTTGAAGTTATCCCGAACGGGGTGGACGTCGCACACTTCTCGCGCAAAGAAATGCCTACGGTCATCGACGCCCTGAAAGATAGCCTTGGCAAAAGGATGGGAGATGTGTTCCTCATCACGACCTCCCGCCTCGTGCGCAAGAACGGCATCGACGTCGTCATCAAAGCGCTCCCGCTTCTTCCCGAGCATGTCCGGTTCATCGTACTCGGTGTGGGGCCCGATGACCTCACGCTGAAGAGGCTCGCGCGTGAATGCAAAGTGCCTGAGCGTGTGAGATTCATGGGTGAAGTGGCGAATACGGATATCCCGAAATATTTGCACGCCTCCGACATATTCGTGAGACCATCGCGCTCCGAAGGCATGGGCAATTCATTCGTCGAAGCATTTGCAGCGGGATTACCCGTCATCGGCACACAGGAGGGGGGTATCGCGGATTTTCTTTTCGACCCCGAAAAGATTCGCGCAAGCGCGAATTCTCACGGGGCAGGCGAGGAGCGCACTCAAGAGTTTGGTGCGCCTTCTCCTGAATATAAGACGGGGTGGGCAGTGGATACTGATTCGCCTGAACAAGTGGCGGAGGCGGTGAGAGACATCATGGAGCACCCTGAAAAAGTGCGCGCGGTCGTGGCGACGGCGCATGCACTCGCGGTGGAAAAGTACGATTGGAACACGGTGGCGAAAGACATGCGCGAGAAAGTGTTTCTCCCGATCTTGAACAGGTAGGGGATAACTTGCTAGGAAAAACAGCCGGACGGGTGTCTGCTGGTATAGGGTAACTTAAGGAATGCTCATGCCCAGAAACCGACGACTCGAGCGTATGCTGCGTGACGCAGCCATCGCCGAGGAGCTGCGACGCCGAGAGGAGTCGCAGAGGGAACGGTCCCGTTCCCCGCTTGAGCCGAATCTGCTCACTCTGTGGTTCCCGGGGTTTGAGCTCGGGGAACGCCTTGTCTTTGATGGCATGAATGCTGCCACAGAGGCGGCGGTTCAGGTCTTTCAGGGCTGGTTCAAAGCCGCACAGCGAATGTGATGAGAGCACATCTTGTGCTCGGCTCCAATAGGGGGACGCGGTTGCGCCCCCTTATGCTTTGCTATAGTGGATGCTTATGAAGAGAGTTGCTGTCGTCGGTGGAGGAATATTTGGCGCTACCGCCGCCATCTATGCTGCACGCGCGGGGCACGAGGTGCATTTGTTCGAAAAAGAATCGGATGTCCTGCAGGCCGCCTCCGGCATCAATCAGTACCGGCTCCACCGTGGGTACCACTACCCGCGCTCGTCAGATACGGCGCGTTCGGCGAAGGAGGCAGACGTCTCGTTCCGCGATGAGTATCGCGAGGCTGTAATCGAGAACGGCCGGCACATCTATGCTATCGCCAAAGAGGGAAGCTTGGTTGCTCCGGAAGCATTTCTCGCGTTTTGCCGTGAGCAGGGACTAGAGGTCAAGGAAATCCCGGCCGAGCCGCATCTCGTTCCCAATTTGGTCGCTCTCGTCGTTGAAGGAGAGGAATCGTGGATGGATCCGGCAGCTCTGCGGCGTGTCGTTCTCAAGAAACTCAAAGAGTCAGGCGTTGAGCTCCACCTCAACACCCGCGCCACTCCGGAGATGCTCGAATCATTCGATACGGTAGTACTCGCGACATACGCGCGGCTCAATGAGCTCGTGCCGCCGGAAGTTGATGTGACCCAGGAATACCAGTACGAGGTGTGTGAAAAGCCGGTCGTTCGTTTGTCCGGCTTGGAGAACATTGGCATCGTGGTCCTTGACGGACCGTTCATGTGCGCCGACCCGTGGGGGGACAGCGGGCTGCACGTGCTCGGCAACGTGGTACACGCGATACACGCGACCAACATCGGTCGAACCCCCATTATTCCCGAAAACCTTGCACCGCTCCTCGACCGCGGCCTCATCAAGAATCCGCCCATTACGAAGATACAAGACTTCATCGCAAGCGGCTCGCAGTACATACCCGCTCTTGGTACGGCAGAACACGTTGGCTCTCTTTTCACCATACGCACGGTCTTACCGCGGCTCGAAAAGACCGATGCGCGACCGACCATCGTGACCAAACTTTCCGACCGCTACATCAGAATATTCTCGGGGAAAATTGGGAATTGTGTGGAGGCGGCAAAAGAGGTCGTGGCACTTCTCTAGGCTCGCCCCGCCGTCGGCGGGGCGAGCATCTCATGGATTTTCAGCACGTGTGCGCCGAAATCTCCGGCCGTGCGCGGTATCGCTCCTCCGCCTGCGGCCCCGATAAACACTCGTACTTCTTGCGTGAGCGATGTCTCGGTGCTTTCAAAAATAACCTCTTCACCCTTGTATAATTTCGTGTCGTCCCACCGCAGCTTCGTGCCATCGATGAGTGTTGCCTCAATCGTATGGGCCTTCTCTTCCGAGAGCCTATCTATCTTCGAAATGAATTCGCACTGTTTGTAGGCGAACTTCGTCTCGATGCGATCGCATACGGTTTCTCCCGCCTCGCGCAAAGTGACCGATGCGGACTCCGGCATGCCATACAGGTCGTATGCAATTGAGAGGTGATGAGTGAGAAGAGCATTTTCGATGATGTCGAAGAACGTCCCATGCTTTTTCCACGTGCATTCTATGCGCGTAGCACCCTTTTCTTGTATGAGGCGTTTGAGTTCCTGATAGACGGGGTGGTAGAGGAGCGTGTAGCCCGTCATAAGTATGCGGCCCTTTTCTTGCGCGAGCGCAGCGAGCGCGTATGCCTCCGCAGAGGTTTCTGTCAGCGGCTTTTCCACGAAGACGTGCTTTCCGGCTTCAAGAAAACGCCGGGCTATTTTTTCATGCGTTGCGACCGGGGTGGCGATGGCTACCGCGTCGACCACGGCATCGGCACTTATTTCCTCCACGCTCGCACGACGGGTTTGGGGCAGGGCTGTCGCAGCCCACGCGTCGTTCTTGTCGCTTTCTGAGGCAAAATACGCGAGCTCGCTTACATCTGCGAGTTCGCGGGCGACATTCTTACCCCATCTGCCGACCCCGATAATAGCGGTTTTCAGGCGCTTTTGTTCCATTGCACTCTACGGTAGCATAGAACCAATGCGCGTGCTTCTTACCACGGGTATCTTTTTCCCCGACGTCGGGGGTCCCGCCACACACGTGCGCAAGATAGCTGAACATTTTGCGGGCCTCGGATGGCAGGTCACAGTGGTCGCTTTTGGCAATCACACAGGCAGTTCGCAAAAATACCGGGTGGTACGGGTGAGCCGGAAGTGGGGCAAGCTCGCCTCGTGGCTGCTCTACGCCTTGGCCATTGCGCGTGAATCGTTCAAGCACGATGTGCTCTATGCATTTGACCTCACGACCGCCGGCATTCCAAGCGCACTCTTCGCAAAACTCCTCCGCAAGCCATTCATCCTCCGTATCGGCGGCGACCCTATCTGGGAGCGCATCGTGGAAAAAGGCGAGAGGTCCTTGCCGATGCGCGCATACTACGAGCAAGGGCTTTTCAAGAAAGATAAGCCGACACTGTATCGCATCATTCGCCGCGTGGTGCGCACTGCAGACACCGTTGTAACGTACTGCGACTTTCTCAAAGATATTTACGTGAGGCACTACGGCGTGAGCGAAAAAAGAGTCGTGCAGATCAAAAACCCATTCCCGACAAAGACCTCCGCGACACTCGAAAAAGACACGTTCACATTCCTTTTTGCGGGGAGGTTCGTGTCGTATAAGAATCTGCCGCGCGTTCTCAAAGTGTTCAGGACCATTTCTGCAAAGCACGACAATGCCCGACTCGTCCTTATTGGCGACGGTCCCGATGAAGCGGCACTAAAAGCGAGGGCGGCTGCGCTTGGCAGCAAAGTGGAGATAATTCCGAAGGTAGATCAGAAGGCGCTCTTCGCCCGCATCAACGCGTCGTCCGTCGCGCTCGCTCCCGCGCTCACCGAATTCAATCCGAATTTCATTCTCGAAAGCTTGGCGCTTGGCAAACCTGCGCTCATCAGCCGCGACAACGGTCTCTCCGCACAGTTGCCCGACTACATGCAATTCGATCCGATGGACGATGCATCACTCGAAACGGCGATGGAGCGCATGCTCGACGCAGGGAACTACCGTGAAGCCATTCGCGTCGTCGCCGGACTTCCGATGGACCAGACGTGGGGGAAAGTCGTCGCGGAACACGCAGTCATTGTGCAAGCAGCTGCCGGGTGAAGTGATTTGATAGGCACCCAAAAAACGGCTAGAATGCGTCGATGCGTCCCGTTAGAAGTCACGGAAGTTCTTCTAGTGGTAAGCAGGTGGTAGCTTTACATATGGTCGATATCTTAGGAACGATAATTTTTGAGTCGGAAGCGCAGGCTTCCTACTTCTAACGGGATGCGCGTACTGGTACTCTCCACCGATTGGAACGCTTTTAATGAATCGAGCGCTGTTACCAAGCGCCTGCAGATGCAGGCGCGCACGGTGGAGCGCATGGACGTCCTGGTGCCCCACGGGCCCCTACAGCTCGTCCAGATATCAGGAAACGCCTCGGTGCGGGGATTTGGCTTGGGACGCGTTTTGGGCTCTCTGCGCACTATTGCGGCCGGATGGCGACTCCAACGGCCGGATGTCGTCTCTGCGCAAGACCCGTTCTTGACCGGCTTCGTCGCATGGATAATCGCGTGGATGCGGGGAAGCAAACTCCACCTGCAAGTACATACCGACCTTTTCGACCCGTACTTCGGCGGCCTCTCGCTCGGCAATCGCCTGAAAGTGTTGCTTGCGCGATTTCTTCTCACACGGGCGGATTCCGTGCGTGTTGTTTCCAAACGCATCGCAGATTCACTTGCTGCACGCGGTATCAAAGCGCCCGTTACCGTACTGCCTGTATTTGTCGACCTTGAGAATCTCAAAAAAACGGAACCGCTCGATAAGCGTGAGCGGTACCCGAATTTCAAGAAAATCGTTCTTGTTGTCGCACGGTTGGAAAAAGAAAAGAATGTCGCGGCATCTGTCCGTGCATTTGCAGAAATTGCAAAAGCGGATACGAGCGCGGGGCTCGTCGTCATCGGGAGCGGTTCACAGCGTGTGCCACTCGAAACGCTCGCGCGCGAGCTCGGTATCACGGACAAAGTGGTGTTTGAAGGCGCGCAAGACCCGTTCCCGTTTTACAAATCCGCAGACCTCGTCCTCGTTACGTCGGAATACGAAGGATTCGGCATGGTCATCGTAGAAGCGCTTGCGGCCGGGTGTCCGGTCGTTTCCTACGATATAGGTCTTGCGCGTGAGGCGGGCGCTGTTATTGCGAAGGTCGGAGATTTGCCTCGTGTCGCCACCGCCGTTTTATCCGAAAGGAAGCGTGGCAAACTCACGCTCAGTTTTCCCAATGAAGCCGAATACCGCGAACTGTGGTTCGCCGATATCTCTCTTTCGGTCTCAGGCGTCGAAGCTCGCGCGGGAGAGAAGAAAAGCACCGGTGAGCAACCCACCGTGGGCTATGTGGGGCAGGGATTCATCGGCAAGAATTATGCCGATGAGCTCGAAAGCCGCGGCTTTAAAGTAGTCCGGTATTCGCTCGAAGAGCCGTATCGCAACAATAAAGACAAAATAAAAGATTGCGATATCGTTTTTATCGCGGTACCGACGCCGACTACACCCGACGGGTTTAGCGACACCATCGTGCGGCAGACGGTCGGGCTCGTGGGCGAGGGCAAAGTCGCGGTCATTAAATCCACCATGCTCCCCGGCATGACTGAAAAGATACAAAAAGAATTCCCGAAACAGGTCGTGATGCACTCACCCGAATTCTTGCGCGAGGCGACCGCCGCATACGACGCCGCGCATCCGGACCGCAACATCGTGGGTATTTGTACGGATACACCCGAAGTACGCGCGCTCGGGCAAAAGGTCATTTCTATTCTTCCGCCTGCACCATTTGAGCTCGTGTGCTCCTCAGTGGAGGCGGAATTCATCAAGTATGCGGGCAATAACTGGCTCTATATCAAGGTCGTGTACGTCAACATCCTCTACGATCTTGTGCAGAAGCTCGGCGGCAATTACGAGCACGTGCGCGACGCCTTCGCGGCCGACCCTAGAATGGGCCGCTCGCACCTTGACCCGATACACGCGAGCGGACATGGCGGACCTCCCGGCCGCGGTGCAGGCGGGCATTGCTTCATCAAAGATTTCGCTGCGTTCCGCTCGATGTATGAACAAGTGTTTCCGGAAGATAAAGCGGGCATTGAGGCACTGAAGGGAATGGAGGAGAAAAATGTGAAGCTTCTGCGTGATGCGCACAAAGACCTCGATTTGCTCGATGGCGTCTATGGGAAGTAAACCGCAACGACTTCTCGTCGTCACACAGGTTGTCGATAGTACGGACCCGTTCCTCGGATTTTTTCACGGGTGGCTGGAAGAGCTTGCGAAGCATTTCGAGCACATCCATGTGATATGCCTCAAAGAGGGTGAACACAAACTTCCGGCGAATGTGCATGTTCATTCGCTGGGGAAGGAAAAAGGAGAGTCGCGCGGGAAATATGTTTTTCGATTTCTCGGATACGTCTGGAAATTGCGCGGCGAGTACGACACGGTCTTCGTGCACATGAATCAGGAATATATTTTGCTCGCCGGATGGCTCTGGAAGCTTTTGGGCAAGCGGATGTATATGTGGCGCAATCACTACGCCGGCGGGTTTCTGACGGATATGGCCGCGATGTTCGCTGTGAAAGTATTTTGTACCTCGGCACATTCCTACACGGCAAAATACAAAAAGACAGTCATCATGCCGGTCGGAGTGGACACTCAGTTATTTGCGCCGGGCGCTGGGTTCCGCATGCCACGCTCCATTTTATTCTTGAGCCGCTTCGCGCCCGCAAAAAAGCCGGATGTGCTGCTGGAAGCACTCGGAATACTTTCGAAAGAAGGCGTCCAATTCACGACGTCTTTTTATGGGACGGCTCTCCCGCAAGATACCGCGTATCGTGAGAAGGTCATCAAGCGTGCACAGACACTCGGTCTCGGGAACTTCGTGAATTTTTACGAAGGTGTACCGCACACCCAAGCACCGGACATATTCAACAAGCACGAAATATTCGTAAATCTGTCTTCGAGCGGCACGTACGACAAGACGATGTTCGAGGCTGCCGCGTCCGGCTGCGTCGTCATCGCGGCAAGCAAAGATTTTGCGACAGTTGCAGGTGAGCAGTCCCTTGTCGCTGAAGATGTAAAAGCGGTGGCGGATAAGTTGCGTGAGTTCCTTGCGCTCGCGGACGGTGCGCGTGCCACTCTTGCGGCGCAATTACGGGAGAAAGTACTTGCGGGACAGAGTCTGCCGTTTCTTGCGCAACGCGTAATAACCGAGATGTCAGAAAAAAAATGATTACTATGCGATTCTGCTATTTCGGCATTTACGACCCTGAATTTTCGCGCAACAGGATTTATATGCGCGCTCTTCGCGATGCAGGGCACGAAATCATCGAATGTAGGGACAACAGTCGAGGGTTGCTTAAGTACATCCGGCTGGTGCAGCGTCTCCGTGCCCTGAAAGGTTCGTACGACGTCATACTAGTCGGGTACCCCGGGCACATTGTAGTGCCTCTTGCGCGGCTCTTTGGCGCTGCTCCGGTTGTGTCCGATCTGCTAGGCTCTCTTTCGGACGCTGCGGAGCATACGTACGATGCCGGATTTTTTGTTCGGACGTGGTACTCATGGGTGGATCGACTTGCAGTTGCGTTCTCAGATGCCATCCTCGTCGACAGTGAACTTCAGAAGGAATATATGCAGCGTCGATATGGTAGTGGGAAGAAATATCGAGTTGTGTACACAGGGGCGGATGAAGAGGTATTCGGACCGCGTGGGGAGCGAGGTGTCACGCGCACTGAGCCATTTGTTGTGTTGTTCCGGGGCAGGCTTATTCCCCAAGCGGGCATCATGCACATACTGGACGCCGCAGAAGGTTTACAAAACGACAAACGTTTCGCATTTCGGATCATTGGATACGGTCCATTGCTTGAGGCTGTACGTGAGCGGGCCGGCGGATTATCGAATGTAGAGCTTATCGCAGAGCACATTTCTTTTGATGAGATGCGCCGTCTGATGCTTGATGCCGACGTGAGCCTCGGCCAATTTGGGGACAACGAGCGATCGGACCGCAACATACCGCACAAAGCATATGAGTCGATCTCTATGGGTATTCCCTACCTTACAGCACGAGTGCCTGGGATATCCGAACTTCTTGAGGATGAGGTCTCGTGTCTTATGGTGCCGTTGGAGAACTCGGAAGCGATTAAAGCCGCTCTTGAGCGGCTTAGAGACGACCGCCCACTTGGAAAGCAGCTTGCAGAGATGGCGCGGGCGGTATACGAAGCGCATGCGTCGGCTCGTGTTATTGCTTCAGCGATTACGGCTGTCTCCGTCTCATGCGTCGAAGCAAAGAAAAAGCTGGCCAAACGAAGCTTAGAGTGGATCGGGAAGCGTGAGATGGTGGTCGTACTTGTCCTGCTCGCGGCATTCGTAGCGATACGCCTCCCCGGGCTCTCTCTTCCATATCATCAGGACGAGGCAAAGATTGGAGAGATTGTGCGCTCGCATATGGTAGGCGCGCTTTCCGGGCACCCACCGCTAACAGAACTCTTGTACCTCTCTGCCGGCGATATAGTCGGCTCAGACCATTTGCGTCTCATACCGCTTATATTTGGCGTTCTATCGGCCATTCTCTTGTATGCGATAGTCCGACGGAGGGCGGGATTGCATGCGGCCTACGCCTCTCTCGCGCTCTATATCATCTGCATGTACGGTGTATTTGCCTCGCTGATGGTAGATACGGATGGGGCCGTGCTCCCGACACTTTTTCTCGCGGCAGTGTACGCATATGACCGTTTTCGTGATGCGGCATCCGCTCGTGTTTCGTATGTATGGCTGTCTGTTCTTGCGCTCGCGCTCATCGCCGGGTTTCTAACCAAGCTCAGTTTCGTGCTCGTCTTGGGAGCGCTCGCGCTCGATTACCTCTTCGAAGTGCGTCACAGGCTTACACGCAGGCTTCTCATCCGTGCAGTTTTCGCCGCTTTGGTTTGTGGGGTTGCGGCAGCTGTTGCACTCGCGAGCGCACACTTTTTTCTCCCTTCTTTTGACGTGAGCCAGACTATTCTGCACGCGCTCTCCTATGTGCGATTTGAAGGGCGCGGATATTTACAGATCCTGATACAAGCGGTGAAGGCGGTCTTCTACCTTTCTCCGCTCCTTCTCCTACCACTGGTGTTTCTCACGAAAGATACCTTCACAAAGAACAGGATATTTTTCGTCTACCTCGGCTTGGGCGCGTTCTTTTACTTTGTCCTATTTGATTTCTCTCAGGGAGCGCTCGATAAGTATTTGATGTATACCATCGTGCCGCTCGCAGCTATCATGGGTACCATCTTCACCGATGCAATGCGCGGACTTACGGTGCGAGCTCTCGCGGCAGGATCTATTCTCGGAGCAATGTGTGCGACATTGCTCGTCGCCCTCAACTTCCTCTCACCGAGTGTCATGCCGCTCTATCCGAAAACGGAATGGCTCTCTGCGATCGCAGCCGGGAATTGGAATATTCTCATGCCGTTCACGGGGGGCGACGGACCGATAGGATTTTATGTCTCGTTCCTCGTCATCGCCGCTGGATTCGGCATCTCCGCCGCTCTTGCTGCTCTCGCGCTTTTCGTACCGAAAGCGCGCGGTGCGCTTCTCGTCGCTCTTATTGTGGTCGGTGTAGCGTTCAACGGTATTTTCATCGAAGAGTATATTTGGGGCCGCATTAACGGCAGCGCACCCTCGGCCCTTCGGGCGAGTCTCGCGTACATTGCTAGTTCAGACGATGTGAAAAGTATTATTTCCCACGGGGAGATCGGAGCGTACGAGCTCAGAGGAATGGGCAAATTCAGCGGCAGATTTTATGCGGTCCCCGGTTACGAGGAAGGACACAAGGCGTTATTCTCGAAGTTTACCGGCGCATATCTGGTCGTGGGTGTGCCCCGCTTCAATGATGCAAGTTTTTACAGTAAGTTTTTCAGTACATGCACACCAATCTTCACGACTTCGTCCGGAGTCATCAACGCCTACGTATATGGCTGTGCAGGAAGCGATCCATACGCTATAAAGTAACCTATGCACCTCAGTAAGACCGCGCGAGAGTATTTCGATGCACAGGCGGACGAGCGTCTCAAGTGGCGGCGCAAGAATCCGTATTACCATGACTCGCTCGAATCCTTCGTCGGGTTCCTTGTCCCGCGCGGCAGTTCGGTGCTCCACGTCGGAGCCGACTCGGCGTCGCTCCTCAATCTGTTGGCCCCGGCCCGTGGGCTGGGTATCCACGCGAGCGCCCGCATCATAGGTGAGGTCAACAAGCAGGGGATTTTGCCGGGGCTCCAATTCAAACAGACGGAGCTCTCGCAAGTCAAAGGTGTGTTCGAATATGTTGTTATTTCAGACTTGCTCGGACACGTCGATGATATTGAGATGCTTTTTCGGGAAGCGACAAGGCTCATCTCGTGGCGCGGCCGCATAGTGGTGACACAGCACAGCGCATTGTGGGGGCCGGTACTGCGCCTCGCTTCAGCGCTCGGACTTCGGGTGCCATATCGCTTGGAAAATTGGGTCTCACGCACTGACCTTGAGAATTTCGCGCACCTCGCGGGGCTGGAGGCGGTGCGGAGCGGCACGCGGATGCTCATTCCGAAACGCGTCCCATTCATAAGCACGTTCTTCAACGCCTACCTTGCGAATATTTTTCCGTTCACACGGCTCGGCTTGTATCACTACGTCGTCTTGCGCAAGCAGGACTCCCGCTCACCGATTCCCAACCCCTCGCTTTCCATTGTTGTCCCGGCACGTAACGAGGCCGGTATGATAGAGCGCATTGTAAAAGAGTTGCCAACGCTCGGAGAGTTCACCGAGCTAATCCTTGTCGAAGGACATTCCAAGGATAATACGTGGCAAGAAATCCAACGTGTCGCAAAAGAGTACGGCGCGAAGAAGAAAATACTCATCGCACAGCAGGAGGGCAAAGGCAAGGGTGATGCGGTACGCAAAGGATTCGACATGGCGACTGGGGATATCCTTACTATATACGATGCGGATATGACCGTGCCTGCTCCGGACGTGGAAAAATTCTATCGGGCCCTTGTCGAAGGAAGGGGGGATTTCATCAATGGCTCGCGGCTTGTGTACCCCCTTGAGAAACAATCTATGCAATTTCTTAACTTTCTTGCCAATAAGTTTTTTGGGCTCGCTTTCAGCTGGCTTTTGAGCTCGAAGTTGAAAGACACGCTCTGCGGCACGAAGATGCTGTGGCGCGAGGACTACAAAGAAATACAGGCGGGCCGCTCGTTTTTCGGCGACTTCGATCCCTTCGGCGACTTCGACCTACTCTTCGGAGCCGCCAAGCTCAACAGAAAGATCATTGATATGCCGGTCCATTACGGAGAGCGTACCTATGGGACGACGAATATAGAGCGGTGGAGTCACGGATGGTTGCTTCTGAAAATGACCGTTTTTGCCCTGCGTAAGATAAAATTTGTGTGACTTTTTCGGAAGACTACTTTGACGCAATTGCCGCCCAGTATGATTACTGGAAAAAAAAGAATGCCTATTACCACGAGAATCTGAAACTATTGTACGGGCAATTCATCCCGAAAGGGGCGCGAGTTCTCGAAATCGGCTGTGGCACGGGGGACATCTTGGCACGCCTTGAGCCGAAAGAGGGAAGGGGGGTCGACGTGAGCGAAGAGATGGTGGAAATCGCACGGCGCAAATATGCGGGCAAATCGAATCTTCAGTTCGAGCGCGAAGATATTTTTGAAAGCACGAAAATGTTCGGATATCCGTACATTTTTCTTGCCGACGTGCTGGAGCATGTGGGCGGTCTCGAGAAATTTGTGCGACAACTTGCCGCCCGCACGGACTCGGGTAGTACGGTCGTTATCTCCGTCGCCAACCCGCTTTGGGAACCGGTACTCATGCTCGCTGAGAAGCTCCATATGAAAATGCCCGAAGGCCCACACACACGCGATCCAATACAAGAAACGGAACGCATCTTCCGTGCATCCGGTTTTACCATCGTTGAACGCGGGTATCGGCTCCTCATTCCTAAGAAGATCCCTGGTGCCGATTGGCTTAATGCCCGATTCCATCACTTTCGGTTCTTTGCTCCGCTCGGTTTCGTTATTTTTTGGGTGCTCCGCCGATAGAAGGCATTACACCCTCGTGAGTATCGTGGAACACCAGGTGTTTGTAGCTGAAGTAGTTCATCATGGCGATGAAGACACCGCTTATGAGCTGTGCCCCCAAGTAGTGAAGTCCCCCGTATTCAACAAGCACAAAGATAAGCGTTGTATTGATCCCAAGCCCGACAAACACAATGGTCAAAAAGGTGAGTGCCTGCGCATACACATGATCTCTGGATACATCCTTAAACGTCCAGAGCTTTTGCATCGAAAAACTTACCCAAAAGGCGAGCATGAATGCAATTATCGATGAGAATACGTACCAGACGCTGAAGAAGTGAGTAAGGGAAAAGAGGGTTCCAAGGTTTACCAAAGTCGCAATACCACCGGAGATACAGAATCGGATGATGCGCATCGGCGAAGGATACAGGGCGTTGGCGCGAGCGCGGACCTCTTTGATCAGGAGCAAGAGGTTCGCAATCATACGTAGGCGGAGTGTAGCATAGGACCTTGTTCTAGTTCGTTATTTCGCGGGATGATATAGTGTACCTCTAAACATTCTTACAGCACACCATGTCTGATTTTTATACAGGAAAAAAGGTGCTCGTGACCGGCGGGGCTGGTTTTATCGGCAGCCACGTTGTAGAAATGCTCGTGGAGCGTGGGGCGCATGTCACCGTGCCGGTACGTTCAACGACCAAGACAGATTTTCTGGACAGCGTTCGTGACCGTATATCCATCGTCGAAGCGGACCTACGCGATCGGCCTCGTGTCGATGCGCTCATGCAAGGTCAAGAGATCGTCATGAATCTTGCCGCCGCCAAGGGCGGGGGCATAGCACATAGTATGAAGCATCACGGGAGCCTCTTCCGCGACAACATGCAACCCTATCTGCAAGTGCTCGATGCTGCGCGCGAGGCAGAGGTCGAGCGATTCTTGGTGGTGAGCTCGGCCTGCGTGTATTCACGTGAGGCGAGCAACCACGCGCTCGAGTCGGAAGGATTTTTGGGCGTGCCGGAAGCGGCCAATGCCGGATATGGCTGGTCCAAGCGTATGGAGGAATACGTGGGCCAAGCGTACGCAGCGGAGTTCGGTATGAAGGTCGCTATCGCGCGCATGTACAACGGATATGGTCCGCGAGACGATTTTTTCGCAGAATATAACCACGTCATCCCCGGACTCATTAAGAGGATATTCGAAGGTGAAAATCCGCTCGTCGTCTGGGGAACCGGCACGCAGACGCGCTCCTTCATATACGTCACCGACTTCGCCCGCGGTATCCTCCAGGTCTGCGAGAAATACGCCGTTGCTGACCCACTCAATATCGGGAGTGACGAAGAGATTTCCATTGGTGACTTGGCGCACCTTCTCATTGAGCTTTCGGGTAAGGAAGTGAAAGTCGAATTTGATACGACAAAGCCGGACGGGCCATTGCGCCGAAGCGCCGACACCAGCAGAGCTTTTGAGAAAATCGGTTTCCGCACCGAGGTGCCTCTGCGCGAAGGTCTGAAGAAAAGCATAGAATGGTATCAAGCAAACAAACCACAATGACCGTCACTCTTATCGCAGCGACACTCAATGAGCTTGAAGCCGCGAAGGTTGTCTTGCCGCGCATTGGCCGGAAGTATGTGGATGAGATCATCATCGTCGACGGCGGCTCGACCGACGGTACAGTCGAATTCTGCAAGAGCCAGGGATACACGGTTTTCCAACAGATTGAGCCCGGGTATGGCTCTGCTATGAAGGAGGCGATCGCGCGGGCGAGCGGGGATATCATTATCGAATTTCCACCCGATGGAAATTCTATGCCCGAAAAAATCCCCGATGTCATAAGGAAATTGCAGGAAGGCTACGACTTCGTCATAGCGTCGCGCTATGCGCCGGGTGCGCGGAGCGACGACGACGACTTTCTCACGGCGATAGGGAATTGGGGGTTTACATTCGCGACGAATCTTCTCTTTTGGAGTTCGTATACTGACGTTCTCGTAGGTTTTCGCGGCTATCGCAAGAGTGCATATGAGAAGCTTGATATGACAGCCACAAGTCTCGATTGGTCAATGCAAATGCCCATACAATTCAGGAAAAAGAGATTGCGGGTAGCTGATATTCCCGCAATTGAGCCGAAGCGGATCGGCGGTGTGAGAAAGATGCGCCCATTCAGAACGGGCTGGCGGATTCTCAAGATACTCATTAGAGAGCGTTGTAGTCTATAAATGTATGTACAAGAATATTTCGCGATGCCGCATCTGTGGCAATGAGCAACTGAAAGAGGTACTCAATCTCGGTGAGCAATATCTTTCGTCTTCATTCGTAAAGAATAACGACGATGTTGATGAGGTCTCCAAGACACGCGTACCGCTCACCCTGCTTCTCTGCGACATCTGCGGCCTGGTCCAACTCCGCGAGACAGTAGACCGCGACTTGATGTATCGTAGCTATTTCTATCGCTCCGGAGTGAATCCCATGATGCGCGACGCGCTCGCCGATGTAACGCGGGACATTAAAGCGCATGCAAATTTGAAAGAAGGTGACTCAGTACTTGATATCGGTTGCAACGACGGCACGATGCTTACGTACTTCCCGATAACCATGCGTCGCATCGGTATGGACCCCGCGCAGAATATCAATAGGAGTTCTCTCGACCCTTCGATTACTGTCATTCAAGACTATTTTTCCGCCGATAAGGCTAGAGCGGCAAACGGTGGCGAATTCTTCAAGGTGGTATCTTCCATCGCGATGTTTTATGATCTCGACGACCCGAACGCATTCGTATCCGAAGTAAAATCGGTGCTCGCTCAGGGCGGCACGTGGTGTGTGCAACTGAGCTACCTAGCGACGACGATACAGACGATGAATTTTTATGACATCTGCCATGAACATTTGCTCTACTACTCTTTGAGGACACTCAAATTTCTCATGGAGCGTCACGATCTCAAGATAATTGACGCCTCGCAAAATGATGTGAACGGTGGCAGCTTGCGATTCTTTGCGGTGCACGCCGATGACCCTCGCGATGTGTCGCCGGGTATGCGCGAAATAGAGCAAGCCGAGCAGGTACTGCGCCTTTCAGAAAAAGCGACGTACGAGCAGTTTGCTGCATCAATCGAGCAGCTGAAACGCACCACCCTCGATTTTCTAGAGGCAGAGAAAAAAGCCGGAGGAACCGTCGTCGGGCTTGGGGCCTCGACCAAAGGCAATGTACTCTTGCAGTACTTCGGTATCACGAAGGAAATGTTGCCTGCGATCTCTGACCGATACGCCGAGAAGGTGGGCTTGCGTACACTCGGCACCGATATCCGCGTCGTCTCGGAAGAGGAAGCGCGCGATATGAAGCCGTCGGCCATGCTCGTCCTCATCTGGTTCTTCAAAGACGAATTGTTGAAACGTGAGAAGCAGTATCTGGAAGACGGAGGAAAATTATTCTTCCCGATGCCGTACCCGCATGTGGTAACAAAGGAGGGAGAAAAGCGGTTGAGCTAGGGCTATTACTTCCGGAGGACCCACCAGTGAGGGAGCGATAGATTTTCGTCCTTCTTGTAGCCGGAACGTTTGATGAGTAGCTCTTCCGCTATCATTTTGATGTGCGGCAGGGACTGCTGCTCTTTTGTGTAGTCCGAGAAGTTGTACATCGTGCGATAAAAATACCACTGGCTCAAGCTACGCATCATATTTGCTTTGAGGAACGAAAGGCTCCATGGAATGTCGTCGAGCAAGAGGTAGCCGCCTGGCTTCAAGAGTTTGTCCGCGAGCATCATCGCGGGTAGGTCTATGTAAAAGGTATGATGACCATCCACGTAAATAACGTCGAATTGTTCGCCCTTTTGGAGCATCTCAAAAAGAGTCCATGAATACGTGCCAGTGGAGTTCATCGCGAAGGAAATGTTTTTTGTATCGAAGCCCTTTATCGCCAATTCTTCTTCGTGGCTCTCGCAGACGCTCTTGAAATCGCACCCAACGTACGAAATAGAATGTTCGTTGATGAGTTTCAGCCTCTCGAAATGTGGGAATTCACCGATGCCGACTTCCAAGAATTTCCCACCTGGTATACGCTCCAGAAGTTTTCTGATACTTCTCTCCTTGCTCACCCTCGGATCTTCTTCCGTGTCTTTCTCTGCGTGTGTAAAACCGAGATTTCGAAGTTTAAATAGGAGCCACAGCGGAAAATAGAGAAGATGAAGAAGCTTTTTGCTTCCACGTACTTTCAAAAGTCTAAGGAATTTTATTGTCTCCATATGCTTCGTCATACGGTTGCTCCCTCATGCTTTGCCTGCCAAAAGAGATATCCAAAGACTACGAACGTAATGGCTTGAGAAGTGATGGTCGCCCATATGGCTCCCCAGATGCCAAAGGGTGGCAGGAGGAGAATAAACAACGCAATTCTTACGATGGGCAATATTGCTTGCGAGATGTAGAGCTCCTTTTTTTTCATGTGTGCCACTAAGGCACTGCTCAATATCGAAACGGGAGTAAGTACAAGGGAGAGGGCTAGTATTTGGGTATAGACGATTGCCCCGACGTACGCTGGGAACAAGAGCTTAAAAAGGAGAGGGGCAAAGAGAATGTAGCAGACGACAATGGCAAGCATCACGCCCACGAGAAACACTACTTTTCTCGGAAGAGATTTTTGCAGCTCCGAAAAATTGCGCTCGCTTAACTTGGGGAAGGCGAGCTTCACAGGAATATCAACGAGTAATTTGAGTTGCGCGACTGGCGTCTGGGCGAAGGCGTAGAGGGCAAGCGGTGCTGCACCCAAATAATGGAAGACGAGAACCTTGTCGATATTTTCTCCGACTTTTCCTAAGATTCCCATAAAGCTGATGTGTTTGACGAAGGGAATCGTCTCCGGGTCTACGGAATTATTCGGGTGGTATTTCTGTACAGTGAAGTAATGAAGTATAAGATTTATTGCGATACCGGAGACGAAATACACGAGTATAAGGTGTACCGGATTTTGGGTGAGGAAGAGGGCGGCGATTAAGATAAGTGCAGGAACGAAATCAGCGATACTGTCAAATATGGACTGTGTCTTGAAATCTTTTTTCCCTGAAATGAATTGGCTGAAGAAGGAGGAGCTCGTAAGGAGTGTGTTGCACGCTGCGACAAGAAGGAAGGAAATTGCGAGTGTATTGTTGTGATTAACGAAATAATACAACGCGACCGCCAAAGAGATGCCCGTCATACCCACCCCCCATTTCATGTACGCGGAGATGCCTGAGCGGAGTGCGCCCTCGTACCCTCGAGCAACAGCCTGTGTAATGCCAGTTGACATACCCGTGAGAGCGAAAGCGCCGATGACGCCGGCTCCTGCGAGTACGAACTTATAAGTACCGAATACCTCAGGCGGAATGAGATTTGCCAGCGCGGCTGCGAGAAGAAGCGAGGAGAACATCCCTACACCTTTTGCGAGCGTAAGCCAAAATCCTCCCTGCACCATATAGAGCATATCGGTCTTGGTATACATCTCGCTCCATCGCAAGAGTGCAAGAAATGTATCCTTTGATCGCCTTAACATGTCTGGATATGCTACAGCGAAAGCGCTCTGCGTGCCAGTAATACCGCATGATGATACAATCCGGCACGTATGGACGATGTAGTAGGTGTGACCACCTCATCACGGGCGGGGGATACCATCAGTACGACTTCGCGGCAGCCCTTTTTTGTCGCCTACATCGGCTGCCTCATCGTCATCGCAAGTCTCTCGCTCTACTTTCTCCCTCATATTCTTCAGGGTGATGCACTTAGCTATGTCGATGCCGCCAAGGCATATGCGCAAGGCCAGCATTTAAGCATCGATCTGTCAGGTGAAATTACTCGGGAAATCGTCGCCGTGCATCGCATGCTGACAACGACGCTCGGTATACAGGCTCTCCGCTTCTTTTCAACTATCGCAGGCTCGTTTGAGGTTGGTTGGCTCTTAATGGATACTGTTCTCTTTTTCGGCGGAAGCATCGTCTTGTACCTGCTCCTTGCGCGATTCTACGAAAGCGAGCGTGTGGCATTCATCGGCGGGCTCTTCTACGCCGGCAATTATTCGATGCTTTCGCAAGGCATGGGGTACTTCATGGACATAGGGGGATGGTTCTTTTATCTCCTTGCGCTGCTGCTGATATACCTCTATATCGAGTCCGGGCGGTATCGAATGCTTGTGATCGCGGCACTCACGATTGCAGTCGGTGGGTTCTTTAAAGAAAATGCCTACATGGCTTCAATTCCTTTAGGCGCGATACTTCTTTTCGAGTACTACAAAAAGCCATTGACACTTCTCGCAAAATCTGTTCCGCTTGGCCTGCTCGTCGTCGGACCGGCTGTATTACAGCACCTCTACATATACCGTGAATACGGGTATACATACGCGTATTGGATTCATGTGAGTCAAGACTACTACGAGTACAACTCGGTTATTGTGGAGTACATAAAGAGTTTTGGTTCTCTGCTCACGTTCCTCGCGCCTGTTGCACTCATTGGTGCATATGAATTTGTGCGTCGCTTTTTTGATCCCACACTCGATCACAAAAAGAAAGTCTTTCTCGTGTCTGTGCTTGCGTCATCCATTCCGGCCGTATTATGGCCTGCGATTACGCAACGCGTTCTTTTTCTCGCTGTTCCCGGGCTTATTCTGCTCGCGGGACTGTGTATCAAGCGATTCGAGCGATATTGGTACGCATTCGTGCCGCTTATCATTTTGTATTTGCTTGCGGCTCTCACGATGGATTCCTTTATTCTCAACTACGTAAATCTGCCGATGTAGTATGTCGCGAAAGCCCCTCGTGCATCTCGCGTATACGGTCCCACTCGGTCGGACGCGCGCCAGGCGTGCGCTCGACAAAGTGCTTCGACTGATGCACGTGACTCCGCTACACCGATTTGCACACGACGCGCTTATTCCTTGGCAGCACCCGATACGTGCGCCGCATAGCATCACACACAACCTTCTCGACGCTATTCGCGCACGCGGGTACGATGTCCGCCTCTATAGTTTGTATGAGCACACGGTCACGCATCTCGAGCCGGGGGATATCTTTATCGGGCAGCCCGTGCCAAGCGGCGGCTTCGGTGTCACACGAGCAGATACAGACGACACTGAGTCGGTAACTTCGAGGACAATACGCAAGTACCCGAGCGCTCGAAACTTTCTTATGATGCCGTATTCGCATGATGCCCAATACTCACTCTTCTGGAAGGATCTGTTGCGAGATAACAATACCGCAGGCGGTGGAGCTATTCTCGTAGGTGGGCAGATTTGGGAGCGTGACTGGGAGACAAAATCACCATTTGCAGACCTCGGACGACTTAAGAAAATCCACCTAACCTGCATGGGCATTGACGCATCAGAGTATCCGCTCGTCAAAAAGAGTTTCAACCCAAAGGGAAAACGGAAATATCTCTATATCGGGCACACTGCCTGGTACAAAAATACTGTCGAGCTTGAGCGCATAGCAGCACGGATGCCGGAGTACGAATTCGCGCACATTGGAGGAGGGGAAGTGAAAGGGTGGAAGAAGCTCGCGAATTTTGCGCCGCTGACACCTGAATATATGAAGAAGCTTGCGAGTGAGTACGACATCTTTTTGAATGTCAGCACGGCAGATCCGCAGGCAACGACCATCGTGGAGCAGATGTGTTTCGGCTTTGCGATCGCGTGTACGCCGGAAACGGGCTATGACTATCCGGCGCTGGCGACTCTGCGTACCAACGATACAGAGCACAATATCCGCGTTCTACAGCACCTACAGCAAGTCGATGAGGAAGAACTGCTTATCCAAGCCCGCGAGAATAGGAGAATTGCCGAAGAGAAACACGGGTGGGCTCAGTTTACGGACCAAGTCCTCGATTTCACCGAGATCCGTTAAGTACGAAGAACTTACTCCCCCTGCACCCTTGAGCCTGCAGGCGACGAAGTTACTTTTCTGAATTTGACGAGCTACAAGAAACAGGGCATTATCTGGACCGGCTTGAAAATCAGCCGAGAAAGGGGGCCGAGATGGCTCACAAGGCAAAGGCTGCGTTCGTTCCCGCCTATGGGTTGCGGAATGACGGTTGGCTCCATGCTCGGCTTGTTCGGCCCGTCCGGCTGGTAGCGCAGAGCGTAGAGTCTGTACGTCAGGCAGCGCAATTGCTCAACGATAGCAAGGTCGAGCACATCATCCTCTCGACCTGCTATGACAGCTGGGAAATGGAGGCGGAGCTCAAAAAAGCTCTGCTCGCATCACTCGGGGTTGACCTCACTCGTGTGAGTGTCATCCCTGCCGTGGTCAACACCAAGACGGAAGTTGAAGCGGCAGGGCGGATCATTCACGAGTTCGCGATTGAAAAAATCACCATCGTCGCGGACAAGTGGCATCTGCCTCGGGTGCACGAGGTTTTCCGCATGTGGTTCCCAGGCGTCGGGATCGAAGGGCATTCATTTACAACGCCTCGATTCGAAGTCGTGTATGAGCCCTTGCTTATCAAGAGAATTCGCGGCGGCAACGCGTTGCTCTGGGTCTTATGGAACTGGGCGTTGTTGCTCAAGCTGAAAATGCGGGGGTGATTTCCCGCGACCCGGCCGCGCGCATGTGCGGCCGGGTAATCGTTTACTACTGCAGCGTCCAGTCTGTTATTTTCTTCTTCGCCTGTTCGTGAAGGGGAATCTTCAGGCGAAAGGTATCGTTCTCATAATTGTCGCCACCGCGCGGGCCGTTTACAAAGCTTAAAAAGGCGCATTTTTGGAGAGCGATGAATTCATGAGCCTCACCTTTGTCCCAGCGGGTCACATCGTTTTGCCTGACGACAAATTTCTCGATTTTCTTACTCCCTTGTTTTCGGCTGAAGGCCTGCATACTGCCGGAGAGCATAAAATCAGTTTGTTGTGATTTCTTGTGGAAGTGATTTCCCCGGACTGACCCTTTGTTTGAATACACGATAACGCAGTGCTGGTACGGCTCTTTGACAAAAATATCCATTATGGTTCCGCGAGCGTCTTTGAAATCGATTTTTCTCTTTTCTCTTTTCATATGGCTATTCTATGACATGAGGGGTAATGAAGCTCAGGTGGGGGTATTTCGGAGAGATCTTGCCTTTCAAGAAATCGGCGATATTCCAAGCGAGAATGAGGGCGTGCGTAACGTCTTCGGTTATAGCGTCGTCAGAGCGTATCGGAAGGTGCGAACCGGGAGTATATTTGCCGATTTTTAAAGGGGATGCGTCGGTGGCGAAGTCAATGAGCGTGGTGTCTATGCCACAGTAGTTTAAAAGCGTATTTCCTTTGGCAGCCGCACCTATCGCTACCACTTTCCCGCCTCCTGTACGAGCATCCACCAATTCTTTAAGCAAATGTATCTTGCAGTCCCTAACGCTTGCTGCGAATTTCTCCCACGTTCCCACAGTGTAAAGCCCGGATTTCTCCTCTAAAGCGATTTGCTTTTTTACCAAGGGGCTTTCTTCGCCGAAGCCGACAAAGATCCGTATCGATCCGCTCATGTAGTCATTTTCCTCAAGGTGGGTAATGGAAAGACCAAATTTCTTGAAAAAGGGGACAAGAGGCTTCACGGCGACGTACGATACGTGTTCAAGGTAGATGACGTCAAAATGTTTCTTCCTGATAATTTCCAGGAAGTAAGGAAGTTCAATCACAAAGCTGCCTTCTTTGTCCAAAATGGAAATCACACATTTCATGAATTCATCAAGAGGAGAAATGTGATTGAATGCGTTCGTTATCGTAATTGCTTTCGCTCGACCCTTTTTCAAGATTATTTTGGCGGACGATTCGTTAAAAAAATCATTGATCGTAGGAATGCCATTCTTCTCGGCAAGCGCCACAATGTTTGGAGCCGGATCCACTCCTTGTATCGTTGCTCCGAGATTTTTGAATGCACCAAGGAGAGTGCCGATGTTGCTGCCTATGTCCACGATAAGTTCTCCCTTCTGTACTCCCGCTCGCTCGCTTACCTCCTTTGCCATATCCGTGAAGTGCCCTACTGAAATCTTAGAATTGCCGGAGTCGTAGCTGTAATCATTTTCTTGATAGCGGACTTCTGCGGGGACGACAAAACTGTTCATCCCATGTCCACAATTTTGGCAGAGAAGTACGGAAAGAGGATACCGTCTCTCCGGTTCTTGGAGTTGATTCTCTTTGAGAAAGAAGTCCGCCAGCGGATGGAATCCAAGATCGAGGACCTTCTTTAGAGACTGAGAACCGCACAAATGACAGTTCGTGACATTCATAGGGCGATTTTATCATCCACGAAGGGTCCATCCTTGAAGGCGTACATGAGGGCGTCTTCGATGACCCGTACCTCATGACCGCCCCGTATGATGAGCAGGCATTGGCCCTCCGTAACGCGTTTATTCTCAATTAGTTCTCCTTTCTCGTCAAAAATACTTGCCTCAATCGCACCCTTGATCACGACGATGGCCTCCTGGGGTTGTTGGGTGGTCTTAGTGATTTTTTTGTGGGTATGTTTTGCGACCACATGGCCACTCTTCCGTTTCATGAGGAGTAATTGGATTGACCACGCAGGATCAGTGGCAGGAAACGTGCCCTCTTGGATTGATTCAAGATCCAGGACGACCGCAAACACTTCTCCTCCCGATTTGATTTCAGTTCTCATTGGGGTGTGCCATATCGTAATCTATCATCGCGTGAACAATCTCGTGAAATTTCATTTTTGGTTTCCAGCCTATCTTTTTTATTTTTGAAGCATCTCCAAGAAGCAGGGGAACCTCATTCGGCCTCTTGTAGCGCTCGTGGATTTGTACGTATTTCTTCCAATTCAGCCCGACGTATGAAAACGCCTCTTCGACAAATTCCTTGATGGTATGGGTTTCTCCTGTCGCGACGACGTATACGTCCGGTTCCTTTTGCTGCATGATGAGATATATCGCCTCAACAAACTCCGGGGACCATCCCCAGTCGCGTTTTGCGTTTAGATTTCCGAGCACCAAATTTTCTTGAAGCCCTTGTTTAATCCTAGCCACTGCTTTGCTCACTTTTTTTGTGACGAAGGTACCGCCGCGTCGCGGGCTTTCGTGATTGAACAGTATGCCTGTAGTCGCAAACATGCCGTATCCGTCGCGGTATTGTCTTGTGAGATGGTACGCAGCCAATTTTGCGACACCATACGGACTTTGAGGATTCATCGGTGTCTTTTCGTTATACGGGGCCGGTACACCCGGGACTCCAAACATCTCCGAACTCGACGCCTGGTAAAACTTGGTATGGGGGGATAGTTTCCTCAGCGCTTCCAGGACGTTCAATACACCGACCGCATTCGCCTCCAGGGTATATTGCGGTACCTCAAAGGACACTTTTACATGAGACATGGCGCCGAGGTTATAGAATTCATCAGGCCGAACTTCTGAAATTATGCCGGCTATAGATGGACTGTCCGTGAGGTCACCGTGATGCGTATGAAAATCCGGATTTCCGACAATGAGATGGTCTATCCGAGCTGAGGCAAAAGAAGAGAGCCGGCGCATTATCCCGTGCACCTCGTATCCTTTTGAGAGAAGAAGCTCCGCTAAATATGAACCGTCCTGTCCCGTGACGCCACTTATAATGGCTTTTTTCTTATTCTTCATAGACGAGTTTGAGTCATCATACACGTTTTGACATCTTTTTCATCTGATCTTTGAAAGAATCTCCAAGAAGAAAGCAATACTAGCAGACTGCTATTCTTCGGACAAGCTATCGATGTTATCATGCAGATCATGCGCTCGGTCGCTGTTGTGGGTTCACAAGGATACGTCGGGAGCGTTTTATACGAGCGGCTTCTCCGCTCTTCAGAATATGCCCCAGAAGGGGTCACAAGAGAAAACCACTCCATCATGAAGGAGAAGGATTTTGATATACTCATCAATTGCGCGATGCCATCTGGAAAGTTCTGGGCCAACAATAATCCCGAGGTTGATTTTAAAGAAACAGTAGAGAAAACAGCAAATCTTTTATATGGATGGAAGTTCAAAAAGTTCGTCCAAGTAAGCACTGTATCAGCGCGATGCCAATTAGACACCATATATGGTCGCCATAAAGCGGCTGCAGAGAAGCTGTGCGATTTTGGTAACAATCTCATTGTCCGCCTCGGGGCACTCTATAGCCCGGAAATGAAGAAAGGCGTGCTTGTGGACATGATCCAAGGCAAGAAGGTTTACGTAAACGGAGCAAGCCGCTACCCCTTTATTTCTGTATCCTTTTGCGCAGATTGGGTAGTGTCAAACCTTGACCGGGAGGGCACTGTAGAGATCGGGGGAACGAACGCCATTGCTTTGAAGGATGTGGCGGACCACATTGGGGCGAGCGTGGAGTTTGAAGGAGCTATCCATCATCTTGATATAGAAAGTACGGAAGATCTCCCGGAAGCAAGCGATGTCTTGCATTTCCTTGATTCATTGAAGAAGTGATACGGTATTGCCGCTCGCTCAGCATAGTGAAGAAACTCAGCCCCTGCCCAGAATTTTTTTAAATAATCGGTGCAACATTCGTTGTGCTCGAGCTACTATTCTTACAAATGTACGGGAAACATACCAAAAGAAAAAGCGATTTGCTGCTTGCAGGCGAATGTAGTTTCTCTTCAGGAACGGATCGCGGGTAATATAATCAATATCTTTTTCCCTTATAATTCTATCCTCAAGCACGCCTCCTGCTGCGGTTAAAAGTTTTTGGTGGCGCGAGAAGAATAGGCGGGCATTTCTTTGGATGGTTGAACTTGCCGACATAACCCCAGGGGCTGTTCTTGTTTTCCCCCAGCTGCTGTCTGAGCGATAGTTAATCCAAAAAGCTCCACACTTCATTCCGTAGAGCCACGTGGCACGCAGTACAAGGTCTGCTTCGTCGAATTGTCCCGGAGCAAAGAGCTCGTCGAGATATCCAAGTTTTTTTAGGATGTCATTTCGAAATGCAATAGGTCCTCGATTGATAATATTACGAATCGTAAATGTATCTCGCGGGAGTGACAAAAACGCTCTTGCTGCATAATCATAGTAACAAGGGGCACCTTCGGTATCCCCCTGTTTTACGTTAAACGCCGCCTTACTCGAAACGGCAAATATGTCATCAAAAGCGCGAAGAGGGTACGTAAAACGCCGTTCCCATCCTTTTTCTTCAATAACTACATCGTCTTGGAGGGTGATGAGATACTCCTCTCGCGCAAGGCGAAATCCGATATTATTAGCTCTGAGCTCGTAGACATTTTCTGCGGTTGCGATTATCAGGTTTTTCAGAAGAGTGACCTTATTATCCTTAAGAAACTGTTCGCTAATTTTTTGAGATCCATCAGTGCACCCGTCAAAAACCAAAATCAGATTAAATGGCGTGGTCGTGTTGTTCAAGATTCCCGCGAGGACTCTAGGAATAAGTTGTTCTTGATTGTGTATACTGATAACAATATCAAGCGCAGTGAGCGGTTTTGGGTGCGTAGACGACATATTTTTTGCTCACGCGCTGTTAAAAGAATTTTTGAACCATACGTACGTGCTCGCTAGTCCTTGCTCGAGCGGAATCGTGTGTTTCCAACCGAGTGCGTGGATCTTGCTTACATCTAGCTTCTTTTGGGGCGTACCGTCGGGCTTAGTTTTGTCCCAGACTATTTTCCCATTGTAGCCGACGGTGGCGGCAATGAGTTCAGCAAGCTCCCTGATGGTCACATCTTCTCCCGTACCGATGTTGATGATAGAAGGATCATCGTATGTTTCCATGAGGAAGACGCAAGCGCTTCCAAGGTCGTCAACGTGCAAAAATTCGCGTTTGGGGGCGCCGGTGCCCCAGACCGTGACCGTCGGGGCGTCGGACATTTTTGCCTCGTGGAAACGTCGTATCAGCGCGGGAAGGACATGCGAACGCTCGGGGGAGAAATTGTCGTTGGGACCATATAGATTCGTCGGCATGACGGAAATGAAATTGCAGCCGTATTGACGGTGGTACGCCTGGCACATTTCAATTCCCGCGATTTTGGCCATGGCATACGCGCTGTTCGTTTCTTCGAGAGGACCGGTCATGAGGTACTCCTCCTTGATAGGCTGGGGTGCGAGTTTGGGGTAAATGCATGAACTCCCGAGGAAGAGCAATTTCTTGACCCCGCTTTTGTATGCCTCGTGCAAGACATTGGTCTGCACGATGAGGTTCTCGCGGATGAAATCTGCCGGATAGGTATTGTTGGCCATGATGCCTCCCACGCGTGCGGCGGCGAGGAAGACGTATTCGGGCCTTTCAGTTTCAAAAAATGCCCGAACAGCGATTGGATCCAACAGGTCGAGCTCGTCATGTGTTCGTACAATAATATTGGTGTATCTTTTCCGTTCGAGCTCTCGTACGATAGATGAGCCGACGAGGCCTCGGTGTCCGGCGACATATATTTTGGAGTTCTTTTCCATTCTTTATTTCAACGCTTTTAAGGCTCCTTCAATCCGTGCCTTCACGTTGGGGTGTAGAGTCGGATCGCTCACAGAGAACCAGCGTATTTCGCTGTGTTGGCTATCCGGCTTCATCGATTCGTCCGCAATAGTGCATACAAAGTATACATCGACAGCGTGGTAGTTTACTCCCTCAAAGATGGAGGAATCGTTTATTTCGTTGAGGACACCGGCAAACGTAAGCGCTGTCGGGGGAATAGAGAGTGCGAGCTCTTGCTTGGCGATGCGACAAGCGGCCTCCAAGAAGTTTTCATTCTTGAAGAAGCGGCCGCCGAAACTGTAAAATTCTCCCGCATAGGGTTCATTGGTCCGCTTGCCAAGAAGTACCTTCGACTTGTCGGGATTCAGGAATAGTACGTCAACGGTGACGAGCGGCATGTTTTCCATCGCGGCGCGGTAGAGCTCTAATGGCACCATTCCTCCTATAGGTTGTTTCATCATCCCGTTAGAGATAGGAAGCCTTTCAAGCGATTCTTGATGTAGCGCTTACCCATCCCAAATTTAAGAAATAATTCTCTCGACCGTGCGTCATCTTCGTTCCTGCACATTTCGTAGTATATCAACTCTAGCGGACGACGTCCTTTTGTCGAACGACTAAGACCGTCGCTGTGTTGCTTGAAACGCTTCCGTAGGTCGTTCGTGAACCCCGTATACGTTTCCCCGTCTTTGAGGCTTCGGAGAATGTAAGTATAGAAACTTTCTTTATCTCTAACGGGAATCATGCTTCTTTGTTGTCCAACTCGGCGAGATCAGCTTCTATCATAATCCGGATAAGTTCTTTGAATTTGACTTTTGGTTTCCATCCGAGCTTTCGCTTTGCCTTGGACGCATCTCCTTGAAGAATATCCACTTCGGCAGGGCGGTAGTAGTGCGGATCTATTTCAACGAGAGTTTTCCCCGAAAGGCGGTCGATGCCTTTTTCCTGCCGGCCTTTTCCTTTCCAGATAACGTCGAATCCCAGTTGGCGCCCGGCCTCTTCGACGAGCTCGCGGACGGAATGCGTCTCGCCCGTCGCGAGGATGTAATCGTCGGGCTCTTTTTGCTGGAGCATGCGCCACATACCCTCCACGTAATCTTTGGCGTAGCCCCAGTCGCGCTTCGCGTCGAGGTTGCCCAGATATATCTTTTCTTGCAGGCCACGGCTGATGCGGGAGAGCCCGGCAGTAACTTTGCGCGTGACGAACGTCTCGCCACGGCGGGGGCTCTCATGATTGAACAATATTCCGTTGCATGCGAAGAGTCCGTAGCTCTCGCGGTAATTCTTGGCTATCCAAAATCCGAACACTTTTGCGCAGCCGTACGGCGAGCGGGGATGGAAGGGCGTCGTTTCCTTTTGGGGTATCTCGTTGACCTTTCCGAACATTTCCGAGGAAGATGCCTGGTAGAAGCGCGTTTTGATGCCCGTCTCGCGGATGGCGTCGAGCATACGGAGTGTGCCTATCGCGTCTACATCGGCGGTGTATTCGGGGATGTCGAAGCTCACGCGCACATGGCTCTGCGCGCCGAGGTGGTATATCTCGTCGGGCCTCACTTTTTCCAGAATGCGATTGATGCTGCTCGTGTCGGAAAGATCGCCGTAGTGGAGGAGGAGGCGGACGTTGCGTTCGTGCGGGTCGCGTAGGATATGTTCGAGTCGTCCCGTGTTGAAACTGCTGGAGCGGCGGATGATGCCGTGTACCTCGTAGCCCTTCTCGAGGAGCAGCTCGGCGAGATAGGAGCCGTCTTGGCCGGTGATGCCCGTAATGAGGGCTTTTTTCGCTTTTGCCATCGGTGCATGGTAGCCTCGCTGGGCTCATTTCGCAAGGAAATCCGGTTGCATGCAGTAGACGAGGAGTGCATACTTCGGCGCATGAGTCCCGTTAGAAATAGCCCGCCCCGTTGGCCCTTCGGGCGCGCAAGCGCGGGCGCGATTTCTAACGGGATGAAGAAAACGAAGAAACCGGTTGTATGGGTGGCGGTTTCCGGCGGCTTCGACCCCCTACACATCGGGCACGTGCGCATGTTCCGCGAGGCGCGGCAGCTTGGCGACAAACTCGTCGTCATTATGAACAACGACAACTGGTTGCGAGGGAAGAAAGGTTTCGTATTCATGCCGCAGAAGGAGCGCGCCGAGATAATCAGGCACCTGCCATTTGTCGACAAGGTCGTCCTTACCGACCACCAGAAAGGTGATGCGGACAAAAGCGTCTCGCGTACGCTCACCAAAGTCCGCCCGGACATCTTCGCCAACGGCGGTGATAGATTTTCAAAAAACGTCCCCGAAGTCGCCGTGTGTAAAAAGCTCGGCATCAAAATGGTTTTCAATGTGGGGCAAGGCGGCAAGGTGCAGTCTTCATCGTGGATGATAAGCAATTCGCGCCGGCCCGCATCGAAATCCGTCCGGCCGTGGGGAGAATATTACGGATGGGATGAGGGGAGTGAGTGGAATCTCAAGACTATTTACATCAAACCGAAAAGCCGATTGAGCCTGCAATACCATCATCATCGCGAAGAGTGGTGGCTGCTTGTGGAAGGTGATGCGACCGCGACTGTGCACGAAGGCAAGGAGGTACTCACGATACCGCTCCGCAAAGGGGAAGTGTTCCGCGTCGGTAAAAAGCAGATACACCGGCTCTCGTCCAAAAAAGGCGGAGTCGTCGTCGAAGTGGCGTACGGGAAATTTAGCGAGGAAGACATCGTGCGGCTAGAAGACGACCACGGCCGCCCAACTTTAAAACGGCGCGGGCGGTGATATACTCTTTCCAATGATACTCGAAAAAACAATCCGTTTTATCGTTCTCAGCGCGTTATTCCTCCTTCTTCTCATTCCATTCCTCGTCCCGCAATCGTTGTTCTTCCCGTTCATCACGGGTAAGAACTTCGCGTTCCGCATACTCATCGAAATAATGGCTGGCGGGTGGCTTGCGCTCGCTCTCACGTATCCAAAATACCGCCCGCGCCGTTCATGGATACTTGCCGCGTTCTCTGTATTCGTTGTCATCATCGCACTTGCCGATGCGCTCGGCGCGTACCCATTCAAAAGCTTTTGGAGCAACTATGAGCGCATGGACGGTTGGGTGACGCTCGCACACCTCTTCGTGCTGGTCGTCGTCGCATCTTCCATGTTGAACACCGAGAAACTCTGGGGCACTTTTTGGAAGTCGGCGCTCGGAGTGTCCGTCGCCGTCGCGGGATATGGTTTTCTCCAACTTTTTGGCGTGGCGAGCCTCACCGCAGGTTTTTCGTCGCTCTCTCGGCTCGACGCGACGTTCGGCAATCCCATTTACCTCGCCGCGTACATGCTCTTCCACGTGTTCATCGCGGCGCTCCTCTGGGCCCAAGCGTGGACGAAGAGCGCTCCGGGTTCTAGGCTCGGATTTTCTATCGCCTACGGAACCGTGCTTGTCATCGATTGTATCGTACTGCTTTTGACGTCGACACGGGGGACCATTCTCGGACTCGTCGGAGGGGTTTTTATTTCGGCGGTACTCGTCGCACTTTTCGCACGCGATGCCAAAAATAGTCTCGTTCGTCCGGCTGTCGGCGTCGTTATAGGCCTCGTTGTGCTATCGGGAGGGTTCTTCTTGGTGCGCGACGCCGCATGGGTACAGAATGTCAGTTTCTTGCAGCGGCTCGGGACCATTTCCGCATCGGATAGCACGACGAAAGCTCGTTTCTACAATTGGGGTATGGCGTGGGAAGGGGTAAAGGAACGCCCCGTCTTGGGCTGGGGGCAGGAAAATTATGCGGTCGTGTTCGACAAATACTACGACCCGAGGATGTATAACGCCGAGCAATGGTTCGATCGCGTGCACAATGTTGTCTTCGACTGGCTCGTCGCGGGCGGCATTCTCGGACTCCTCGGCTATCTCAGTATTTTCGCAGCTGCACTTGCGGCATTGTGGCACCGTTCGCGCGGTGCACAGAATCTATCCGAGTTCACGGTCGTCGAGAGCAGTATCCTCTCGGGAGTCCTCTCGGGATACTTTTTCCACAATCTCTTTGTGTTCGACAACGTCACGAGCTACATGCTTTTCGGTCTCATCATTGCCTATATAGTATGGCGCAAGAGTGAATCGGCAGGGTCTCTGAGGCTATGGGCTCAGTCGCTACCGGTGACCAGCTTGCCCTACGTCGCGATAGCTGCCGCCTTGCTCACGTGGGGTGGAGCATATTGGATCAATGCGGCGGCGCTTGAGCAGAATCGTCTCCTTATTCAGGCTATTAGTCCGCAAGCGGAAGGGGTCGGCAAGAACCTCGAACTCATCAAGAGCGCCATCGCAGAGGGTTCTGTGGGTACGCAAGAAGCCCGCGAGCAACTTTTGCAAATGACGACGAAGATTATTTCCGCCTCTGGAATCGATCCGAGCATCAAGCAGCAATTCTACGACGTCGCTGTCGCGGAAATGAAGAAGCAGCAGGAAGCATCCCCTCTGGATGCGCGTCCCGCGCTCTTCTTGGGGCTGCTCCACAATGCCGCTGGTAATTATGTCGCGGGCGCCGAAGCACTTCTACATGCACACGAGCTTTCACCGGCGAAACAATCCATCTTGTATGAGATGGCGCAAAATGCGCAGATGCGCGGAGATGTCGCGGGCATGATGCGGAACCTGAAAACCGCTTACGAGTTGTACACCGATAATCCGCAGGCCCGCATTCTCTATGCCGCGGCGTTGATCCGTACAGGAAATAATGCTCTCGCCGATGAATTGCTTGCCACTATTATCCCCACAGGCGAGGCGGCTGATCCACGTATCACCAGCGCATACCTGGAACACAAACGCTACGACAAAATAGCGCCTATCTGGAGTGCGTACGTGGCGGTGCACCCAGATAATGTGCAGGGGTACTTCACGCTCGCGGCTGCATACTACGGAATGGGAGAACGCACGAAGGCAATCGAGGTTCTCGTTGCAGCATCGAAGCTCTCTCCGGCGGTCGCGGCGCAGGCGGCGCCATTCATCGAGCAGATAAAGAACGGCACCCTCAAGCTCGAATAAGGGTTGCGGCCTCCCGAGGCGGGAGTATAATTCGTCTGTGAGTGCCACACATCCGTGTGCAGTGTGGATTCTTGATTGAAAGTCGCCTAAATACCTCCCTCACGGGAGGTATTGGGTTTTTGGCTTGCAGGCCTTGTTTCCAGTGATACGCTTATATCGGTAGGGTCATAGCCCTACTACGCTAAAGCTTCGTAGGGCGCAGCGTGGAGGGCGGCGGCACTCACATAAGACTTTCACTTTGGAGCTCGCACCCGTCCTCCGCATTGTGCCTTACATTTTTTCTGTAACAAAAAACCTTCTCACCTATTTCAAAATAATTTTCAGCGAGAGCAAAAGAAAAGTTATCCACACTCGTCGTCGAGAAAAAATATTTTCGCGCGCATGAATGCAATAATGAATCAGTAATCGCATCTTCGCGTTACTGCGTAAGTGCGGGTCGAACTTAGCACTCAAGCACAATATTTATATGGCAAAGAAAAAGAAGGCAAAGAAGAAGGCAAAGAAGGCAAAGAAGTCCCGCTAGTGACTTTGAAAACGGCCTCCTCGAACAGGGGGTCGTTTTCATTTCGGAATGTTCATTTGAATCGCAATAAAAGGCGATTTGATGTAGGATTGTCCAATGTCCCCAGAACACAATTCTCACGCCCAATCTTTTTTGCCGAATCTTGACTGTGGGGGCCCCCGGTCTTACGCCGCCATTTCCCGATTACGTCGAATTGTCTACGGGGTATGACATTCTGGAAAAGGCTTTTCGGGGATGAGAATCTTGCCGCGCTACGTGCGGCGGAGCCTATTGTTGCAGCCACGAACGCTCTCGAGGCGGGCATGAAAGCGCTCGGAGACGAGGAGCTAAAGGCGAAGACCGCTGAGTTCAAAAAGCGTATCACGGCGGGGACAAGCCTCGATGAATTGGCGCCTGAAGCATTCGCGGCCGTACGCGAGGCGTCCCGCCGCACCCTCGGTCAGAGACATTTTGATGTACAGCTATTGGGCGGAATGATACTTCACCGGGGGGACATCGCCGAGATGCGCACCGGTGAAGGGAAGACGTTGGTTGCGACCTTGCCCGCATACCTGAACGGGCTTACGGGGAAAGGCGTCCACATTGTCACGGTCAATGATTATCTGTCGCGCCGTGATGCTGTCTGGATGGGCGAGATCTACTACGCGCTCGGGCTTTCTGTCGGGGTCATCAATCACGAAGCCTCATTCATCTACGATCCGACACATGTGTCGCCGGAAGCCGTCGCTGCGGAGGATGCCGAGCGGGACGCAGTAGGTGCGTTCAAGGTCATGCACGACTTCCTTCGCCCTTGTACCCGTCGTGAGGCCTACGCTGCCGACATCACGTACGGCACCAATAATGAATTCGGGTTTGATTACTTACGCGATAACTTGGAATACAATTCCGCGGTCTTGCGTCAACGAGAATACCATTTTGCTATTGTCGATGAGATTGACTCCATTCTCATTGACGAGGCCCGCACTCCTCTTATTATTTCTGCTCCTGTTTCTGACGCCGAATCACTCTACGGGCGTTTTACCCAGATCGCGGCTTCTCTCGTGCCCGAAGAGGACTACACGGTAGACCACAAACACAAGCAGATACAGCTCTCCGACTCGGGCATCGAGAAAGCTGAGAAGGCGCTCGACGTCGAGAATATCTACACCGACGCCGGTATCAAGTATGTCCACCATCTAGAGACCGCCGTACGCGCTAAAGCGCTTTTTGAGCGGGACAAAGAGTACGTGGTGAAGGATGGGCAGATCATCATCGTCGATGAATTTACGGGCCGCTTACAGCCCGGGCGAAGGTGGTCCGAGGGTTTGCACCAGGCGATCGAATCCAAAGAAGGGGTAGAAATGCAACAAGAATCGCGCACGTTCGCCTCTATAACGTTCCAAAATTACTTCCGCCTTTACAGCAAATTGGCCGGAATGACCGGTACGGCGGCGACCTCGTCCGAGGAGTTCTACAAGGTCTACGGTCTCAATACTGTCGTCGTGCCGACCAATAAACCTGCCGCGAGAAAAGACCATGAAGACCTCATCTTCCAGACCGAATCAGGCAAGTACAAAGCTATCGCGCGTCACGTGCGCCAATTGCATGAGAAGGGACAGCCGGTCTTGGTGGGCACGGCGTCCGTCGAAAAGAACGAGATACTCTCGGCGTACTTCAAACAAGAGGGAATACCGCACGAGATATTGAATGCAAAGAACCACGAACGGGAAGGGGAGATCATCGCGCAAGCGGGACGCAAGGGTGGCGTCGTCATCGCGACCAACATGGCGGGCCGCGGCGTTGATATCAAACTCGGAGGAAATCCCGGCTCGAACGAGACATACGAAGAAGTGAAAAAATTTGGCGGGCTTTTTGTCTTGGGTACGGAGCGGCATGAAGCGCGACGCATCGATAATCAGCTCCGCGGTAGAAGTGGGCGACAGGGCGATCCGGGGGAGACGCAATTTTTCGTCTCGCTCGAAGATTCGCTCATGCGCGTGTTCGCATCCGACGTCATCAAGAAGGTGATGGGCACGTTCAAGATACCTGAGGATGAGCCCATTTATAATTCGATGATCACGCGGGCACTTGAGAAAGCTCAGACCCGGATAGAGGAGCTGAATTTCGACGCACGCAAACATGTCCTCTCGTATGACGACGTTCTGAATATTCAGCGTCAGAGCATATACGCTCGTCGTCATATTCTTCTCACGGGTGACAACGCTGCAGTAGACGCCGAGCTCATACGCATTGCTGAGGCCAGCGAAGGATTTGCAGAGGCGATCGAGCTGAAGAAAAAAGAATTGGGAGATGCGTTCTACGGAGCGGTGCGGCGACCACTTTTGCAGACTACCGATTTTCTTTGGGTAGAACACTTGGAGTCAATGGAGTATCTCCGCAATTCGGTGAACCTCCGCGCGTATGGTCAACGTGACCCGCTCGTCGAGTACAAGAAAGAAGGTCTCAAGCTTTTCCAGACGATGGAAAATTCATATTTGGCTCAAGCCGCCGCGATGCTGCCAAACCTCACAACGGGGGGAATACAAATACGCAAAGAGGAGCAGGTTATCCACAAGGCGGTACGGACGATATCCGCTCCGACTGGGGTGCCCGCGAGGACCGAATATGGGCGGAACGATAAGGTGACTATCACGAATGGCGTTGAGCGACGTGAGATGAAATTTAAGAAAGCAGAGCCTCTTCTTGCAAGCGGCGAGTGGCAAATTGCCACCGAGAAATAATCTCGGGAGCCGAGATAGGCCCATTTTATCTGTGTGCTCGGATTCTCGATTGTGCGAGATGGTGGTGTTTGGTTAGCGTATCGCTCGGGGTCCCCGCGCCGAACTTAGACCACGAGTTTGTTTCAATATTCCGTGTGGCTACCTTATGTCGTTACTCCTCGGATATTTGCTGCGCGATGTTCTCCCAGGGACCCCGAGCGATACGCTTTTTGGGTGGGGACTTAAGGTGGTAGAGTAGCCCCATATGGCGATATACCCCAGTACCACAGCGCTACGCGCTGGCTACGGGGCAAGGCGAGCCTAAAAATTGCGTATGACGACAAATTACGAACCGACCATAGGATTGGAAATTCACGCTGAGTTGAAAACTAAAACGAAGATGTTCTGCTGCTCCAAGAACGACGCAGATGCGACGCAGCCGAATGTACATATCTGCCCTGTCTGCATGGCTCACCCGGGCACACTGCCGGTCATCAACGGGGAGGCGGTGCGTTTCGTATTGCGGGTAGGGCTTGCTCTTGGCGCGGAGCTTGCAGATTACACGGAGTTCGACCGCAAGAATTACTTTTATCCCGATCTTCCCAAGGGGTATCAGCTCAGTCAGTATGAATACCCACTCGTCTCCGGTGGGGAACTGAACGGCGTTGCGATAACACGGGTCCATCTCGAAGAAGATACGGCGAGCTCAATGCACGTGGAAGGGCTAGGGACGACCATCGATTACAATCGCGCGGGGGTGCCCCTCATGGAGCTCGTAACCGACCCTGTCATCAAAGGTTCGAAGCAGGCAGGCGACTTTGCGCGAGAGTTACAACTTTTGCTTCGCACTCTGGGCGTGAGCGACGCCAACATGGAGAAGGGGCAAATGCGCGTTGAGGCCAATATATCAATATCAAAATCAGGGGAGCGTGGAACCAAGGTAGAGATAAAAAATCTCAACTCATTTCGAGCGATGGAGCGCGCCGTTGAGTACGAGATCAAGCGCCAAGAAGCTGTTTTGGAAAAGGGAGAGGCGGTCGTGCAGGAAACTCGGGGCTGGGATGAGGGAAAACAAGCGACGTTCCCGCAGCGTGTAAAGGAGGGGAGCGCTGATTACCGATACTTTCCCGACCCAGATCTTCCATCGTTGAAGCTGTCGGAAGTCCCCGAATTCAGCAAAGAATCTCTACGTGCAACGATGCCGGAGCTCCCGTGGGAACGCAGGGCCCGGTATCTAGCGCTCGGTATCAAGGCTGATGATGCACAGCTGTACGTCCAGGAACCGGAACTCGGTGGGTTCTTCGAGGAGGTCATAGCGCTGGTCGGTACGGACAAAGAGCGTGCCCTTGTCGCTAGCAACTACATTGCAAACGATCTTGTAAAATTAGTCCGAGATATTGAGGAACGAGATACAGGATATCAGTCTAAAATCAATATCTCGGCATCACATTTCGTAAAGATCGTTGATATGGTTGTGAGCAAAAAGATATCTTCCCGTACTGCGAAAGATCTGTTGGCCGAAACAGCAAAAAGCGGCCGTGATCCCGAAGAGGTCGCCAAAAGTGCGAATCTGTACCAAGTAAGCGCAGGGGGCGATTTTGAGGCTGTGGTGGCAGATGTTATTTCAAAAAATTCTGGAGTAGTAAATGATTTCAAGAATGGAAAGGCTGCGGCGCTCGAATACCTTGTCGGGCAGTGCATGAAGGCTTTGAAGGGTGCAGGGGATCCTGAGGCCCTGAGGGAGCTTCTCAAAGAGAGGATATCCGAGAAATGAGGTTTGCGGGCTCTTTTGACCCAAAAGATAGGGTCTTTATAACCCCCGAACGTGCTCTCTTAAGTCCTCCGTCGGAACGTGTTCGTTCCGACGTGAACCTTCTATCGACCCTGGCCCGCGCGTACTCGCGCGTGCCCGACCCGCCTCATATCGGCATTCGCCGACATTCGGCCCCTGGGGGCGCCCTCTTCGGGCGGGGTCGCCTCGCGGCGGGTTCATCCACACGATATCCCCACTTCCACTAAGCGAGATTGGCAGTCCGAGGTACACTTATCGGATGTCAGACGCGATGTGGTTGGAAGGGAAAGAGTATATATCGTCTAGACGAGCATCAGAGTTAAGCGGCTACGCACAGGATTACATCGGACAGTTAGCTCGCAAGGGGCTCGTCGACGCTCGTCGGGTCGGCGGTTTGTGGTACATCTGCATGCCATCTCTTCAGGGCTATAAAGACAACGCCAGTGTTTACGTTCCGCAGCCGCCCGAGCAAAAACGGTCCGTAGACGTTGAGTCACTCGTGTCGTTTGACGGAAAAGATCACATCTCGGCAGCTCGCGCAGCTAAAATAACCGGGTATCACCAGGATTATGTAGGTCAACTGGCACGCTCGGGCGCTATTATTTCGCGCCAGGTGGGCAATCGATGGTACGTGGACAGGGATGGTATCCTCGCGCATAAGCGAGAGAAAGACAGCCTTCTGGGGGCCGTGCAAGCCCAGTCCGTTGGAATCACGAGAAGCGGTCCGTCTCCGGCCAAAGACGCCCCCCAAGACTCCTACGGCGGTGCAGGGCCGTTCCTGACCTACACAACAGATACAGGCGACCTCCTTCCGGTCTTAGATAAACAGGACAAGGAGTCACTAGAAAAAGACACTGAGAAAAGCGAGCCGCCAGAAGAAGATGTCGAGCACGAATATATCGTTCCTATTCGTACGATTAAAACTCCCGAGGTCGCACGCACCGGCAGGTACGA
Organism: Candidatus Kaiserbacteria bacterium; assembly: GCA_016217925.1. GTDB lineage: Bacteria > Patescibacteriota > Minisyncoccia > Phycocordibacterales > UBA2100 > UBA10103. The sequence goes on from JACRFK010000010.1 coordinate 69,331, forward strand.
GGTCCCCCAAGTACCTACCGGAAAGATAGTGCGGACACCCGCAAAGACTATGTATTATAGGACAATAGGGAAATTTGCCGCTGCGGCGTTAACGATAGTAATAGTTCTCTCTTTTGGGTTCGCCACACTGAAAGATGGCTCGATTTACGGGACCGGTATTCTCCGCGGTGTCACCGGTTTGCAGGGAAATGTGTCAACCGCAAGTGCGGTAGAAGCGCTCCGTCAAGCCGGGGATCTCTTGAACCGCCTCCTCTCGAAGGAACTTGTATACAAAAGGGGGTGGTGAGGAGCTCGCCAAGCGTTAATTGTCCTGAGACGCCGTTGCTAGGGTATTTGAGTGGTGAGGGAAACTCCCAGCAGGATACGAGATACATACAATATGGATTATAAATATGTATCTCGGTTAGACGATATTATTTTGGAGGGGAAAAGATTTTTTGACGCACACAATATCATTGAGTTTTTGCATCAAGACCATGAGAAGAAATAGTGAGGTATTTGGAGACTTTCTCGGGTAGAGCGTTCTGGTTCAGTAAAGTGGTTTTTGTCCGGTGACGAAAGGTACCCGATGTTGGGCCTATTCTCGGATGGCCGGACAAATGCTGTTTGGGGTTATATCTCGGATCCGCAAAAAATTTCTTCGCGCACCCTTATCCACACATTTCTCCACCCGATATCCCCAGGATATCCGAAAACACTAGTAGAATACTAGATATATCGGGCGTCCGAACTATGAGTGATGAAATCTTTTTCGACGGCAAACGTTATATTTCCGCAAACGACGCGGCCGTATCATCTGACCTCACGCGTGACTACGTCGCACGCCTTTGCAGGGATGGAAGGGTCGCCGGACGCCGTATCGGAAAGAATTGGTATGTCGACCACGCCTCCCTTGCCCATTTTCTCGTTACCCAGGAATTTGCAAAAAGCAACCGCAATGAGTCTCTCACGCATGAGCGTATTCGTGAGTATCACGGTGAAAACGTACCTCGTCCTAAAGCCAACACGACCGCGTTGTCTGCGGTCGCGTCAACAGCCCCTCACGTGTCCCGAGTAATTTCGGGACGGGCCGATGAGATAAAAAATAAAATGGCGGCCGCGGTCGCGGGACAAACACGTGGCGTATTGGGACAAACGAGACAATTTCTCAACACGCCCGGTGGACTTGCTCACGCCGCGTTTCAAATCGTACCTGCGCAAGTGGGCACACATATACCTTCGTACACATTGACACCGGTGATGGAATTTTTCCACAAGGTCGTGGCGCTCACTACTGCCGTGATGCTTGTCTTTGGAACCTATGCTGCCGTCGATCCGGCCTATGCGCAATTCGCAGCGAATTCCGTGCGCGACAACATCAGCGCGGCGCTCGATTCATATCACGAGGCGATGAGCGGAGGACCTCGTGCGTTTGTCGCTCGCGCGCAGTTGCAAGTCGCCGCCGCAGCAGGAGACCCAGAAGGAACGTTTGCTTCTATCGCGTCGTTCTTGCCACGCACAGCGGCCTCGCTCGCGCGCTCTTTCCACAAGAGTATCAACTCTGCTTTCTACACGGTTGCGTTCCCAAATTCTCTCACGCAAAGAAGTATCATTGCCGTCGAGGTAACGCCGTATGCGAACGACACAAAGAGTGCCGTTCGTGCCGAACCGAGCACGGTTCGGCCGAATGCTTCCGGTCCCACGACTATCATCAACAATCCGGTCGTCGAACGCGTTGTGGAAACGACGCGGCTCGTCTCCGTGGGCGGTATCAGTGAGGAGATACTCAACAAAAAGATCAGCGAGCTTGATGCAAAACTTTCTGCTCAGCTGTCTGGGCTTGCCGCAGCGAACTCAACCCAGGTCACCAACGTATATGCGGCCGCGGCCAGCGTCGCCAATATCGACCACCTGAAAGGTCTCGATCTGGAGTCGGGCACGATTCGCGGCGGCACCATCACGAATACCGCCGTCTCCGCGAAATCGCTCGCCGTGACGGGCACCGGCACCTCTACGGCGGCTAACGGCTTTGATATTTCAGACGGCTGCTTTGCGATAGACGGCGTCTGTATCTCAGGGAGCGGTGGCGGATCCTCCTTCGGGCAATCGTGGGAGCTTTTGGGCGGCGTACTGTCTCCCACCACCTCCGTTCCGATACTCGTCAACAACGCGACCTCCACCATCACCAACCTCGTGACGGTGAACGCAACCTCGACGAATGCCACGACCACCACTTTCGCCATCGGTTCACTCACAGGACCTTTGCAAGCGAACAGCGGTGTCGTCTCCGCGACATCTACACTCTCGCCCGCATACGGCGGAACAGGGAACTCAACGTTCGCGATCGGCGACATTCTGTATGCATCCGCCGCAGGCACTCTCTCGCGTCTCTCCGTCGGCAGTACCGGGCAGGTTCTCAAAGTCTCCGCAGGTCTTCCTTCGTGGGGTGCTGATGCACAAGGAAGCGGAGGGACAGGCGCCTGGGCAACATCGACTGACAACCTTTTGTTGTATCCCGCGACAGTGTCCAACGTAGTCGTAATCGGCCAGTCCGCCACCACCACGACCGGCAACATCCTCGAAGTCGCGGGAGCCTCGCTCTTCCGCGGCTCACTCGTGATGCACGGTATCGGCACCGCCTCTTCATTCACTGCCACCTCGACTACCGCTTCCGTCTTCCCGTATGCGTCTTCGACCGCGCTCACCGTCTCGGGTACCGCATCAACCTCCATCCTGCGTATCGACAATCTCTCATCCGGCGGTCTCGCTATCCGCGCCGACGGACAGGTGTATTCAGCCGCCACCTCCACGCTCTCCACGATCAGTGGCACTCTCGCACTCACCCAACTTGCATCACAAGCAGCGAACACTGTCGTTGCAAACCTGACCGGCGGCAGTGCCGCTCCGACCGCCATCTCGACCACCTCGCTCTTCGCGGGAACCAACGGGCAAATCCTCGCATTCTCCGGAGGCACCTGGACGGGAGTTGCGACCACCACCTTCTCCACCGGTCTCACGTATGCCTCAGGGAACACCACGTGTGACACCGCCTCGGACTCC
>JACRFK010000011.1 GCA_016217925.1 Candidatus Kaiserbacteria bacterium
ACATGATGGCGTAGTCAATTATTCACAGGTTGTTTGCATTCGTGTGTTTCCGTTTCCAGTTGCGTGTATCCGCACCTCGCCCGAGGAGTGTTTGGTGTGCGTCAAGAAAACGACGGTTGAGGGGTTTCGTTATTCAAAGTCAGATAGGTGGAATGGGAAGCGCTCGATGAGCACACGAAACAGAGTGGTTTTCTCTGCCTCGGTGAGCTTGTCGATTGCCTCCGCAAGTTGTTCGGGAGAAGCAGAAATCGTTAGCTCGACTTTTGCGGGCATGGTCATTTACTCCTCTGTTGCTCGCAAGCAAATGCTGTTCGCTCGGCAGCTGCTCGCGGGCACAGAGGAAAAGAGCTTTCCGGTCGCGACTATATGACGCGCACTAAGAAATCGCAAGGGAAACAAGAGGTTTTATACACTCGTGGTCTCTTCGTCTTCAGCTGGCTCGGCGGCAAGTTCGTCGGCGACGACAGCGCCGATCACATCACGCGGTTTGGCGCCGTCAGGAGGCCCTATGACGCCCCGCTCTTCGAGGATATCCATCAGGCGTGCTGCGCGAGCGTAGCCGATGCCGAGTTTGCGCTGCAGGTATGAGGTCGAGGCCTTACCGGCTTCGATAATGGTCTTTTTCGCCTCGCCATAGAGCTCATCCTCTTCGTCTTCATCTTGCATCGAGGCGAATATGGGATCATTTGCACGATTCGCACTTTCAGTGAAATCAATTTCGTCAGGAAGTTGACCTTCGGCATGTCTGGCAATGTGGGCAACTACTCGCTTCACCTCTTCTTCGGAAATAAGAGCTGCTTGGATGCGCCGCGGCTTCGACATTTCGCCCGAGAGGAAGAGCATGTCGCCCGCGCCCAAGAGTTTCTCGGCACCGCCACCATCGAGAATGGTGCGCGAATCGATCTGTGACGATACCTGGAGTGCTACGCGGGCGGGGATGTTGGCCTTGATGAGGCCGGTAATGACTTTTACGCTGGGTCTCTGCGTACTAAGGATAAGGTGGATGCCGACCGCGCGACTCATCTGGGCGAGCCTGACGATGCCGCCCTCAAGCTCACGAGGAAACGCCGACATGATATCGGCGAGCTCGTCGATGATGAGCACGATGTAGGGCATTGCCTCGGGGAGTGGATTGCCCGCGGAAGCTTTTCCGCCGGAGGTGGATCCGCCTTTGGCGGACTCAAGTGCTGGTGCCACTACATTTTGATGGTACGACGAGATATCGCGGACCGCTTCAGTTTCCAAAATGTTGTAGCGTCTCTCCATTTCTTTGGCGAGCCATTTAAGGGCCAAGATGCATTTCTTGGCATCGGTAATAACGGGGGTGAGAAGATGGGGGATAGAGTTATAGAGCGTAAGCTCGACACGCTTCGGGTCAACCATAATGAATCGCAAGCGCTCCGGTCCGCAGCGATACAAGAGCGAGACGACGAGATCGTGAATAGTGACGCTATTGTGATTGACGAATCCGTTTCCGACGAATGAATGTGATCCGGGAACTTCAAAATCGTAGCCGACTCCTTGTGTCCTTTTCACATCCGCGACTTTGGCCCAGTAGAAATTATCACGCCTAATCTGCTCAAGATTGCGGTAGTCTTCCGTTTGTTGGAGCGGCTCATAGAATGTCAACATGCTGCCCAAAGCATCATACGATGGGTTGCGATCGCCTGCGGTATAGCTTCGCAAGCTTTTGAACGCGTATTTGGGGATGAGCGCATTCATCTGATATTGCCAGCCAGAGTTTGTCAAACGCGCAAACGCTGTGCGATAGGCGAGCGAGATACGCTTCAGAAGCGGCGCGAGCGTCGGGATAATATTTTTATTCGTATTTCTGGTCCGCATGAGAGCCTTTTGCGCAGCGGTCCTTTCTTTTTCTGTAAGAAATCCGATTCGTTCGCAATACGTCGCGAAATTCGCGCCGTACAGCGCGAGCCGCCAGTACGTATTCATTTCGTATCCCTTTACGATCTTTGGATGCAGGCTGCTTACTATGCCGAAGTTGAGAAGTATAACTTGCAGTTGTTTGAGCAGATGCTCGCTCGCAAGTGTTATCTCAAGCCCTCTTGAGGAAACATGGCCGTCGTTGCGAATAAGTCCTTGTATAAAGGCTCTGACGATGCTCTCTCTCGATTCTCGTACTGATCGAGGTATTTCTTTTTCTCGCGCGCCGACTGGTCGTAGATCGAGGTACGACAAGAACTCTTTGAGGCGCTTGCTATTCACCACGATATCCTTTGCCTTGTTGCTTGCGCCTGATTTGACGATAGCTGGAGCATTGATGCCGAACAGATCTCTCAAGAGACCCGCATACAACGCGAGGACTTCCGGATTAGCCTGCGTGTATACAACTCGGTGTCCGATCGTGAGTCCGCCATCTGCGGTGAGAAGCCCCATAAAGAGACCCAGTTGCTCTGTCATTTTCTTTGGGATTTGAATTTCACGGGCTTTGTTGGTTTTGTTCACCGAAGGGACAAAATCCAGTTCATCGAGCGAACCGAATATTCTCGAACCCCTCGATATCGCGACATACTCGCCCTTTTGGATACTGGAACCATTCTGCCAGCATTGAGAGCCGTCGCGTATTACCCACAGGGGATGCTCGGCCGTGATGTCGATTGATAAGCCTTCTTCGGTTATGATTCGGTAGAAATCGCAAACGCCATTGTTGTAGTTCTTGCTTGTCGTCTCGATGCCGTCTCGCGTGGCAATTTTTAGTTCGTAACCGGTCTCAGTATTAAGAGGAAGTGGGCAAAGCTCGTCAAACGTTAGAATCCCTTTTTCACTAAATATGTAGGTATCTTTCCCGCACGTTTTTCCGCTACCCGTAGCCCCGGCCACAAGTAGATGCGGCATCTTCGCGAGATCTGCGAAGTTAGCTGTCCCCGTGATAGAGCGGCCGAGTGCCATGAGAAGTGGCTTGTCGGAACTGGAGAATCCTTCCTCGCCAATCAAGGGACCGAGCCCAAGAGTTGTCCGCGCGATATTTGGTACTTCAATACCCACGAGCGATTTCCCGGGAATGGGCGCTTCGATCCTGACGGGCGAGGCGGCAAGTGCGAGCTCGAGATTGCTCTGAAGCGCGACGATTTTCGAGAGCCGCACGCCCTCCGCCGGCTTCATCGCATATCGCGTTACCGTCGGTCCTATTGTCGCTTCATCCATCTCGATATGTATGCCAAAATTCTGGAGCGTCCGCTTGATGATGTTCATGTTGGCCTTCACGTCACCAACTTCGGGTTTGCCCCTATTTTTCCCAAGAAGCGAGATAGGTGGCGGCACATACTGCGAATCAAGTGTCGCGAGAATGGGGAATCCTTCTTCTTGCGGAATCGCCGCTTTCGCTTCTTTTGCGGCAGCGGGAGCCGGTATCGGCTCCTCGTATTCCTCGGGAGCCTCTTCAATCGGCATCTCGGATTCCGAAAGTGCCTCCTCCGTATCTTCGACTCTCAATCCCTCCTCGTCGAGATCCTCGCGTCGGAAAAGATTTCGCAGCCCTGCCGCAACTTCACCCAAATGTATGTCAAACGATATGACGAGAGACGCCAGAATGAAAGCGACAAGAAAGAACGCCGTTGCCGTCGTATCAATAGAAGAGAGAAGCGGGCGCGATATGGCTTCCCCCAAGACTCCACCGTGCCCACTGAAGCCGATGTTTACTAGGGCAAGACTCGACAGAAGGAAGACCGTCATGCTTGCGATCTGCACGACGCCGAAGTGACGCTCGACCGAGCGGAAAATAAGGATGGCCAAGATGAAAAATGAAAGCGGCAAAAGTGAGTAGCCCACACCCAGAAGCCAGGAGAGGCCATTGAAAACTGCATTGCCCACGACTCCACCGCCACCGGATTCGGCAATTACCAAAAATCCTGCCACGGCGACAAAGAGAACCGCGAATGCGCCCCGTATCGCTTCGCTTGAAACACTGCGTGGTGCAGGCTCATCATCATTTTTGCGTGCACGCCTTTCCTTCGTTTGTTTCTTATCTTTCATTTTCACCGGCCAATCATACCACGCGCCGCACGTGAATTTCTGCCGATATTTTCGAGCCATTTTGGACAGTTGAACCTTCCAAAAAAGAGCTTGCAGAGACCACGTGTCCGTTATAGGATTAGTAGGAAAGCGGAGGCAATTTCATCTAAAAGACATCAATCGTACAAATGTAGAAATACTTATGGACGCTCGTACGGACAGTCCGAAAGAAGAGGGAATAGCGAAATTTGTCGACAAACAAGCAGTTAAGACTAACCCATTTGGGGAGAATCGCGTTGGGGAGCGGGCATACAGGCGCTCAGAGCGTCTTGCTTCTGCGATATTTTTGCTAACGGCGCACGTTAGCGACACCGAGCCTATCAAGAGGTCAATACGCAAAGCATCACTCGATTTACTTGCAGAAGTACTGGAATTACGTGATGAAATGCGAGCCTCAAATTCTGGAAAAGCCCGGGATTTCAAATCAACTGTCCGCAAACTAATATCGATGACTCGACTCCTCGCGATAAGTGGCTACGTCTCATTTCAAAATGCCGATTCCGTGACCGAAGCGCTCGATGATCTTTCTCTTTTCCTCGCATCGTCACAGCGATCGACACTTTCTGAAACCGTAAGCATTTCGAAGGAGGATCTCCTCGATATGCGAGAAATACCGGGACGCAATCGTATATTGGACAAGAATATGTCCGATATGAGTATAAAGGACGTAATGCCTATGACGGACATGAAAGAGACTAAGGCGGCCGTCACAGCAAGAGATGTCCAAAACGTGTCTATGTCTTTGAGCACTCGCTCCGGGGCGATCGTTGAGGTATTGAAGGTAAGTGGGGAACTTGGCATCAGGGATATAGCCTCAAATCTCCCCGAATACAGCGAAAAGATGATTCAGCGCGAACTTGGCCGACTTGTCCTTCTTGGAAAGGTTAAAAAGACCGGGCTTAAGCGCTGGAGCAGGTATAGCCTCGCCTAGTAGTCAATTGTATAGTGTCGATTAAGAACACATGAAGTCGAGAAAGATAGCCCGGAGAGACTCGTCTATACAATTGACTCTCCGGTCGAGCTGGGGTAATCTGCCCCTCCGATAGCTTGTATGGGCGAGCGGCCAAAGGATCCCGTATCCGGGCCATTTTCCCCACAAGTTATCCACAAAAGAGAGTCTCGCACATGAGAGTGCAGTGCTCTCCCTCATATATAATGGCGCTGATGCTTCTAGCATCACGCATGAGGAGCCGCCACGGTGCGGGCTCTGTGTAGTTCTTTGATAATTGAATAGGCAGAAAAATAATGCAGGTTTTTGTCAACGTGAAAATTGACGAAATCCGCATGCTCATGCTGACTGTATTTTCCACCACGCCCGATCAGTCAAATGAGTACTCACACTCACTGCTAACTCCACTGACTCATCTATTAATTAAGAGTCAGGGGCTAGCACAATTATTAGTTGTCTCTGCGCGTTAGCGCATGAGGCACACACACGTGTACAGGTCCTTGTCGAAAGGATCTGAATACGGGTTTCGTTCTTTTCATTAAGAACGAGATTACAAAGGTCAAAACAAACTATGAGTAAAGCATTAGCAACAAAAAATGTTGCGGCTGCGCTTGTCACTGTTGCGATGGTTGTCACGTTCGCGTTTGCATTTGCCGCTCCGGCAAAAGCAGATGTGCTCTCTGATCTCCAAGCACAGGTCCAGGCTCTTCTCGCACAAATCGCTTCCCTTCAGGGTGGCTCGGGCGCAAGCTCGACATCGATGGGCGGCGGATGCCACACCTTCACGCAGACTCTCAAAATGGGATCAAGCGGAGGCGAAGTGATGTGGGTCCAGCAATTCCTTAATGGTCACGGGGCAATGGTCGCCGCAAGCGGCGCAGGATCTCCTGGCAACGAATCGTCCTACTTCGGCGCAAAGACGAAGGCGGCGGTCGCTGCATGGCAGGCAGCTAACGGAGTTTCTCCGGCAGCTGGTCTTTGGGGACCACTCACTCGCGCAAAGGCAAACGCCGTATGCGCGGCCTCGGGTCCGGTAACCGGTCCTGGCACGACTCCGGTCGTAACTGGTCCGGGCGTTTCGGTCATGGCTGCTGCACAGCCGGCGAACTCTCTCGCTCCAGCAGGTGCTAGCCGCGTACCGTTCACCACCTTCACACTCACCAACAATTCTGGTGCGGCAGTGACGGTCACAGGTGTCACGGTCCAGCGCACAGGCTTCGGCGTTGATTCCAACTTCAGTGGCGTCGTCTTGGTTGATTCCAACGGCCTCCAGGTCGGTGTCTCCCGCACGTTCGATTCCAATCACATGGCGACGATCGGCGACACGATGACGCTGCAGCCAGGTCAGTCTGTGACTTTGACGGTCGCAGGCAACATCTCGTCGACAACCACCGGCTCCGGCCAGGTCGTCTCGATCGCGGTCACGGGTGTCAACACCTCTGCCCCGGTCTCCGGCTCGCTCCCAATCACGGGCGCACAGCAGACGATCAACACTACGCTTACGCTCGGTACGGTTACGTCGGGCAACTCGTCCTTCGATCCGAATTCCGCGCAGACGAAACACATCGGCGACACGGCAATCAAGTTCACTGCGGTCCGCTTCACGGCTGGCTCGGCTGAACAAGTCAAGTTCTACAGCGTTCGCTGGAGGACTAACGGTTCCGTCTCTCCAAGCGACATGGCCAACGTGGTTACGGTTGTCAATGGCACCTCCTACCCGACAGCTTTGTCGGCTGATGGTCGCTACTACACGTCTACCTTCCCGGGCGGTATCTTGATTGATAAAGGCAACAGCGTAGATGTCTACGCGCAGGGCGACCTCGTCGGAGCCAATTCGGCTTCGCGCGTCGTAGAATTCGATCTCGATAAGACGTCGGATGTCTACTTCGTCGGTCAGACCTACGGCTATGGCATCACGCCGACAATCACGACGATCGGTACCATCAGCACAGCTTCCACACACGGAACAGCCATGCTCGGTACCAACCAGCCGTGGTTGCAAGGCTCAACGATCACTATTCAGGGTGGAACGGTAACGACCATCCAGAATGCCAACTCGGTTCCGTCGGCCAACATCGCGATCAACGTTCCTAACGTTGTTCTCGGTGGCTTCCAGACGAACTTCGCTGGCGAGCCAGTCACGGTGCAAGGCATGACCTTCACGGTTTCTTCTTCCACATCAGTCGGCGGCGTTCTCACGAGCGTTTCTGTCGTGGATGAAAACGGTGCGGTTGTCGCAGGCCCGGTTGATGGTTCGGGCACAGGTCTCGCGACTCTCACCTACACCAACTCCGTCACCTTCCCGACAGGCCTCCACACCTACACCCTCAAGGGTAAGGTCAGCTCGAACACGACTAATGGCACGACGCTCTACCTCTCGACGACTCCGACAGGTGGCGGCTGGTCTAGTCCGCAAGGACAGTTGACAGGTAACACGATCACGATCTCGACTGGTGCGTTCAACATGAACACCATGACGATTCGTGGTGCCTCGCTCTCGATAGCTGCTTCGGCCTCTCCGGCTTCGCAGAATATCGTGGCAGGCGGCCAGAACATCGTCTTCGCGAACATCCAGTTCGATGCTTCGCAGTCGGGTGAAGACATCCGTCTCTCAACAATCGCAGTTGATGCGGTCGCTACGTCCACAGCGCTCGACTCATCTCTCAGCAATTGTCAGCTCTGGGATGGCTCGACGTCACTCACGACGGGCTCCAACGTGAAGAACACCATCACGAGTGCTTCGGGTGGCGTAATCAACAACTTCACGCTCGACAACTCTCTTACGGTTCCGAAGGGCACTGTGAAGACAATCGCATTCTCGTGCTCGCTCTCATCTTCGGCGAATGCGACCAATGCGATCAGGTTTGGTGTTGACTCGACGATCACCGCGTACAACGGCACGACAAATGCCCAGCCTACCGGTGTCCAATCAGGCAACTCCTTCCAGCCGACGGTCTCTGCGACCAGCTACAGCGGCAACATGACGGTCTCGTCAGGCGCTACTGTCACGGTATCAGTTGATTCCTCGAGTCCGTCATATGCAATTGCTGCAGGCGGCTCGACTGGTGTCACGCTCGGAGTCTTCAAGGTACGAGCAGCGAATGAGGCCTTCAACCTCACGAAGCTCGGTCTTACGACTACCAACGCCACCTTCGGCGCGTCCTCGACTGCTGCTGGCCTCACAGCCACGGCGGGCGGCGACATCATGACGGTCTACTTGTACAACTCGTCCGGCACGCTCTTGGGTACCGCGTCCTTCCTCGGCTCGAACACGACGGCAACGTCGACGCTGTCGAGTCCGTTTGCGGTTGCTCGCGACGTGGACACGACGATCACTGTCAAGGGTGACCTCGCTGCTATCGGCCTCTCAAGCTCGGGAGGTATCGGCAACATCATCAAGGTTGAGCCTCTCAACTTCGAGGGTACGGGCGCCTCGTCCGGCACCACCGTTCGTGGTGCAGGCACTGGCACGGTTTCCGGTGTACGTCTCTTCAAGTCGTACCCGACAATCGCGCTCGACACCCTTCCTTCGACGGGTATGGCTGATGGTCGCTTGATGCGCTTCAAGATCACGGCCAACGCCGCAGGATCTGTCGGCATCGCGCAGTTCAACTTCACCGTCTCGACGACGACAGCGACGATCACGGCGATGAACCTGTACGGCTTCACTGACTCCGCCTACTCGCAGGCCATCTCTGGCCAGGGCTCGGGTGGTCTCATTGGGTCACAGGCGACTGCGACGACTACCGGCGCGGTAATTCCGTTTGCTCCGCTCACGACGGCGGTCCAGATTCCGGCCGGGACTACCTACTACTTCGAGCTTCGCGGCTCGGTATCGGGTTCGGCCTCTGGCGCCTCGGTTGTTACCACGCTCAAGGGCGATGCCGCATACGGCACAACGTTCTTGACTGGCTACAACGTTCAGACGGCCCTCACGGCGACCACGACCGACATCAAGTACTTCGTCTGGGCGGGTAACTCCACCACGACGGCGTCTATCGTCGGCGACAACGACTTCTCGGATGGCTACTCCATCCCAGGACTCCCGTCCAGCGGTCTCATCATGACTCGTGGCAATTAGTTTGCTTGTAGTCTGATGCATTCGTAGATTCGTGGCGACAACACGGATCAGCAAAAGCCCCCTCTTTCGAGGGGGCTTTTGCATTGGAGCGCGATGCGCGGTATTCTCATGCATATGTACCGAATCACCACTGCAGTTGTTGTCGTTATCATTCTCGCTCTTGGTCTATTCTTCTTTTATCGTTCGGCAGGCGAAGATGGATCCAAGATCGCTTCGAGTACACCACAGGCTTCAACAACGACACTCAATGGTGTTACGGGGACGGGGAATTTTACGGTCTCGAGTGTGCCGACGCTGACCGTCCCTGATTTCAGGGCGCCGATCAAATTTGGCGCAGATGTTCCCGCAGATGTACGTGCCGCGCTTCAGAAGTCTGCAGACATTATTATTGCGAAACTGACAAAAGACTCACTCGACCTGCGAGCATGGATAGAGCTTGGTGGGGTGCACAAAATGGGAGGGGATTATAAAGGTGCCGAGAGTGCATGGCTTTTCGTGACGCAAGCGTCGCCCAAGAACGCAATCGCATACGGGAATCTCGCGGATCTCTATATGAATTTTCTAAAGGACTATTCAAAGGCGGAAGCCCAATATCTAAAAGTGATTTCGCTTGAGCCGTCGAATATCGATCCCTACCGCTCACTCGCGCTTCTCTATACCAATTTCTACAAGAAAGGCACCTCGGCTGCGGAAGACATCCTGAAAAAAGGAATTAGGGCAATTCCCGATTCTACTGAACTTAAAGTGCTTCTTGAAAGGCTTTTAGAAAATAAATAGGCTAAAACATCTCTTCGGGATGTTCGCCCGACGCCCAACGAAACATAGTTTCGTCGGGCGTTTAGGGTTATCCCCAGTCTTCAATTCGAGTTAAAGGAACTTTTGGGAGGCTGATTTTGGTGTATCGTGGCTCAGCTACAAGCTAATTCTTTGAATAATTACAATGAACTGTAAAAAAAGGGCGAACATGCCCGAAATGCGCAAGCACGTTGGTGAAAAAGAATGGCGTTCGGCGTGGAGTACGCAGATACAAGTGTCGTGAGTGCGGGTACCAATTCCAGTCCGAGAGACGGCAGCGTCGGATGAGCGAAGCTCTCTGGAAGGAGTACATCGATGGCAAACAAACGCTCACGCAACTTGCCGGACGCGCCAAGAGAAGCTACAAGTGGATTCGCAATCACCTCGATCGTGTGGGCGTATCGCTGCCCGATATTACTCCCCAGAAAACAGTTCTCATCGTCGATACTACCTTCTGGGGTCGGAGCTACGGTGTCTGTGTCTTCTTCTCGAAGGAACTCAAACGTGCCATATGGTGGCACGAAGTTGAAAG
>JACRFK010000012.1 GCA_016217925.1 Candidatus Kaiserbacteria bacterium
CGAAAGATGACATCCGGCGCGTTGATTTCTTTTAACTTGCGCAGACGGTTATTGCGGTTAATCACGCGCCGATACAAATCATTAACATCCGAGGTCGCGTAGCGTCCGCCGTCAAGCGGAACCATGGGTCGAAGCGCCGGAGGAATGACCGGAATAGTTCTAAGAAACATCCATTCCGGCCGAATCTTCGCGGCAATCATGGAGCGCACGAGGGAAAGCCGTTTGTTAATGCGCTCGCGTTCCGCCGACCCCGCCTTCTGAAGCTCTTCCTCAAGCGTCTTTGTGAGCGCTGGCAGATTAAGCTCGGTAAGAAGCTCGAAAATCGCTTCCGCGCCGATGCCAGCTTCAAAGAGCGTGCCGTACTTTAAAGAAAAAGAATGGTACGCCACCTCATCAAGCACCGCGCCTTTGATGATGTCTTCAATTCCCCGCTTGGCACCGAGGTAGCGTTCCTTGAGAGCGTCGCGTTCGCGCTCCGTCTGGAGCGCCTTCACCTTGGCACGGTATTCCGCTTCGAGCTCGCGAAGCAATCTCGCTCGCTCCTGCGGGTCCATGCTGGTGATAAGATAACCGGCGAAATAAATCACCTTCTCAAGATCCGCGCTGGTCATCCCCAAGAGAAGGCCGAGCCGCGAAGGCATGCTTCGAAGAAACCAGATGTGGGAGACTGGCGTCGCGAGCTCAATATGCCCCATCCGCTCTCTTCGCACGATGGAGCGTGTCAGTTCAACCCCGCATTTCTCGCAGACTATTGCTTTATACCGAACGCCGCGATACTTTCCGCAGTAGCATTCATAGTCCCTATCCGGGCCGAAAATCCGCTCGTCAAAAAGGCCGTTTTTTTCGCTACGCTGCGTGCGGTAGTTTATTGTCTCCGGCTTGGTCACCTCGCCGAACGACCACGCCTTGATATCTTCGGGAGAGGCTAGCCGTATAAACACCGAGTCAAAGTCGTTTACGTTGGAAATGGTTTTGGATTTCATATACTTCAAATTATTTACCAACCTTCGAATGAGTACCAATCAACGAATACCTGCTAATCCGAAAATCTTATTCGTTGGTATTGGTAGATTGGTCGTGATTAGTTGATTGGTACTTAATTGGTAGCACGGGCCCTTCGCTTCTCATAATTACTCGACCGTTTTGCGGCGGGTTCAACGTCGGTCTCCCCTTCCTTCTTAAGCTCCACATCAAGCGCGAGTCCGCGAAGAGTGTTTAGGAGTACATTGAATGACGCGGGCGCATTCATTTGTTTTATCCGCTCGCCCTTCACAATCGCGTCAAAAGCCGCCGAACGTCCCAGTATGTCGTCAGATTTTATTGTCAGCATTTCACGCAAGGTATACGCCGCGCCGTGGCCGAGTAGCGCCCAGACTTCCATCTCGCCAAAGCGCTGGCCGCCGCCCTGCGCTTTCCCTCCAAGCGGCTGCTGGGTGATAAGGGAGTAGGGTCCGATGGAGCGCATGTGAATCTTGTCTTCAACCATGTGATGGAGCTTCATAATGTACATGTAGCCGACAGCGACGTCCTGACTGAAACGCTCCCCAGTCCTGCCGTCAAAGAGCGGCATCTTTCCGCTCGCCGGAAAACCGGCGTGCACGAGCTCCTCTTTGATCTCGGTATCGGTCGCCCCCGCAAATGGCGGCACGATCGCCTGATAATGGAGCGTGTGCGCAGCGAGCCCGAGATGCAGTTCAAGAATTTGCCCAAGATTCATGCGGGACGGCACGCCAAGCGGGGTAAGGATGATGTCTACCGGCCGGCCATCCGGAAGATACGGCATGTCCTCCTCCGGAAGCACCCGCGAGATAACGCCTTTGTTTCCGTGCCGGCCGGCAAGCTTGTCCCCAACGGACACCGCCCGCAGTTCCGCCACCTCTATGTGAATGCGCTTGATGATGCCGGAGTCAAGTTTGTCTCCCCGCTCGCGCGAAAAGATCCTCACTCCGATGATACGCCCGCGCTTGCCGTTTTCCATACGTTTTGAGGTGTCCTTCACATCGCGAGCTTTTTCTCCGAAAAGAGACCGGAGTAACCGCTCTTCCGGAGTAAGCTGCGTCTCGCCTTTCGGCGTTATCTTGCCGACGAGAATGTCGCCGGGTCGTACTTCGGCGCCGATGTGCACGACGCCGTCCTCGTCCAAATTTTTGAGCTTTGCCTCGCCGACATTCGGAATGTCGTGAGTGGTTATTTCGGGTCCAAGTTTCGTGTCGCGCACGTTTACGACGAACTCCTCAATGTGAATGCTGGTAAACCGACTTTCCTTGACCAGCCGCTCGGAAATGATGATGGCGTCCTCATAGTTGGAGCCCGACCATGACATGAAAGCGGAGAGGATGTTCTGCCCGAGCGCCATCTGTCCGCGGTCGCTCGAAGACGTATCGGCAAGGACTTCTCCGCGTTTGACGCGTTGTTCCAATGAGACGGTCGGGCGCTGGTGAGATGAGGTAAAGCCGTTGGTCCGAGAAAAGTTGACGAGCTTGTACTCTTTCTCTTTTCCTCGCGCGTTTTTCACGACAATATGGCGGGCATCAACCTCTTTCACCACTCCGTCTTCTTCCGCAATGATGAGCCGGCCCGTGTCGCGCGCGGCGGCCTCTTCGATGCCGGTCGCGACGAACGGCGCCTCCGGTATGAGGCAGGGGGTCGCCTGTTTCTGCATGTTGGAACCCATGAGCGCGCGATTCGCGTCGTCATGGTTGAGAAACGGGATCATGGAAGTCGCCACCGAAAACGCCTGGTCGGTCGCCACGTCAATAAAGTCAACCTCCTCGCGCTTCACGAGCTCCGGCTTGCCGTTGAGGCGCACCTCAACTTCATCGGAAAGTATGCGGCCGTCTTTGTCGCACACGGTGGCCGCGTGAGCAATTTTAAAGTTTTCCTCTTCCAGCGCGTTTAAGAATTGAATGTCTTTGGTGACTTTGCCTTCTTTCACCTTTGCGTACGGAGTCTCAATCATGCCGAAATCATTAAGCCGCGCGTAGGTGGAGAGACGAAGAATAAGGCCGATGTTCGGTCCTTCCGGTGTGTGTATCGGGCACAGCCGCCCGTAGTGCGAAGGATGCACGTCGCGGACTTCAAAGCCGGCGCGCTCTCTCGTGAGTCCTCCCGGGCCGAGCGCCGAGAGCGTGCGAAGATGCTCAAGCTCCGAAAGGATATTTTCCTGCTGCATGAATTGGGACAGCTGGTTCGTGGTGAAGAACTCCTTGATACGCGCCTGCAAGGGCTTCGGCGAGATAAAATTCACCGGCAACGTAACGTCGCTCTCCACCGTAGACATACGGTCCTGGACGTTCCGCTTTATCTGCGCCATGCCGATGCGGATCTTTTGTTGAAAGAGTTCCCCGACGAACCGCACCCTTCTTGATCCGAGGTGATCTATGTCGTCTTCCATTGCCTCGGAGCTGCTATTCAGAGAAGCGATATGAGCAACAATGGTCACGAGGTCGTCGAGCGAAATCGTCCGGCGATTCAATTCCTTTTCGCCCATGGACTTCCCGAAACGCTTGTTGAAACGGAATCGTCCGACTTTTGAGAGGTCGTACCGCTCCGATTCAAATATAGAGTTGATAAACTCCTTTGCGTTGTTGACGCTTCCGATTTCGCCGTCGCGAAGTCGTTTATGAATTTCCACGAACGCTTCATCGGTCGTTTTCGCATGGTCTTTCGCAAACGTTGCCGCAAGGTGCGTTTTTGCCTCCGGACAGAAATCAAAAAGACCTAGGATGTGCGCTTCATCCTTGCCGCCGAGAATCCTGAGCAGAGCGGTCGCGGGGAATTTCCGCTTGCGGTCAATGCGCACGTTGAGGGCGCCGTCGGTGTCGGTCTCAATTTCAATCCACGCGCCTCGGGAAGGAATGATCTTCGCCCCGAAATACTTTCTGCCCCGTATCTCCTCGGCGGTGAAGAACACGCCGAATGAGCGCGCGAGCTGCGGCACGATTACGCGCTCAATGCCGGAAATGATAAACGTGCCGTGTTCCGTCATGAGCGGAAAATCCGCCATAAAAATCTCCTGCTCCTTTACGGTGCCCATGATTTTATTCTTGAGCCGCACCGTTATTTTGAGCGGAGCTTCGTACGAAAGTTTGTTTTCCTTCGCGAAAAACTCGTCGTATTTTGGTTCCGAAAGTTTAAAGTCGGCAAAGTCGAGCTCAAATTTCTTCCCAGAGTAATCGCTGATAGAAGAGAATTCTGAAAAAACTTCCTTGAGCCCAACCTCAAGAAGTCGCTTGAACGAATCTATTTGCGGCTTCACTAAATTCGGGAGCGTGGTGAGCGGAGGCGTATAGGCGCTGAAATATCTCTTTGGCCACGACTGCACCGACTCGCTGTTTTCCGTTGGCATGATTGATTTTAAAACGAATGATAATGAGTTCCCAAAAATCTTCACCCCGTTAAATCGCCCGCGACGGGCGCCCGCCTTCGGCGGGATTTAACGGGGTCCTCCAAAAACATAATCGCTCAAAAACATAATCGCTTCGCTCCTCAATTTTGGGGACATACGCAAAAAGAAAAAGGCCCTCGGTCTTTCGGGTCTTTCTTGTGTGGGAAGATTGCTAGTTGATGCTTAGCAAGATATATAGGACAACGCCTTTAATTCTTGCCCGCAGCCCGCTCACCTTCTTTGCATACGCAAAATGTGAGCAGAAAGGACGGAACTCACTCATTCCGCAGGTGGAAAGAAGTTTATACTAAGGCCCTTTTCTTGTCAACAATCACCTTGGTAAGTGTCCACACCCCTCAACACGATACATGATATACTGTCAAGATGAGATTGATTGATGAGGCTATTAAACAACGGCTGATACGGTTGCGGAATCTTGAGCTTTTGTACGCCAAGGCAAGGGAGCGAATCGCTCTGCTTGAAGCCGAGAACAAGAGACAGAAAGAACGTATCGCCGAGCTTGAAAAGAATGACAAGGACAAGGGCGCGAAACTGGAAGCGTTGGCGTTCCAATTGGAGCAGATTAAAAACAAGCTATTCGGCAAAAAACCGCTCGTGTATCGCATACTCCCGAAGAAAGAGAAAACGACTCGGGACAGTTTTTCATACCACAGACCGATACCGGAACACGCGACGGAAGCAAAGTCGCATCCGGTCAATGAATGCTCCCAGTGTCACGGCGCATTGAACAAAAAATCAACAAGGTCTTTCTTTGAGGAAGACATTCCTCTGCCGCTCCACAAAGTCGTCATCAAACACGAAGTGGAAGTCGGATACTGTGCGGCGTGCAGGAGACAATCGAGCGGGTATCCGATTCCTTCCGCGACATCCGTCTTGGGAGAGCGGGTGAAGAAATATGTCTGCATCCTTTCAATCGGGAGCCGCCTTTCCCATGCGGAAATACAAGAACATTTGAGGGATGTGTTCGGTCTTTCCGTCTCGCTCGGAGAAATCGGCAACATACTCCAAACGGAAGCCGACAGGTTACGACCTGAATACCAAGCCCTCAAGGAATCCGTCCGTGCTCAAACAGGTACTCACTACGACGAGACAGGTTGGAAGGTTCAAAAGGAAGAACAAGGAAAGTTTGCTTGGGTAGTCGCCGGCACGGACAACAACGATACGGTTTTTTCTCTCGGCAGAAGCAGAGGCAAGGGAAACATAGAAGATATCGGCAGGGGTAAAGTCGGCATCTCGGATGACTATGGGGCATACAAAAATGTCTTCCCTGCGCACCAGTTATGCTGGGCGCATCCCCAGAGGAAATTACGAGATGTGGCGGAGAGCGGCGAGATTCCGGAAGAAAAAAGAGAGCAGTGCAAAAACGCATACAGTCAATTCTCAAAACTGTACAAAGATATTAGGCAGTCTCTTGGAAACAACATATCCCCGTATCTAAAAAGAAAATTCCAGACGGTTTTTGCTCACATAGCGGAAAGCCATACCCTTGACCCCGCTCCTCTCGTAAAAATCAAAACGGCTTTACGGAAAAACAAAGAAAAATACTTCACTTTCCTGAATCATCCTGGTATTCCCGTAGACAACAACAAAGCCGAGCGAGCTTTGAGACATTTGGTGCTCAAAAGACGCATGTCTTTCGGCTCCAAAACCCAACGGGGAGCGGAAACAACCTCCGTTCTTGCCTCGGTTATTCTGTCCCTCAAATGGAATGACCCCGAGAATTGGTTCAGAAAGTATCTGAAACCGGGTGTCTGAAATATCCTTGATTTACAAGGGTTTTGCGGGAGGTGTGGACACTTAC
>JACRFK010000013.1 GCA_016217925.1 Candidatus Kaiserbacteria bacterium
CCGGCTCCTCCGGCAAGACCACCTCGGCGATTATGCAGCAAGCCATCTACACTCTTCAATGCCTCAAGCTTCCTGACGGCAGTTCGTCCTTCACGGAAGCGCAGACGGTGGATATCATTCCGGGGTTTCAGGAGAGGTGATAGTATTGTCTTACTTAGTATGAGTATGATGCCGCCTTTAAAATCGCAGCTTGCCATTCTCCTCACGCTTCTTTTTCTTGCGGGCGTCGCGGTCTTGCTGTCGAGTCTGCATATGATGCCGCGCTACATCGGACTAAACGCCGCGTCAGAGATGCTCGGCGATTCGATACGAATTGGAAAGGCTCCCATCCCGGCATTCTCGACCTCCACGCGCGAAAGACTTGCCGGAAGCCACGGATTCCAAGCACTCGTCTCGTATACCGACAACGGATTTGAGCCTGCGAAACTCACCGTGAAAAAAGGTGAGACCATTCGCTTCACCAACAACTCCTCCCGGGATATCTGGGTCGCAGCGTCCGGAAATCCTCTTTATCCATCGGTCGAGAACGGTTGCGGCTCAAGTGCCTTCGATTCATGCGCGCCATTTGCGCCGATGGATTTTTGGGAATTCACCTTTGAGCAAAAAGGGCAGTGGCATGTGGTGAATAATTTAGACAAAGAAAAGAGCGCGCTTATAAAAGTTGAATAATTATCCTTGTCCCCAGAGTGAGTACTGTCAAGCCGGCTTAGCGTGGGATACTTGCCGCATGCGAAGCACAGGATTCCTCGCGTTTGGCTGCGCGTTCCTCCTTATTTCTTCTATATATAGTGTCGCCGCCGCCTCCACCTGCCCCAATCTCACCCGCAACCTCTCCTTCGGTTCGCGCGGGCAGGATGTTGTTGAACTCCAGAGTTTTCTCATTGCACAAGGCTTTCTTGCGACAGGGAACAACACGGGAAATTTCTACTCTCTTACGGAGGCGGCAGTAAAACAATTTCAGTGCCGCAACAATCTCGTGTGCAGTGGTACGCGCGAGACGACCGGCTGGGGCAATGTCGGTCCGAAAACACGCGCAAAGATACAGCAAGTATGCACAGCACAGACGGGTCCCATTGGAAATCCAGCATCCACAATCAACCCGTCTGTCCCAGCGGCTCCTTCAGCCGCAACAGTGACGCTGTGCAGTTATTACTGGAGTGATCTCGCGACTGGCTGGCGTTCACATGCATGGCTCTCAGGTGATTGCTCGAACGGCCTTCCGGGAGGTGATTTTGTCGCGATCGGACAGGGTGACAACAGCAGCGGAACTGGTGGTCAAGTCGAATGTTCGAATACCGCCGGTTCACACTACAACAACCCGAATTTTGTGAGCGCCGGAGGCGCGCGGGTGACGTGTCTTTACGTTCCGAGATCGACACCTCAACCGATTACGCGCTGTTCGTATTTCTGGAACGACTTTGCCACCGGCTGGCGCGAGCATACGTGGACCGCAAGCGATTGCTCAAACGGCTTGCCGCAAAGCGGGGGGATGACCATTGGACAACCCTCGAATGGAGCTGGCATTGGAGGACAAGTCAGCTGCTCGCTAGCGACGGGATCTTATTACAACCACCCGACCGTCCCAGGTTCTACCAATGGAAACGTGACGTGCTTGTACGTGGGCCCGAGCATCGTGCCGCGTATGACCACATGCTCATATGACTGGAGCGATTTCGTAACTGGGTGGCGCGAGCATGCCTGGCTCTCAAGCGATTGCCCAAACGGCTTGCCGCAAAGCGGGTGGCTATCGATCGGACAAGCTTCGAACGGTGCGGGCACGGGCGGGCAAGTAGCCTGCACGCCGCAAAGCGGGTCACACTATAATAATCCTTCAACTGCCGGCACAACGAGTAGCCAGGTGAAGTGCCTCTTTGTCTCACCACCGAACGCCGAGTCAGGATCATGCTCGCAAGACGGAGTGACGCTTGCATCTGGTCAAAGTCAGACATTCTTTCAGGCCTCTACTGTTACTGCTCCGAATACCTGCACATCCATCGCGCAAACGCGCACATGCACCAACGGCATCTTGAGTGGAGCAGCGAGTTACCAGTATTCGTCATGTAGCGTCAAACAGATTGTGAGTTGCAAACCTCCGCGGCACTATCAATACGTGCTTCTACCTGGGCAGGAGAAACTCCTGAAGCAGAATCCGACCGAGACAACTATCTTCAACGTGACGGTGCCCGATTCTGGAAGGGCGATTGCGCGGACGACCCTCGCGTTTCGTAGCAATGCCACGACCACCAATGAGGAATACGGCTGGGCGGCGCGAATATTTGTCGGAAGTGGGACTCAAGAGGATGATATCGCATATGGCCAACAAGGTGGCGAAGATATGTGCCCACAGCAGGGCAGCGGATCGAGAGCGATCAGCGCTTACGGGACGCTTGGCGGACCTTCTTCGAATACTGTTACCGTCACCGCTCACTCATCGCGCTTCGGCGGTGTAGACGACATGGTATCGGTACTCTCCGGAAGCTATGTCGATGTGTGGGTAGAAGATGGAAGCCCCGCATGCGTCGGCAAGGACATACAGGCCACGAGCTTTTATCACCAAGCGCGAAAAGGAGGAGACCCGAATTGGGCATATCGAACGTTTCAATGGCCCACGACGGTTGCTCAGGTCGTCGGTCTTGACGTCGCGAAGAATCCGGATCGACAGAATTTGAAAGTGATCTCGTGGGCCCTCGGCTCACCGGATCTCAATCCGACGTCGCAGTGTGGACAGGAGGTCGTTACGTTGACTTCGCAGCAATTGGTGGGTGGAAATATCGCAGCATACGGGTCAAGAGTCTTGCCGCCGTCCCAAGGCCAAGGGCATCTTCTGATGGACCTTGAAAGCAATACGTTATTGAGTACGTACTTGAGCGCATTCCGCATTAATCTGCTTGTCGGCAAAAGTTTCGAGAATGGCCATCCGGTCCTTACCGGCAACAACGGTGGCGACGCGTTCGTAGGTGTAATTCAGTACTAGTTGAAAATGTTACAATGCCAGCATGAGATATTTCCTTGTCTCTACGGGTCTCATACTTATTGCCTTCCCGCTTTTCACCTCCGCCGCCACCTGCCCCCACCTCACCCGCAATCTCTCCTTCGGCTCGCGCGGAAATGACGTCGTTGAATTGCAAGCATTTCTCATTGCAGAAGGTGATCTCGCGGCAGGGAACAGCACGGGAAATTTCTACTCACTTACGGAGGCGGCAGTAAAACAATTTCAGTGCCGGCAGAATATTATTTGTTCAGGCACGCCTCCTTCAACTGGTTGGGGAATCGTGGGGCCGATAACCCGTACGGTGATTGCACAGGTATGTGCGGCAACGGCGGTGCCTACCGGAAACACCACATCGCAAACATCGACGCAAGCAACATCGACAACCACAAATACAAACACAGCGCAAACTGCTGTCCCAAATCCAGTCGTGACCGGAGAGATCATTGACATCGATCAGACGCGTTTCGGCCAGGCGTTCCCAACATGGAATTCGCATTTGCCGAAGATGGCGTCGGACGGCGTTTGGGACTACGCGATCTATTCACGCTACCCGCTGAATGTCGATGACCGGTACGCAAAAATATACAAAAAGAAACACGGCACGTCGTCGTGGGTATATGCAGGAAGAACATGGCGCGACATCCATCAACCGCCGGGAATCGTCATCGATACGCAGGGACACATTCACGTCGTCTTTAGCTGTGTACTCTCGAACAAAGCGTGCTCCGATGGGGGATTTAACTTCAACCCCATCAAAAGGTAAGCCACCGGTTCGACCGGTGTGACTCGAAGAGGCTTGGCCGTTCCCCAAAGAAAGGGAATACTGATATCCGGTGGCTTGATGAGCGCTTGCCGTCAATACCACATATGTCAGATC
>JACRFK010000014.1 GCA_016217925.1 Candidatus Kaiserbacteria bacterium
GATGGTGCCCGGAACCGGAATCGAACCGGTACGCACTTTTTACGGTTGCGACGGATTTTAAGTCCGTTGTGTCTACCAATTTCACCACCCGGGCGGGTTTATTTGGAGGCGAGACCCGGAATCGAACCGGGATAGGCGGATTTGCAATCCGCTGCATAACCATTTTGCTATCTCGCCGTAGCACAAAACTACTGCTTGAAATGATTGAGGGAAAGCCAGAATGCTTTCCCTCAGACCGGCGCCGGGACACAATGTCCTGTATTTGGAGCGGGAGAAGAGTCTCGAACTCTCGACCTCAACCTTGGCAAGGTTGCGCTCTACCAACTGAGCTACTCCCGCAAAACGAGTTGCGCATTATAGGGATATTCAAATTCCTGTCAATAATTTCGCTTGCTAATTTCGCTTGCTAAATTTAGCCCAGATAACCCATTAGAACCAAGCGTGCTTATCGGGTTGTCTCCCAAACATTCGACCCATCCCCCTCCTCTCTTAAGAAACACCTCCCAACTCTCTGATTGTAAAAAGCGGAATTAAACCGGCTGCTCATTTGCGACGAGTTTCATCCCTATTTTTTCAGCACGTAGTGCCAGTTGCCGCAACACTCTTTCGCGGTAACGCTCTTCGTAGTAATCCTGTCCTTGATCGGTGTATTCCTCGCCCTTGGTCAGCATGGTGTAGATGAGTCGCGCCAACTTGTGCGCGGCTGCGGTTACGGCTTTGGGCTTGTCCATGCGCCCGCACATCCTGCGGAAATACGCGCCCAGCGCC
Organism: Candidatus Kaiserbacteria bacterium; assembly: GCA_016217925.1. Classification (GTDB taxonomy): domain Bacteria; phylum Patescibacteriota; class Minisyncoccia; order Phycocordibacterales; family UBA2100; genus UBA10103. The sequence goes on from JACRFK010000014.1 coordinate 769, forward strand.
GACTGGCTACTGCGCAATGCTGCTGCGGCCAATCTCAAGGCTTGAGCCGCACGGTTGGCAACGCGCTTGGTCTTGCCGCTCATCACTTTGCCCCCGGTAATCCTGGTGCCCGGACACAGCCCCAGCCAGCTCGCGAAGTGTCCTGCCGTGGGGAAGCGCGACATGTCAGTTCCCGTCTCCGAGATCACCGCGAGCGCTGTGGTGACGTCGATGCCGTCGATGCGCGTGAGATCAACCCCGCACATCTTGAATAACTGCGTGCGCAAGTCAAACTTCGGCGCGTTGCGGGCGCGGCCACGCTTCTTTCCTTTCGCCGGCTCGCCGTCATGAACTTGCAGGTTCTGCAATTGCCCCTCGATTTTATCGTCGCACTCGGCCAACTGCGTGCCGATGAAATCGAACATGTCCAGTGCCTGCTTGAGCGCAAACAGATGCTCGGCGCGCCAGTTGCCTTGCAGGCTTTTTGCGATCTCATCCGCTGTGGCGCGGATGCGCACATTCTTCATCGCGGCCAGCACTTGCCCGTCACGCTCGCCCGCGACTATGGCGCGCAAAATCTTTTGCCCCGTCTCGCCGACCACGTCCGAGATGACGTTGGCCAGCTGGACGTTCATTTGCGTGAGTGCCTTTTGCATGTGCTGCACTTGCCTGCCCTGGCCTCTCAAAAGCATCCCGCGCTGACGCCACAGCGCGCGAAGCACACAAACCTCTTCGGTCGGACGAAACGCACCGCGAAGCAAACCGTAGGTCATGAGCTGCTGCAACCACTGGCAGTCCAACACATCGGATTTGCGGCCCGAGACATTCTTGACGTGGCGCGCGTTGACCAGAAATACTTTGAAACCGCGCGATTCCAGAAGCTCGAACAACGGGATCCAGTACACGCCCGTGGATTCCATCGCGACCGTGTCGACCCCGCAAGCGTCGAGCCAATCGGCCATCGCATTGAGGTCAACCGTAAAGCTTGGAAACTCCCGGACAGGCTCATCATCCCGGTCCGGCGGCACTGATACATAATGAGACGAACTACCGATATCGACTCCAGCCGCATTGGGATGGGTGATCGTTAAAGGCTCCCTGGATTTGCCGGGTTTGATACTGATTTTTTGCTTGCGTTGCACCATGATTATCTCCATCATTCGGTTTGGAATGTGGCGCCACATCGGGTACGTCGTCTAGCTCACTCTCTTAAACGGGATATCTGCCAAGCGCCCCTATAACGCCAGGCCGATTCACCAATGTCGATGACGTCACCCATGACCACGCTAACCCTCGGGCAATATGCACCATTGCTATTCCGGTCTTCCATGGCACCGCATTCCACTTTGCCACATTCGGAGAGCGGCGTGTTTCTTCGGCGCGATTTGCGGCACGGGGCCGATTACTACGCTAACCC
>JACRFK010000015.1 GCA_016217925.1 Candidatus Kaiserbacteria bacterium
AGCGTGAAATTGCAATTCGTCGTGCCCCCGGGGCCAACAGCGGTGCCGTTGTATGCAGTTGATGAAAGGGGGCCGACTGATGTGTAACTCGTTTGGTTTGGCGTGACGTAGCCGACGTTGGTTATGTAGAAAGAGGTGTTGACATTCGCAGATGTCCAGCGCAATACAGTCGAGCCGCCGTATGCGATTGGGTTGGTGTCGGCGGTCACCGAGCAGGTGGGGGGTGATGGGTCGGTCCAGGTGATGGAGACTTGGCCAGAGGCGCCACTCGCCCCAGAACCGCCGTAGCTTGAACCTCCTCCACCACCTGACCCCACAGCAATTGTCACTCCCGAGCCGGGTCCCAGTTGACCTATTGAGTAGGTATACGCAGCATAGCCACCACCTCCGCCACCTCCGCCGGTTGGGCAACAAGACGAGCCCGTACCACCTCCACCTCCACCTCCACCTGGGGCACCGCCAACATATCCGTTGCCTGATCGATCATCCTCATACCAGAAACTCCCGCCGCGTCCTCCGTTCCCCCCATTCGGAGAACTGCCGCCGTTGCCGGAGTACGAGCCGTCTCCGGTGCCTCCGGAGCTTCCGGAGAGATTCGTCGAACCGCCGCTCGCGCTCCCGCCAGCGCCTCCAGATCCCTGCGAGCCATACCATGTTCCTGATGTCCCTCCTGCGCCTCCGTATCCAACTACGCCTCCGAATGCGGAATAACTACCCGCGCCGCCATTGCTGTTGTTGCTTCCACCGCCCCCGCCCCCCGCGCCCCACACCTGCACCGTGAGCGAGCTGTATGCCGGCACGGAAAACGAATATGTTCCCGGCGTCGTGTATGTTTGCGAACCCGCAAACGCTAGCGCGGGAACAAAAAGAAAAAGCAGCGAAACAGAAGACAGAACTGGCCTCATGCGTGCAGTATATAACGTCGCGAACACATTTCTTATGTTTCGGGCAAAGATACTGCGTGGATATGCTTTTTGAGCCTAGTGGGGAAACTAAAACGAAGGATAGAAGTTCTCCGGGGTTATCCACGGCAAGACGTTGGAAGGATTAATGTAGCCGCCTCCCCAGCTTATAACTGACCAAGAACAATACGTCACGGTGTTGGACTTCGACCTCCATCCGGGTAAAACTGTTCGGGGAGTATCCACGGGGCATTATCCTGTTTCTTTATCTCAAAACCGCTGCCGTCAGTAAGCCACCATCCGTCTCGTTTGCATATGTAATACACTTCGCAGGGCGTCACCGTCGAATTTTCGGCGCATCTACTGCCCTGCACGCGCATATTCCCGGGAACATATATCGGGCCGGTAGCAGCATACGGCGACGGCATGGTATTCGAACTCGTACATCCCACCGTGACGTATGATGGGTTGATGTAACCGCCGCCCCAACTTATGTTTGCCCACCCGTCGTCTGTGCAGGTAGGCGCAGTGAAGAAATCGATACATTCTTGCTTGCATTGTTGGGCATCTTGTGCGCACCCCTGTCTCCCGCTCGCTCCCCCTAGCACTCCGCATTTAGCTGCAACTGGATTTACAGTATATCCCTGTCCGTTCAGGAAACATGCTCCCGTCGGCAATCCACTCCCTCCACCGGAAGGAATCGCGACCCACTGCCCCTTGATGCACTGCAAGTACGGATAGCTGCAGGTAGCTCCTGCGGCGCACATCGGATTGGCAATCGTAGCTCCGTCTTTCGTCGTTGTGCCATTGAGCACGCAGGAGCCGTCGGGGCTCGGCACGGGATTTATCTCGACGGGGGTGCTCACCTGGAGCGTAAGTGTGGCCTTGCCATACGCGTCGCGAGGATCCTTCGCGAATATAACGATGGTGTATGAACCGGTCTTTTTGTAGCTATGCGTGAATGACGTGCCGGAGGTATAAGCAGTGCCTTGATGCGCGATGTTGAGAAGCTGCGAGAGATTCGCGCCCTCGTCGCCGAAAACCGCACTGTAAACGAGCGAGTCTCCATCAGGATCGGTCGCGCTCACCGTCCACGTACCGTTCTCGTCGGGCTTCAGATTCGTAGGGCCGACAATTGCGGAGATGAGCGGGGGTCTGTTGTCGGCCTGTGGAGGCGAATTCTCGACGCACGTCCAGCCGGTCGAGCAGCCGCTCTGATTGTTGATGCGCTGCCACTTACCTTGGCACGAGAGATTTGGGAGCGGCGACGGAACGCATTGATTGGGTACAGGCGTCGAGACGGGCACGATGGCGTGCGCCGCGGTGCAGAAACGACCCAGGACGTATTGAAACGTTCTGGCACCAAATACCCCGCCATCCCCCGCGCGCGAGATTATTCCCGCCTGCAACTGGAATCGCGTGAGCGCCGCTTCAGTCTGCGCTCCGAAAAAGCCGGTAACTTCTCCGCCGTACACAGCCGAGGCCTGACTCTTGAGGAATATCTGCAGCCTGCTCACGTTGTCGCCGCGGTCGCCACGCTTGAGGGGATATTTGGTGACGGAGCATATCGCCGCAGAATTTCCTGAAACGGGCGCGCCTGTGGTCGTCCCGCCTTGCGCCGCGATCTGCTGCTGAAGAGCCGCGATCTGCGCAAGGAGTGCCTGAATCTGTGCCTTGATCTCGTCCTGCGTGAGCGCGAATGCGCTTGCGGGAAACAACGCAGAAACCACTGCTGCGGCTGCTAGCCTCTTGAGCATACGGGAAATCAACTACCTCGCAGCAAGCTGACGAGGTATCTCGTCATGCCGGAGTATCAAACAAGGTCGACTGGCCTTGATGTAACTTGGTGTAGGGTTTCCCCTGATTCTTGACGTAGCGCTGTATGATGTCGGCTGTAGCGTG
>JACRFK010000016.1 GCA_016217925.1 Candidatus Kaiserbacteria bacterium
GAGGATGTACTCTTTCACATCTTTCGGGATGTGTACTCCTTTCTTTGATTGGTAATTGATCGTTGGGCTGTTTTCCATACACACAAGTTTACTCTGCTAATGAGAGAAACTTTTGTGTCCAAGATTTGGGGTACCGGTCAAGAAGCGCCGCGAGACTGAAGGAGAGGAGGAGTTTGCGCGTCTGGTAATGATACTCGGAAAGCGGGTTGAGGTGGCGTGGAGGGGTGTGGAGCGTGGGGATAATATTCTGGAGCCCTTTCCGCTATACAAGAAATACGTCAAGGTAATTCTTCCTGTTTATGACCTCAAATTTCGCGCCGGGATACGTCTCGCTCCAGAGCGCGGGAACTTTTGCTTCACCCTGCCATTTGCATTCGATTGCCGAGATTTTTCCGCTCGATTCTCTGATAATATCGATTTCCTGTCCCGCGTGCGTTCGCCAGAAATAGAAAGAGTCTGCCGTTTCTTCGATCACGCTCTTTTTGTAGAGTTCCATAAAGATGAAGTTCTCCCACAGCGCTCCAACATCATTGCGCAACTCCAGAGCATTGAATTGATGTATCAGCGCATTGCGAACGCCATTGTCGAGAAAATAATACTTTGCTTTCTTGGAAATCTCGTTGCGAAGATTACGGCTATAGGCGCGCACTTTCTTAATTACAAACATCTTCTCAAGAACGTCGATGTAGCGTCGAACTGTCTTGCCATCGAGGTGCGTGAGGCGCGCCACTTCGCTCAGCGACACCTCGGAGCCGATTTGAAACGCAAGAGCTCGGACCACGCTCAAAAGTGCGTCGGGAGAGCGCACGGTATCGAGCGCAAGAATGTCCTTGAACAAATAGGATGAGACCAATTCGTTCAGGATCTTTTCTCTCGCACGAGGATTCGTTTCATTGAGTATCTCTGGGTATGATCCATAAACGAGAAAGTCCGAAAGCGCGTTTTTTAATTCATACTCACTCGCTTCAATTTCCGACTGGGCAAGTGGAAGAAGCGTGAGCGTAAAATGCCTGCCGGTGAGCGGCTCTCCCACACGTTGCGATAAGTCAAACGAGGACGAGCCTGTAAGGACGATTTCTTTGTCGGGAAATTCATCGATGATCATCTTGATGCCGAGCCCTATGTGCGGGACCTGCTGTGCCTCGTCGATAGCCAGAAGCTCGTGCGGTTGTGCGAACTTCAAAAGATCGTCTCGGATTTGCGATGCAAAAAGCGAGCGAAGCTGAAGGTCGTCGCCGTTAGCCAAGAAAATCTTGCGCCCAATTTGCGTGCCCAAATATGCTTTCAGGAGCGTGGTTTTACCCACACGGCGGGGGCCGTAAATAATGAGAGCACGGCCACGCGTCTTATTGGCCTCGATGCTTTGTGTTCGCTTGAATCTCATAACAAAAGCAGGGTATCATAATCCCTGATTTAAGTCAAATTACAGGATTAGTAATCCGCGATCTTCTGTACTCCAAAGTCCTAGCTCCAGCCGATTTGATCGATATTATACTGCCCCAGCAATTGCAGAATCGCCTTCAGCGCCGATTCGAGCGCAGTGAGGGAGAGAAAGCGCGTGGCGCTTTCGCAAGGCCGGAGCCCGAGGCGAGGAGGGGTCGCGCAAATTTGCACCAGCAAATTATGCGTGACAGGCGAGTTGGAATGATTGTGGAGGCTACGGATCGACGCGGATGTTGGCGGAGTTTGAACCAAATTCAACGGGACCCGCAATAGAATAGCTGATGGTATAAGAGCCGGAGGATGAATACGTGTGAGTACTCGCATCACGGGGATTATTTGATTCAGACCTATATGGCTCATGCGGCAAATACTCGATTGTCCCGTCTCCCCACGAGAGCGTGTACGACGACCCAAGATCTGTTGGCCCGCTGACTGCCGTCACGGTGAGAGCTGCCTTGCTGTGTCGCGGAATGACGGAGAGAAATGCTTTTTTGCTAAAAGTGGGACATGCAAAATCAGCTCGCGTATAATACGGTGGGTAATCGCCCACTACATCGCATAGATTCTGTCCGAGAGCGTAAGAGCTTCCGCGCTGTGTGGGAGGACTGCCGTTTGCCAATACCCAAACCGCGTTGTCGCAGGTTAGGACCCACTGAAGACTGCCATAGAAAGGCACGGTAACAGTCTGCCCCTCCACATAGCTCTGGCCTTTGTAGGTACACGTTGGAATGATGGCAACCGGAGGTGGCTGCACCGTGCACGTCCCGTTTGTGTAGGAGCCAAAAAGAGTTCCATTGGAGCATGTGCGTGTTTGCGAGACACATTGCTGGCCATTCGGTACTGATGAAGATTGGTAGGCGGTGATCGATGCGTTGTGGGCGATGGTTTGATTGTTGAAGGTGCAGGAGGCATTTTGGGTTTGCTGCGTGGTGCAGGTATTAGAAGTGGTTGCCCACGGTCCCCACACGGGGCCGGGGCAGGTGGAAGTTCTGGTTTGGGTGATGGCGCCGGTTTGGCCAGAAAGACACGAGAGGGTTTGGGTTTGTGGCTGCTCGGGGGTGCAGGAAGTGGTTGTTTGTGACGAAGCGACGGTAAATATCTGAGAATTTGATTGCCCATTCGCGTTTTTGACATACACAGCATATGTTCCAGGCGTCACCGGAAGTGGCGCCACACCGCCACAAGCCGGATATGAATAACGGCATGCTGGTTCCAGTTCATTTGGAATGGTGATTGTAATTTTTGTCCCCCCGTTCGTCGAAGAGATGCGGGCCGGAAACATCGAGCTGTCGGGGGGGACCACGCCATTTCCAAAAAACACCGTATTGTCATTCGTAAATCCCGAGCCCGTAATTGTTACGGGCGTTCCGATCGGACCTGAAGTCGGAAAGAGCAACGAAATAATAGGATTTTGTGAGGGCGTATTTCCCCCGCACACCTGTGCAATTCTGGCTCGCGTGAGAGGGCCGACATAGCCAAAGGCAGGGAGGTTTTGTTCGCGTTGGAAACGTTGGACAAACGAGAGCGTGGTGCTGCGGAAGTTGCCCGTGATCGCCCATGAGGGATAGTCTTCGTAGTAATCAGCGAGGAATTTTTGTAACTCGGTGACTTGCCCGCCAGTCGCGGCATCACGATCGCGGAACTTTAGATCACGGGTGAGATGCGGGCAGTACGCGCCGGGCTGGGGTTGGTTTTCTTGGCCTGCCTGCGCCGAGGCTACGGCAGGCAGGGCGAGAGAAAGCGTCGGAAGTAGAAGCGCCGCGAGACTGAAGGAGAGGAGGAGTCTTTGCATATATGGGAATGATACTGGAAAAGTAAGCTGAGGTAGTGTGGGCGATGGGAAAATGGGGATAGCACGCTTGCACTCATACGCGCAAAACGTCGCCTCTCCTCTTCAATTATTTGAACAGCTGTTTGAGTCTCCTGTAGATACGGTCGTCGTTTCGCCTATCGATCAGCACAACTTTCAAGATATTTCCGTCAATAAAGTACACGATTCGATACTCTCCCGAGGGAAAGCGTCGAAGGGGGAAGCCTTCCAGTAGTTTCGAGTGCGGGGGCATCGGATTTTCCGCGAGCGCAAATACTTTTGCTGATATCTGCCGCTTGTGCTTAGCCGCAAGCGTCTCAAGAAACGCTTGCGCCTCTGGCCAGATGTCAATCCTTAGCATGAAGAATCTTACGCAGATACGCCTCACTCGCTTTCACGCCGAGCGATGTACTCTTTCGCATTATTTCCATCGTGCGCATGCCGAGATAGAAATCTTCGATTGTATCCATATCTCTCGGCGAGATGACAAAGGCGACACGACGGCCGCGCCTGTTGATCGCGACGGGGCTGTGCTGTGCGGCATCAATAAGCTTGCCGAAGCTGTTCTTCGCTTCGCTCGCGTCAAATGCAACAGTTTGTAATTTACTCATTCATCCATACTAGCCCAATTGGCTAATTCGTCAAGCGCGGGTACTCATCACTGCCCCAGCAATTGCAGGATCGCTTTCAGTGCCGCTTCGAGTGTTAATTTCACTCAAAATTTTAATAAAAAGTGAAGGTTGTGGAGAGTTGCAATCACGGGTTTAAGCCAAAAAATGAGGATTTGGCCTGTAATTTTTTATAAAATTCTAGCTGTAATTAACAGATGGTCGACGACGAATCCGAAGATCGTGCTCATATGAAGAAAATACAACTACGTGTTTGCTCCCAAGCGTCTAATAAACGACGCGAAGAGGCTCATTGTCCGATAACGCTCGCAGTCTTCGTTGTGCTGCCACCGGAGTTCGAGCATGTGAGAGCATAATTGAACGTCTGGCCCGAGACCGCACCGCCGAGAGAAGTACCGATGACATTTGGTGGGGTTGATCCAGTCGCGCCAGTGGCATTCGTGAGCTCGCACAATGTCGCGTTGGAAGAACTCCATGCGAGCGTAAAGTTCGTACCGCCGGGAATCGTGACTGATTGCTGGCCGTTGACGGTGAGCGACACTATGGGCGGCGGCGTTACCGCTGCTTGGGATGTGAGCGTGGCACTTCGGGTCGTCGAACCATACGCGTTGGTACACGTGAGGGTGTACGTGAGTGTTATCCCCGCTGCAGGCGCGGCTCCGGGAGACGAGCCACTGGTTGTCGTATTGTTTGTCTGCCCCTGCGCATTCGTCATAGTGCACGATGTCGCATTTTGAGATGACCAATCGACCGTAAAGGGCGCTCCGGGGGTAAGGGTTATCGCGGATTGGCCGTTTATCGTGATACTCACGGTCGGCGGCTGCTGCGGAGGCGTCGTTATCTTAGTGATAGTTATGCTTTTCGAATATGTGTACCCGTCGGTACCAGGGCAGTCGAGCCTGTACCAACCGATAAGACCTGAATGGGTAGTCTCTGTGGTGTTGTACGGCGTCGGGAAATGGCCGGAGGAGCTTCCGTCTGCCGCGGCGTAATACATCTCGCACGATGTCACGTTTGTCGAGCCGTAGGTAATCGTGTAGTCTCCTCCGGTAATGGCAAGCGTCGTCGTGCCGTTCGCAAGGAGCGAGACGGTCGGCATATTCGGATTTGGATGCGAGTTCAGATACGCGCGAATTGCGTCGAACCATTTCTGCGCGTGGACGATGTTGCCGTCGTGTGAGAAGTGGCAGCCGTCGTCCGCGCGGCGATACGAAAACGGAATCGCGTCGGTATCGGGCCCGGCGAAAATATTCCATACGGGATCAACGACGCTTCTTTGCGCGAGGCGTATCACCTCGCTCGTCTCGGCACTGCCGCAGCTCGTCGCTTGCGCCACAAATATCGGCACGCTGGTGATCCCCATGCCGCGCACTCCCGCGACAATGCGGAAGAAATTGCGCATCCATGAGAGCGTACCGCCGTATTTGAGATCTTCCGTCACCGTGATCGGCGTGCCGTCCGGCGTGTCGCTGTGGATAAATTCGCCCGCGTTCCCCTCGCCTTGATGCCAGAGGATAAAGGAAGGCTTGAGGCCCAGCGCATTCAATTTTTGGATCGCTGTTTCAATCCTTGCGTAATGCTGATTTCCCGGCGTGTGCCATGGCGCCCCAATCCACTGCTCAATATAACTCCCGCTCACCGCAACAGGGACGATAAGGACGCGCTCGAATATGCCCGCGTCGATGAACTGCGAGGCGAGCGGATATGCAAATGCCTGGTTGGTGCCGTCGGCACCGAGAAGCGGATTTTTGGCGCTGTAACATTTGCCATCGCCGATATTGAGATTATAGATCGGGTTATTCGTCGTGAAGAACTGGCCGCTACTATTGGCCTGCGCGCTGTTTGCCGCATTCGATTGTCCTGCGACGAGAATGACGCCGAGGCGATTGGTGGATGCGGGGATAGCCGCACACGAAACTTCGCTGTGTCCCGTGGGATCCCCCGTCGAAGCTTGGCCCGTGCCATGCAAGATCAGCTGCGTCTGCGAGCCGTAAATATAATTTCCGAGCGTATCCCCATCGAGCCACGCCGCGGCGCCGGATCCAGCCGCGCTGATATACGGCGCCATCTCGCCGTCGACGGAGAGGACGCCGGGCGGAGTGGTGGGCCAATTCACAGTCGCAACCGCGTGCACACGGAGCGTCTGCCCGTTACTCGTGCCCGCCGATGTGCGAACTTTCACCGTGTAGGTGCCTTCAGCAAGCGTTGGCACCGTGAATACGAGCGATGTCGTGTTGGCCGAGGAAACCGTCGCGACAACTTGATCGTTCATGAGTATTGCGTTCGACGAGGTGAATCCGGTTCCTGTCACGGTGACATTCGTCCCCGGAGTCGCATCGCCGGTATTCATCGATGTGATCGTCGGTGTGGCAGGTGGAGGTGGTGGTGGAGGGGCAATTAGCGTGATCGTCGCACTCGCAGAAATATCGTGCCCGTCTTTCCTGCACGTAATCGTGTACGTGCCGATGAGTCCGGTTTTCCCGGCACCCGATGCGTTTGCATCTACATCGAACTTGCCATTCGGCTGGCCGTCGGTTCGCACGTACGACACGACACACTTATCATCGTGCAGTGGTTGTACGTCATGCGAATTCCAAGAGACTGTATACTCGCCTCCCGAAATCGCGAGCGTCGTCGTGCCGTTCGCCAGAATTGAGACGTATTGCGGGGGCGGTGGCAGAGCTCCGGAGCTCGTAATCGTGACGGTCTTTGAGATCGGGCCAATCGAGCTCTGACACGTCATCGTGTATGTGCCGATAAGGCCGCTTAGTCCTGTCCCGGAAGCGTTGGCGTTCACAGGGAAGCTTCCCGGCGTGCCATTCACGGGAGCATAGTAGATAGTACAGGTGGGGCCTTGGACGCCGGTCGAGCTGTATGCAAGGGTGTAGTTTTCTCCCGGATATACAAGCGTCGTTTGACCGTTGACGGTGAGCGTTACAGGCTCGGGTGGCGGAGGTGGCGGGGGCGGTGTAGGAGGTGTCCATGCCAAAGTTCCGAGCGTAAATCTCCCGGTATTATTCGTCGGCGGTGCAACCTCGGTGACGCTTGTGCCATTCACCAACGACACAAGATTCGAGCGGTTGTAGCGCGGCACGCCACTTGAGGGCCGGTGATCGACATCGATGAGATCGTAGCCAAGGAACGTCGCGTTGTAGGTGGCGACGTTCTCGCCGCCACTGCAACATGGTGAGGGCGGCGTGCCTTCAAACCACCATTGCGTTGCATCGCGGCGTTCTGTGATCTGCTTGTGCTCCACCACCATCGGGAATGTGAAGATGTACTGCGCGCCCGCGGAAACGTTTGGGATGTAGGCGTACCCGCCGTCTTCCCAGTGCCAGGCCGTGTTGGGTGCGAGCGTTGTCGTCTCCCCGCTCAAGATACGCGTTATCGTGACCTTGGCATGATCGGCCCAGCCGGGGATGTGGACACTAAGATCATGAATTGGCCCGATTGAAGTATTCATATCAACTTCGACGCGACCCCGATACGGAAGATCGCTTTTCACCAGCACATACTGACTGGAGCGATTCAGGAGGAGATTGACCTGCGCGATGGTTCCCTTTATCTGCACGATCCACTCCCACGCAGCATAGAGGCCGCGCATCGGATTGGCTTCCTCGTCCGCGCTGTAGCGGAAGATCTCGAAAGGAACGGCGAGGGCGTGCGTCGAATCGGAAATAAAGATTCCTTTCACTTTGTCCCTGATGGACGCGTCGCTGATGTATGAGGCGACGGTATCATCGATCTGCTTTTCGGCGAGCTCGTTGCGGACCCAGCGCTCGATCTGATCGTTGTAAATGCCGATGCCGAGGTCGGGAAAATAGCCGCGCATGTCGGTGAGCGCGATTGCGACGCGGACCATGTCGCCGTCCGTGCCGACTTCGCCGAAATTGCCGACGTCGGCGCCGCTCGTGACTGATTTCACATATTCGAGCATGTCGTGGACGCGGCGAATATCATCCTTTGCGGTGCCGTCGCTCGGGTTGCTTCTCAGCTGCACCTTGGCTTCCTCAAGGTACGAGAGCGCGAGCTGCAAGAATGAATGGATGTGCCCTGCGAACTGCCCTGCCCCGGGAGGCGCGGGCGGATTATGATTCTCCGGTAATTTTTTCAGATCAGGAAAATTCCTGCCGTAATCGTTCATCTTCTGCATGATGTCGCAGGCTGTCGGATTGCTCGTGAGGTTGCACCATTCGCCCATCGCCTGCCCCACCTTTCCCTGCTGGATCGCGCTGCTTTCGTATCCGTAATAGCCGGCGAGCGAATCGCCCTGATCGGTGTCGTTGTAGTAATAGTAGAACGTGTGCCCGTTTTGCACGGTCGTTTTTATGAGCGATGCATGCCGCTCTACAACCTCGTCTATCGCGTTTTTGAGCGCGGTATTGCTCGGGTCCTGCCGGTACGCAAACATAAGGGCCTGCATGGCGTTTGTCATCGGTGCCGGGCCGCCACCTTGCGCGAGAAACCAACCGTTTATGGAAACCGCGATCATGTCGCGCAGCGATTTGAGTTCTTGCGTGAAGGTTCCGGCGGAATTTTGCATGTCGTAGCCGGACATCGCGCGCGCCTGCATCATCGCGATGTCGACTTTGCCCCAATTGGGAGGACCGTCTCTATTGAGAAGGCACGGCGGCCCGCCGCCGACCGTAGCGCACAGCGCAGGGGAGTTTTCATAATTCGGATTTGCGGCGCGGAAGATGCCGGGGGAGGCGGGAGCGAGTATCGTCCCGAGGCCCGCCCATGGATCCGGCATGCTGATGTGCGTCTTGAGGCTCCCGATGACGAATGCTTGCGCTCTGTTTGCAAGATCGAGCGTCGCGGGCACGGCAGAGTCGGTGTATGAGACGCCTTGCGGGGTGATCGAATTCACCGACGGAAATACCGTATTGGGATCGATTGCCGCAGATACCAACGACGGAAAAAGTGCGAGGCTGACACCGATGGTCTGGAGAATTTTTTTCATGATTACTGGCATTGCCACGATGCCGTACAGCCCTGTGCATCTTTTTTCTCTTTCCACGTACCAGTGCAGGGTTTCCCGATCGGGAGATCAACAAGGGGGCAATTGGGCTGGAGCGCGGAGGGGAGGGGTTTGCTTGCCGGAGTTGTTTGAGCGGAGGTTGTTCCGCCTGCACACATGCGCGCGATCGCGGCGCGCGTCTTAGGTCCGACCGCGCCGTAGCCAGTGGTTGCAGCCGTGCCCGTTGATACGACGCCGTTGCGCGCTTGCCATTTCTTTAATGCAGTCGCGGTCATCTTCCCGAAATAACCGCTGTTGTTACCCGCCGCGAGATCACCCTCGGAGATGAGAAAATTCTGAAGCGCAGTCACATCAGCGCCTTTGCTACCGTATGAGAGATTGCGCGAAAGGTTGGGGCAGGTGGCGGCCACGGCTGCGAACGGAATAGAACAAAGAAAAACGAATACCGCGACAAATATACCGAGTGAAGTGGCCTGGGTCACTCGGTAATAATGACACGCGGCCGCGTCGAAGGGGCGGCCACGGTGTGGATAGACTTTCAGTCGAAGATAGCCTCTCCAAAGACTAGTTCTGAACCGTAACGATGCCGGATGCACGATATATTTCAACGGATGGATTGTCGTTCGCAAAATACACGATGTCGTATATACCGGAAGTGTTCGGCACAACTATTGTCTTCGTCCCTGATTTCGCGGCATCTGTGTAGAACCATGGATAAGAAGCGGCCCACTGCTGCCCCTGCGGGACAAGCGCGACCCAATCTTTCACATTAGTCTGCCCTGGCACATACCAACTTACAGCGAGTTGCGCCCCAACTTTTGGCGTTTGCGTGCCGGGAACCAGCGCGGCAGCTCCAGAGGGGGGCGTTACTTGTATGCCGCTTTTTCGCAGCGCTTCTGTCATCGTATCATTTATATAATAGACAAGATCGTATATACTCGGGAACGCGGGGGCCAAAATATTTTTTGAGCCTTGTGACGCCCCGCCGGTATAGACCCATGGATTTCCAGCACTCCATGCCTGCCCCGTCGGGGCAAATGCAATCCAGTCTTTTACGCTCGACGTAGCTTTCGTCCATGAAACCGAAAGCGTACCGCCGGCAGGAACGGTAAATGACGAAGGCGTGAGCGCGTCGGAGTTGCTTTGGACCACCGGCGTAATGGCAAAACTCGAACTGCGAGTAATTTCGGTAAAACTATTATTGGCAAAATAAACCACCTCGTAGGTACCCGCGGGAACATTTGCTTTCAGCGTTTTCGTACTCGTTTGTGCATTGTCCGCATATGTCCAGGGGATGCCAGCGCAGCAGCCGGTGAGCTTCGTCCCCGCAGTGACAATGGCGAACCAATCTTTTGCGGTGGGAGTGGGATTCGTTGCGGTGATCGTCACCGTATCGCCAGAAACATAGGTTGTTTTGTCGATCGAAACACTTGGGGTTATGGGTGGAGGCGTTGGAGTCGTGCCCGCGCACGTCACGCTCATGTCTGCAAGATTGATGCAGAATGTCGCGAGATACCACGCGTTGCGATTCGTGTCTTCGCCGCCCATGATTCCGTACAACTGATCGGGATTGTATCCGCGGGGAGATGTCCATGGTTTTAAAATAGTCGGACCGGTGAGCGCGACCGTGTCGCTCGGGACATAATTAACCGGCACGGTATACCGAGTCCACGTCGTTCCATCGTCCGTGCTCTTGGCCAGAACGAGGTTCGTGTGATCGAAGGAAAGAATGTAGACATTTCCCTTCGAATCGATCTGGAGCTGGGGATACGGCCCTTGATTAAAGACAGGCTGATTGAAGCATCCGACGCCGACGGGGCTCGAAAAACTACCGTCAGCATTTTCTTTAACGAGATAATTACAATTGCCGTTCACCGCAGGCGCTTTGTAGTACATGTAGTAGAGGCGTCCATCCGGAGTGTATGCCATGTCGGATCCCAACACTGCTTTATTGATGTCTGTCGGGGCATCGACGTGATCGGAAAACACTTTCGTAAGCAACCCTTGCGAGAAGCGATAAAGGACGGCATTGGTATAGCCGAAGGTCGTGTTATTAGGAGCCGGATACAGGCTTTCATTGACCGCGTAAAACCCCTTGCCCGAAGGGCTGAATGCAAATTGCTGGTACTGCTGGTTTACGGATGCACTCACGGCCACAGGTTTAATGAGGCTCGGCGAGTAAACGCCTACCTTGAAGACGGTTTGCAGAAGCGGTTCGTAGCTTGTGCCAAGAGAAGTAAACGTGCTGCCTGAGAATGGATCTGTCCCAACGCCCATGTAGCCCCACTCTGCTCCCGACCACTCCGAATAATTCCAGACAGACGAGACAAAATCCACCGAGCCGTCGGCGTTCTTCTTCGTAAAAATCATGTCGTAAAACGTATTGTGGTCGGTCGAGTCAGACACCCCCGCCAAAGGCGGTGGCTTGATGAATGGGGTCGCCTCGAAGGCGATCGACCGCTTGCCGAGTTAGTTGTTAATTGTGATTAGAAGGAGCCTTCAGGTTTGTTGCCACCTTCGTCCTCCTGGTTTTTAA
>JACRFK010000017.1 GCA_016217925.1 Candidatus Kaiserbacteria bacterium
AAGTACGTACAGCGGTCCCGATCCTCCGCTCGCACGCTATCGCAGAGCATCATAAGGTCTGATTCCCCGTCTGGCGTTTCCAGAAGCATATTTGCCGCATAGGCCAAGCAGTACAGGCGCGACGATGGATCATCAGACGAGGCATCGCAGAGCGCAAGAACGCCCCGTGCGTCATAATTTGCGACCGATGCGGCCATTTCGCCTTCACCTGCCATGCACTGCGCCGTATATTCCTTGTCGGGAAGCCCTTCGCAGAGTGTCCCTATTTGCTTGAATGCACCCCGAGGCTTCATCCGAGATGTCGAATAGTTGTCATACCACCATGAGACGAGCCACAAGTAACACGCTGATTTCGCGGCTCTCGGCGCCGAGGCGCATGGCTCGAATGTATTCTCGCCATCCATGGTGCGCCCCGCCCATGCATCTCCCATGAGGGTCTGCCCGTCATATTCCATAATAGCGCCGCCGATGCATCCCGGAGTCGAAGCGTCTTTCACGGTGTTGATACAGAGATCAATTGCCTCCATCACGTCAGCGTCTTCGTAGCCGATTGAGCGCACAAGCCCGTGCCCGATGCCGTGCAAACACATCGGCGGCCATACCGTGCTGCGGCACGCGTCGGCAAATTTGGCAAGTACGGAGACTCCCTCTTTTTGCATCGCGGCGGAAATAAGCGCGTGGGCGCAACCATATGAAAAAAGCGAGCCGCAGATGGGAAATCCCACGCTGCCTTTTTTCTCGTAGAGCGCAGTGCCGAAGAGATGCGCTTGACGGTGTTGGAGCGGCGGAGTGAGCCGCGCCACCTCTTCGCCGAATTCTTCGTACGCGGCCTCGGCTCCTACCTCCATTATTCGTGATCGATAGCGAGCGATCGTAGACGAACTCACCGAATCGTTTGCCTGATTCATCGCCCCCATCGGAGACATTTCCACGCCGTGCGGAGTCGAAACGGCAGGATGTCGCGAGAAAGCCACAACACTTGCAAGAAGAACGATTATCAAAAGGGAAAAACGGGAAGAAAATCTAAAATGCTTCACAGCGACTTCCCCACCTGCGCGACATGCTCGACGAGTGTGTGCACATACCCCATTTCGTTGTCATACCACGCCATCACTTTCACAAGGGTGCCATCAACGACCCGGGTCATCGCGAGATCGGCAATGGCGCCGTACGGCGACCCGAGAATATCGCTTGAAACAAGGGGCTCATCGGAGACGGCAAATACGCGCTTCCAGCGCTCCGTTGCGGCCGCTTTCTTCAGAGCGTCGTTTACCTCCTCCGCAGTCGTCTCACGCGATGCAACGAAGGTAATATCGACGAGAGAGCCCGAGGGCACCGGCACGCGCACCGAGACTCCATCGAATTTCCCTTTGAGTTTTGGATAGACGAGCGCAGTCGCTTTCGCCGCACCGGTCGAAGTCGGGACCATGTTTTGCGCGGCAGCGCGACTCTCCCGCAGATCTTTCGCCTTCCCACCGTCAACAAGCGACTGCGATGCGGTGTAGGCGTGCGTCGTATTGAGTATGGCGCGCTCGATCCCGATCGCCTCGTCAAGAATGCCGATAATCGGACTCGCTGCGTTTGTGGTACACGACGCATTCGAGGTGATATCGCATGTGCCGAATTTTTCTTCGTTGGCACCGATGAGAATCATCTCGACTCCTTCGCCTTTTCCGGGCGCGGTGATGACAACTTTCTTCGCTCCTGCCGCAATATGCCCTTTAGCTTTTTCAACATTGGTAAAAAGCCCCGTTGCCTCGATAACGATATCCACCGCCATATCTTTCCATGGGGAGGCTGCTGGATCTTTGGAAGCGACGACGGGAATCTCGCGTCCATCAACTATGAGCGTCCCTCGCCCAGAGCTGTCTGAAGGGTCCTTGCCCTCGACGGAGAATCTCGCGCGCCCATACACCGTATCGTACTTGAGCAAATACGCGAGACTCGAGGCAGGTGAGAGATCATTGATCGCCACGATCTGCATGTCCTCTCTTCCATGCACCGCACGCATGAAGCCCCTCCCGATCCTACCGAAACCATTGATTGCAATTCGTATCATTACCGTATTGTACCCGCCCGGCGCTAAAAAGCGATGTTGATTACTGCCCCAGCAATTGGAGGATCGCCTTCAGTGCCGACTCGATCGCCATAAGTGCGCTTGCAAGCTGCGATTGGTTGCCGGTAGAGGCGGTGGGGCCATCGACGCGTACGTTGACGGAGTTTGCGTAGGCTGCTGGCCCTTGTTCGTAGTGGTAACTGATAGTGTACGAACCGGGAGATGCGTATGTGTGGGTGTTCCTGTGATAA
The DNA here is from genome assembly GCA_016217925.1 of Candidatus Kaiserbacteria bacterium. GTDB lineage: Bacteria > Patescibacteriota > Minisyncoccia > Phycocordibacterales > UBA2100 > UBA10103. Next base: position 2,308 of record JACRFK010000017.1, read on the forward strand.
AAGCTGTCAATACATGAAGCGGTGCCCGAATTCTCGGTTGGCGTCCCGTCGCCCCATGAGATCGTGTGTGCCGCACAAACAACCCCTGCGCTTCCTGTACTGTACACCGTCACGCTAAGCGCCGCTCTGCCGTGTCGGGGCGAAACAGAAAGGAGTGCTTTCGGCTCGTACGCTCCGCATCCAAGATCAGTACGATCAGAGTCGAATATATTCGTGTCGCAAATGTTCTCTCCAGAAAACTGCGGCTGCGTCGTGCTTACCGGCAAAACCCAAGCCCCGTTATCGCAGATGACGGAACCGAAACTGCCAGGTTGCGATGTGTTGTGAACTTGTGCGCTCTGCCCCTCCGCATACGTCTGCCCCTTGTAGGTGCAGGTGCCGACGGCAACTGGTGGCGGCTGCACAGTGCACGTTGCATTGGTGTAGGAGCCAGAAAGAGTTCCATTTGAGCAGGCGCGAGTTTGCGAGACGCATTGTTGGCCGCTCGGGACTGACGAGGATTGGTATGCTGTTACGCTTGCGTTGTGTGCGACTGTTTGACCGTTAAAGGAGCAGGAAGCTGCTGTGCCAGCAGAACAGCTTGCATATTGATAGCTACCCGAGAGCGTGCCATTGTTGCACGTCCTTTGTTCGCTCACACATTGGTTGCCGTAGGCGACGGTTGAGGCTTGATAGGCGGTGATGATTTGGCTGTGGAGGATTGTATGGTTGTTCCACGTACACGAGGCGTTGGTTGGAGCAGGTCCGCCTGTAAGAGTAAATACTACGGTGTTGCTCGTGCCGTTAGCATTCGTAACATACAGGTCATACTCTCCAAAAGGAAATACCATCGGTGGTACTTCGGTGCGTGAATTCAATTCTTTCGGAACATAGAATGATATGGTTGTTCCGTCGGCGGACGTGAGATTGGAAACAGTAGCAAGTCCAAAATGAATCGTATTGCCGGTGGAGGTGAAAGACGAACCATGCAATAGCGCTTGGATAGGGTATGCGGTACCAGCGGGACCCGAATTAGGAACTACTGAATCAATCTTTGGCGGTGGTGTGTAGGTGGTGGTGCCGCAGACTTGCGCAATTGCGGCTCGCGTAAGCGGCCCGACATAGCCGTAGGCGGGAAGGTTTTGTTCGCGTTGGAAACGTTGGACAAACGAGAGCGTCGTGCCACGGAAGTTGCCAGTGATCGCCCACGAGGGGTAGTCTTCGTAGTAATCCGCAAGAAACTTTTGTAATTCGGTAACTTGTCCTCCGGTTGTGGCATCGGTGTCGCGGAACTTCAAATCGCGCGTGAGATGAGGGCAGTACACGCCGGGCTGGGGTTGGTTTTCTTGGGCAAGTGAAAGCGCCGGAACGAGGAGTGCGGCGAGGCTGAAGGAGAGGAGGAGTTTGTGCATGTGGTAATGATACTTGGAAAGCGGGTCGAGGTGGCAGGAGCGGTGGGGATAGCGCTATTGTAAGAGAAGCGCCGGTGCCGATTTCCGTGTCACGAGCGTCGGCTCTGTCCCGGGAAATTCCGAGAGCCACGCACGTGAGGGCGTTCCCTCTCCGGTCCACTTGCATTCGAATGCGCGAAACGTCCCATGCGCATCTTCAACGAGATCTATTTCCGCGCCCGTTTTCGTCCGCCAATAATACAGCGCAGCGCGGTCGCTCTGGCGATCGAGTTGCTTCATTCGCTCCGCGATGAAAAAATTCTCAAAAAGGTGTCCTTTGTCGGTGCGGTACTCGAGCGGCTTGAAATCGTCAATGAGCGCGTTTCGTATACCGGTGTCATAAAAGTATATTTTGTCGAATCGTGTGACTTCTTTGCGCTTGTTCTTACCGAGCGGCGGAAGTCTGAAGATGACAAATGCCTGCTCCAAAAGCCGCACGTAGCCCATCACGGTCTGCCGGCTCACTTCAAGCTTCTGCGCGAGCTCGTTGTAGGAGACTTGTTGCCCGATTTGGAGCGAGAGCAGTTTGACTAATTTCTCAATGACGATCGGTTTGCGAATCATACCGATCTGAAAAACATCCTTCAGAAGATAATCGCGGGCAAGCGCACGCACACCCTCTTCGGGATTAGATGAGGAGATGATCCCCGGGTATGATCCGAAACGGATGCGCTCTTCGAGAAGACGCACCGCTTCGATCTCGCCTATCGCGACTGCGTATTCGAAAAACGAGATCGGGTAGAGCGTGAAAGTAGTATTTCGTCCGGTCAAAGGCTCGCTGATAGAATTTGAAAGATCAAAGGACGACGAGCCGGTGGCGATAATGGTGAGATCGGGATACGTATCGTGCAAGAGCTTCAGCGTGATGCCGATATCTGGCACGCGCTGCGCTTCGTCAAGGACGATGAGTTGCGCATCGCCGATAAATGACCGCATTTCCGTTGAAGTCTTTTTTGTGAGTGCCTCGCGAATGTCGGGTTCGTCGCAATTGAGATAGCGACTCTTTTCCTTGCGGACGGCCAGGATCTCCTTGACGAGAGTGGTCTTCCCCACTTGGCGGGCGCCGTAAAGGATGATGATCTTTCCTTTTCCAATCTCGGCTTCAATATTCGGTTTTAGGTACCTTTCTATATGCATACTTGCGTTTATGCATCTATATTAGCAAGTGCACTGACGTTTGTCAATATCTAGAGCTCGAGCAATTGCAGTATCGCCTTCAGCGCCGACTCGAGTGAGCCGCGACGATAAGGGAGCGGCGCAAGGTCGGAGCACTACGGTGCGAGGAGGGGTCGCGCAAAATCGCAGCAGCGATTTATGTGTGACCGGTGAGGGCTGCCTCTCGTTGGACAATCTAACGCAACAGGTTCAGAAGTGCCTGCAAAGCGCTCTCGAGTGCAACCAACGCGGAGGCCAATTGAGACTGATTGGGGGATTGTCTTTGCGTGGAGGCGACGGGGCCATCGACGCGGATGTTGGCGGTATATTTCGTTGGTTCTCCGTACGGATGCGTAGGTCCCCATGGATCTCTTGCCTGCAAGCTAATAACAAACGGGCCCGACGCTTTATAGGTATACGAGGACGAATAGTAACTACCGCAACTATCTTGGCCAGAGCCGGGTTGTAGAACCACGGTCGTGCCATCTCCCCATGCGAGATCGTATATTTTACAAGGGGAGGTGGGACCAACTCCTGTTTCTACATTGCCAATCGTCACCGTAAGCGGTGCCCTTCCATGCCGAGGATTGACTACGCTAATTGGATTGCCCGGACATCCGAAGTCCGCTGCGCTGATAGGTGTGCCGTCGGGCGCACTAGCAGAGCATATCTGACTGGCTATATTGTTGTAGGGGTTGGTCGTAATCCACGCGCCGTTATCGCACGTCATTGTCAAATCACGAACGCTGGGGGGACCGCTTTGTGAGGCAACTTGAATCGTCTTGGTGGCTCCTTCCGCATAACTTTGCCCCTTGTAGGTGCACGCCCCCACATTAGTTGCCACAACAGTTTGCCCGGTGACGGTTGCTGTTTTGGTTGTCGTTCCACCGCTGTTCGTGCACGCGAGCGTGTAAGTGAATGTTTGTCCTGCCGCCGGTGCCGCGCCTTGTGAAGAGCCGGTAGTGTTGGGGGATGTTGAGCTCGTTTGTCCCTGCGCATTGGTGAGATTGCAAGAAGTGGCATTGGAGGAAGACCACGCGACAGTGAAGGTTGCGCCGGGAGCGACC
>JACRFK010000001.1 GCA_016217925.1 Candidatus Kaiserbacteria bacterium
AGGCTGGTTTCGCCTAAGAGTCCAAATCGACGGCGAAGTTCGGCACCTCGATGTCGGCTCATCTTATCCCGGGGCTGGAGAAGGTCCCAAAGGTATGGCTGTTCGCCATTTAAAAAGGTACGTGAGCTGGGTTCAAACCGTAGGGTAGTTGTTAGCCACTAGGGAATAGCCACTAGTGGAAAACGAACGACTATCGTACGGTTTGAGCCCCGAGGGAAATGACATCATCACGGCGGTCTCCCTTAGAAATAGGGGAGTAAGAAGTTGACTATATCGGGGGAATCCTATGGACGACAAACTGTCGTATGCTAGGATAATACCGAGGGAAGTCGCACATGAAATTCACACCAACAGAACGAGCGTACATAGCCGGCTTTTTAGACGGCGATGGAAGCATCTATGTCCAAGCGAAGAAGAACGACACGTATCGGTACGGCTACCAAGTCGCGCCTGCAATCGTTTTCTTCCAATCAGCGAAGTCAGAAAAACTCTTCCGAGAGTTCTACGAGTTCCTGAATCTTGGGTTGATGCGAAAGCGCAATGACGGAGTTATGGAAATTACGGTCGGTCGGATGGCAGAACTTCTGCAACTGATTGAAGTTGTAAAACCATACACACGTCTCAAGCGCAAACAACTCGAACTACTGGAACAAATTCTGGAAGCCAAAGAGGCGGTAGGAGATAGAAAGAGCTTTTCGAATCTTCTTAGGCTTATTGATGGTTATCGGAACCTGAATTATTCCAAGAAAAGAAATGTGTTGACCCCGTAGAGACTAAACGTCAACCACCCTAACTCAAGCTGAGAGGGTGAAGATATAGTCCAATGCACACAGTAATGTGTGGAACGTCCGGCTATTGCAGATGGCTGGAAATAACATGCGTGAGACAGGTTGGTCTTAATCTGCTGCAGGCGTTGATTCTTGAGGAGATTTGTTTCTAGTACGAGAGGACCGAAATGAACTGACCTCTGGTCTGGGGGCTGTACCACCAGGTGCACCGCCCCGTAGCTATGTCGGGAAAGGATAACCGCTGAAAGCATCTAAGCGGGAAGCCAACTCCAAGATCAGGAATCGTTATGAGGCTCGTGGGAGATGACCACGTTGATAGGCACCAGGTGGAAGCGCAGTAATGCGTGTAGCCGAGGTGTACTAATCCGCCCACAGAACTCTCGACAGGAATTGTGAGAGTCGCGCTATTTTGCCAAGATTTTGCAGTGCAAAATCTTGTGCAATTTGTTTTCGAATTTTCTTTCTTTGTCCGTCCGAAGCTCGCCAATGGTGAGCAAAGGCGGATATCGCTCTTCGTTTCGACGAACAGAATCTTTGAAGGTTCTGTTCTGGTGGTTTATCGCTGGGGTCACACCCGTTCTCATTCCGAACACGGTAGTTAAGCCCGGTTGAGGCGATGGTAGTCGCAAGGCAAGAGTAGCTAACCGCCAGAACAGAGCTTTCAATGCAAAACAGTCCGCCGAAAGGTGGGCTGTTTTGTATGTATCGCGGTCCGTGCGGGGCGCTTTGCATTGGGGTACAATTCACGGATGTCATGGGCTTCACGGCGTCGGACAGCGTACCTTACCGGGGTCGTTTTATTTTTTGTTGTCGTTATCGGTGGACCGGTTGCGTATTGGTATTTGAGCGTGCCGCCCACTTGCAACGACGGCATTCGAAACCAAGGCGAGACATCTATCGACAAAGGCGGACCGTGCCTCGTCTTGGACGTGCAGGCGCTCCAGCCGCACGCGACGCTCTGGGCGCGGAGTTTCCGTGTGCGCGATGGCTCGTATAACGCGGTTGCGTATATCCAGAATCCCAACAAGGATGCGGGCGTTCGAGCGGCTCGTTATCGCTTCGGACTCTACGATTCCAAAAATATTCTTATCGCTGAGAAGGAGGGTGTTATGTACATCATGCCAGGAGCGGTGACACCGGTCATTGAGGCGAAGGTCGACACAGGTAGTCGCATCGTCGCACACACGTATTTTGAGTTTACCGAGCCGCTTGTCTGGGAGCGCGTGAAAGACAATGCCCTGGCGGTGACCGTCAACAATAAAGACATTTCAAATATCACCGCCGATCCTCGTCTCTCCGCTACGGTCAAGAATAATGGAGTCGCGAGCCTTACCGATGTCTCGTTCGTTGCAGTAATATTCGACCCGGCAGGCAATGCTTTTGCCGCTTCGGCGACCGCGCTTCAGCGCATTGATGCCGGCGCGTCTTCGCAGGTCACGTTCACCTGGCCGGATCCATTCACCATTCAGCCTGGCAGGATCGACGTTATTCCGCTCGTGGCCCCCTCACTCGTAGTTGTGCAGAACTGAATTATGATCAGAGAGCTACGGCGGGCCGCCGAAGATAAGGCTCGAATATTTTCTCACGTCGATTGGTTCATCCTCCTCAGCGCCATCGCGATCTCACTTTTGGGATTGGTGACCATGCGTTCATTCTCGGCTGAGAACTCTTTTTTTGACAAGCAGGTCGTCTGGATATGCATCGCCATCGCAGCTTTCTTTGTGGCAAGTATTCCCGAGTACAGCTTTCTTAAGCGCACGCCGGTGCTTACGGGATTCTTCGCTGCAGTGGTTTTTTCGTTAGCTTTGATCTATCTATTCGGCGCGATCGTGAAGGGCGCCCAGAACCGCTTCAATCTGGGCTTCCTCTCCGTGCAACCGTCGGACCCGGCCAAGCTCTTGCTCGTAATGATGCTCTCGAAGTATTTTGCGCGGCGGCATGTGGAGATCGCCGCGTTCCGTCACATTGCTGTCTCAGGCGCATACGCTGCCGCACTTTTTATTCTCGTGTTCTTCCAGCCTGATTTTGGATCCTCCATTATCATCGCAGGCATCTGGCTAGGGCTTGTACTCGTGGCAGGGATCTCATGGAAGCACTTAGCCACGCTCGCCGTTGTCGCGACGATCGTGCTTACCGGTCTTTGGCAGTACGGTCTGCAGCCGTATCAAAAGCAGCGCGTCCTCACGTTCCTCCATCCGCTCGCCGATATCCGCGGCACGGGGTACAACGCATACCAGTCGACCGTTGCAGTCGGTTCCGGAGAATTATTGGGGAAGGGTATCGGTTATGGCACACAGTCCAAATTGCGGTTCTTGCCGGAGTATCAGACCGATTTTATCTTTGCAGCATTTGCGGAAGAATGGGGATTCGTCGGGGTCGTGCTTCTATTCGGACTTTTCGTCGTCCTCATCGTTCGGATACTTGCAATCGCGAGCCACGGCTCCGATAATTTCGACATACTCTTTGGGACGGGTATAGCGGTCTACTTCACCGCGCAATTCATCGTACATGTAGGGATGAATATGGGGCTGCTCCCAATTACCGGCACAACCCTGCCTTTTATGAGCTATGGCGGCTCTCACTTGGTGACCGAATACTTAGCACTTGGTATCTTGATGGGCATGCGCCGCCACGCACGGCCGAGTACCCAAGCGCGCGATGAGACGGAAATCATCGGTGCGCTTTAGTTGTATAACGCGATCGTCTTTTCTGTCATATCCGAAAGCGTAAAGTGGTTTTGAGGAGGGAAGAGCTCACCCTCGGACATTTCGCGCATCGTCTCCATGAGCGCTGCGGCGAGTGCTTCGGGGTCGGCTGGGGGTACCGCGCGGATGCGCGAATAGCTGTCGACGAACGCGGGATTTACGACCGTCGTCGTCACAATAGGCAAGCCCGCCGCCGCGGCTTCGGGGAGTACGTACGGCATACCTTCTTTGATCGAGGGTAGGAGGAAGACGTCGAACGCTTTTAGATAACGCGCTGCGTCGTCTACGAAGCCGGCGAATGTTACGTGCTCCGTGACGTTCGTCTCCATTGCAAAGTCTTCGAGCCGACGGCGTAGCTCTCCCGTGCCGATGATGGTGTACTGGGCGTTGATGTTCGCTGATTTGAGCACAGATATGGCCTCGATGCCGTATCGCAGACCTTTATTCTCGATGAGTTCGGCTATGGTAACGATGCGGGGCACAGATGCTTTCTTGAGACCAAAGGCTTCGAGCGCTTCATCACGCGCAATGAAGTGTGGCATTTCAATGCCAATAGGAACATAGTGGATTTTTTTACCTACCCAACGCATTTTTCTTCCTTGGGCTTCATCTGACTTTGAGACGACAATGACTGCGTCACTTAGAAATGCAGTGAACCAACTTACCAGATAAATAAGCACGCGGGTGAATTCGTTTCGCCCTTCCTTGAAAGGCCATCCATGCACAGTGAAAATAATTTTGGGTACACCGAGGACACGTGCAGCAAGCGCACCGAGTGCGGCGGCCTTCGAGCTATTGAGATGGATAACATCCGGCTTCATAGCGCGGATGCATTTCAATATTCCGAAGAAACTCGCGATATCGGAGAAGAACGCGACGTCGCGTTGGAGAGCGGAGAGTCCGTATGTTTGGATCCGTGCCTCGGAAAGCATCTTTGCGAGTCGGCCGGACTCACCATGTGCGACTATAGGCTCGAATTGTTCGCGCGGTAGATGCGCCGCGAGGTCGTAGACGTACCGTTGCGCCCCGCCCCAAGTAGCCTTCGTAATTAAAAATAGAACTTTCTTTTTGTTGGTCATACGAAAAGTAGGGCACGGGGGCGGGGAGAGGAAAGGGGTCGGGAAAACACTTGTTTTCTCGTGGAGGAAGGAATGGGAAAACCGTGGGTTTCCCAGAGCGCGTCGCCCCACGTCGCTTTTGTGACGAGGAACAGGATTTTTTCTCTTTTGGGAAGCTTGTTTTGAGCCATATTTTATGTAATAATACCCGATATGTCGTTGGTCCCCAAGCGGGAATACGTCGTGCTGCTACTCGGCGACGTCGCTGTGTTCACGGTCTCTCTCTGGGCGACTCTTGCACTACGCTATCTAGAGGTTCCGAGCGCGGACCTTTTTTGGCTACACCTCACGCCGTTCTCGATTCTCTTTGCGGCGTGGGCGGTCGTATTTTTCCTTGCGGGCCTCTACGGACGGCACACGCGGCTCTTCCGCAGCCGGCTCGCGGCGACCATTTTTTATACACAGGTAATCAACGTGGGTCTAGCCGCCCTATTTTTCTTTTCGATTCCCGCCTTCGGACTCGCTCCGAAAACGATCTTACTCCTGTATCTCATCGTTTCTTTCGGGCTCGTATTCCTATGGCGCGTGGCGTTGTACCCACATGTGCGCAGCCGCCGCAGGCTCAAAGGAGTTCTCATTGCATCAGGCCCGGATGCGCATGCGCTTGCTGAGGAAGTAGCGTCGGACGCGCGTTTTCCCTTCGCTTTTGAGTATGTCATCGATACCGCACATGCGCCCTCGCACGAGGTGATACAACAGGCGTGCCGCGTTGCCGAAGAAGACGACGTCACTTTTTTGGTCGTTGATTTTTCCGACAAGGCCGTGTCTGCGGCGCTTCCGATAATCTATGACGCCGCATTCCACAAACATCGTTTTGCACTTCTTGACGCGGCATCTCTCTACGAAGAAGTATTCGAACGCGAACCGCTGTCTCTCATACAGTATGAATGGGTACTCGGGAATGTGAGTGCTTCGAGAGTGTACGACGTCGTGAAGCGGCTGCTCGATATCGCCTGTGCCGGCGTTGGAGCCCTAGTCTCGTTGGTTTTTTACCCGTTCATTATGCTTGCGATAAAGCTCGATGATGGCGGTGACATTTTCATCGTGCAACAACGCGTCGGGCGATTCCAAAAGCCCATCCACATCGTTAAATTCCGCAGTATGAGCGGTAATGACGAAGGTGATTACGGGAATAGCGGGAAATCCAAGCTCAAAGTGACTCGTGTCGGGTACTGGCTGCGCACGCTGCGTTTAGACGAGTTTCCACAACTGTGGAACGTGCTACGGGGCGACCTTTCGCTTGTCGGGCCACGACCGGAATTACCCGTCCTCGCGGCGCAGTACAGTGCGCGTATCCCGTATTACAATGCGCGGTACCTGATCGCTCCAGGGCTAACCGGCTGGGCCCAGGTGCGACACGATCGCGATCCGCATCACGGCACGGACATGGTCGAGACCAAGACGAAGCTTTCATATGATCTCTACTATCTCGCGCATCGCTCGCTTTTACTCGATTTGTTTATTATGCTTCAAACGGTGCGCATCTTCGTCACGGCACGGGGTTCCTAATACAAAATATGAACCCCGTTAGAAGCTTCGATGAAATAACAAAATTACAATGTTTTACACACTAACAAGAAAATATGTCTGCTTCTAACGTGGTGAAAAAAGCAGTTGTAACAGGCGGGGCAGGCTTCATCGGAAGCAATCTTTCGCACGCGCTCGTTGCTGCGGGATGGGAGACGCACATCATCGACATTGACCCGTCTTTCCGGAAGGACACGCTGCCCAAGGAGGCGACTCTCCATGTACTCGATGTCCGTTCTACCGATGCTATCCAGTCGGTCATGGAAGGGGCTGATGTGGTGTTCCACACGGCCGCTGTGCCGCGGGTCCCGTATTCCATCGAACACCCGGTCGAGACGACTGACCAAAATGTGACGGGTACCGTCTCGGCTCTCACTGCCGCCGCGCGCGGGAAAGTCCGCCGTTTCATCTATTCGGCATCGGGCTCGGCGTACGGCGAACAGACCGTGCTTCCGCTTTCCGAGTCGATGGAGGCGAATCCAGTGAATCCGTATGGTCTGCAGAAATACGTCGGCGAACTGTTCGCAAAGCTATGGTCCTCGACGTACGGGATCGAAACCGTCAGCCTCCGCTATTTCAATGTCTACGGTCCGGGCATGGACCCGAATGGTGCATACGCGCTCGCCATCGGGAAATTCGCCCTCGCGCGCAAGAACAATGAGCCCATTACGATATTCGGCGATGGCACGGTCACTCGCGATTTCACACACGTCTCCGACGTTGTCCGCGCGAACTTACTTGCGGCAGAGAGCCCGAACGTAGGCAAGGGCGAGGTTCTCAATATCGGTGCTGGACGCCAGACTTCCGTCAAAGCGCTCGCGGACATGTTCGGCGGTGAGATAGTGTACGCTCCTCCGCGTATTGAGGCCCACGATTCACTTGCTGACAACAGCAAGGCAAAAAAGTTGCTCGGATGGGAACCGCAGGTTACTCTGGAAGACGGCATCGCCGCCCTTAAAAAAGAAATGGGTATAACATAATCAGGACATGATACTAAACGGCAGAGCAGTGGCAGAAGATATGTACGAGGCGCTCACAAAGCGCCGCGCTCTTTTTGAGCGGGGGATTAAGCTCGGAATTGTGGTCGCCGCGCCTTCACCTGTCATCGAGTCGTTCGTACGCATCAAGACTCGCGCGGCGGCAAAGCTCAATATAGAAATGGTACGGGTCAATCTGCCTCAAGACGCCGATACCGCTGCTGCGATTGAGGTCGTAAAACGATTGGCGCAAGAAACCGATTCGGTTATCGTCCAATTACCGCTGCCGAAGACGCTCGATACCAATGCGGTTCTTGGAGCTATCCCGCCCGAGAAGGATGTGGATGCGCTCAATCCGACTATTCCCGAAGACAAACATCCCGTATTCGCGCCCGTCGCGCTTGCGGTCGTCGAGCTCCTGAAGCGTGCAGGCGTACAGATAGCAGGAAAGAAGGCGGTCGTCGTCGGTGCGGGGCGCCTCGTGGGCGCCCCCAGCGCGGTCCTGCTCAGACGCCTCGGCGCGCGCGTCTCTATGTTTACCCTCAAAGAAGGTTCCGTCGAAGACCTCAAAGATGCCGACATCGTTGTCTGTGGTGCGGGTAATCCGGGGCTCGTCAAGCCGGAACATATTAAAAAGGGTGTGGCGATGATAGATGCGGGCGCCTCCGAATCCAAGGGTAGGGTAGTAGGCGACGCCGACCCGGCATGCGCGGAAAAAGCCTCTGTCATCACGCCCGTCCCCGGCGGCGTCGGCCCCGTTGCGGTCGCCATGATATTCAGGAATCTCTTTGACCTGCTCGAAAAGGCCCGAAGCTAAAGCGCGTTGCGTCATCGCAATCCGCGGGTATACTGCTCGCCATGTGGCAGAAAAGAATTACAGCGCTCGTCGTCCTTTTGGTAGGGGCGGGCGTTGGCTGGTACGTCTACAGCAGTCAAGTAAGCGCCTCTCGGCCCTTTAAGCTCGGACTCGACCTCTCGGGCGGCACACAGCTCGTCTATCGAGCCAAGCTTGATGCAATCAAAGGCAGTGATGTCGCCGACTCGATGGCATCGCTGCGCGACACCATCGAGCGTCGGGTAAACATGTTTGGCGTATCCGAGCCGATTGTACAGACGGAGCACGCAGGCACGCTCGCGGGGACTTCGGAAGAGCGCTTGCTTGTCGAGCTTCCCGGTGTCACTGATACGCAAAAGGCAATTGCACTCATCGGGCAGACGCCGGTCCTAGAGTTTCGCATGCTAAAAGTGGGGGCAGAGAAGACCGCTACCGCTTCGTCGACCGTGGGAGAACTTTTTGAGCCCGCAGCGATTACCGGCAAAGACCTCAAGAGCGCCGAGCTGCAATTCCAGGGGGGCGCAGGACAATTGAACGAGCCGGTCGTCGTATTGCATTTCAATGCCGAGGGCGCAAAGATTTTTGCGGATCTGACGAAGAACAATGTCGGGCGTACGTTCGGCATGTTCCTCGATGGAGCTCCGATATCAACGCCTGTCATTCGCGAAGCGATACCCGACGGCACAGCCGTTATCTCCGGCGGCTTTACACCAGCTGAGGCAAAAGAACTCGCACGCAATTTGAACTACGGTGCGCTGCCTGTACCCATTGAGCTCATTTCCACGCAAACGGTATCCGGCACACTAGGCGACAAAGCCGTGCAAGACGGTATTATGGCGGGCCTTTGGGGAGTGGGTGCGGTGATGCTCTTCATGTTTTTGTGGTACCGCTTGCCGGGGCTTCTTGCGTCGGTCGCGCTCACGCTCTACATCGCGGCAATGCTTGCGCTTTTCCAGCTTATTCCCGTCACGCTCACTGCAGCGGGTATTGCGGCTTTTATCCTTTCTATCGGTATGGCGGTGGACGCCAACGTGCTCATCTTTGAACGCATGAAAGAGGAGCTGCGGAGCGGTAAATCAAGCACCGATGCAATTCACGACGGGTTCGCGCGCGCATGGCCGTCCATTCGCGATTCCAACATCTCTTCTATGATAACTGCGGTCATTCTTTTCTGGTTCGGCACCTCACTCATCAAAGGCTTCGCGCTCGTCTTCGGGCTCGGCGTCCTTGTTTCCATGCTCACCGCAATCACCGTATCCCGCACATTCCTGCTCGCTCTCGGCATCAATGCGAAGGGTGGCTTCGTAAGATTCTTCTTCGGCTCGGGCATCAAAGCATAACTATGATAATCGTACGGCACAGAATTATATTTTTCGCACTGACGGGGATCATCACACTTCTCGCCCTCGCGTCTCTCGCATTCTACGGTTTGCGACTCGGCACTGATTTTACCGGCGGGACGCTCGTGCAGATAAGTTATGACGGAGCACGACCCGACCCGGTTGCGCTTACAAGCACGTTGAACGATGCAGGGTTCAAGGGTTATTCGCTTCGCGAGACGGGGACCAACGGCTACATTCTGCGCACTCAGAGCCTCTCGGACGGACAGCGCGGGGAACTCGCCGCGGTATTTTCGTACCAGGGCGGAGCGGCGCACGTAGACCAGCTGACAGAAGTGGGTCCCACCATCGGACTTGAGCTTCGCAACAAAGCCTTCATCGCGCTCGGCCTCGTCTTGCTCTGCATACTACTCTTCATTGCGTTCGCATTTCGCAAAGTATCGGAGCCGGTCTCGTCGTGGGTATACGGTCTTATAGCGCTCGTGACGCTGATACACGACGTCATCGTCCCGGTCGGATTCTACGCGGCACTCGGGCATTTCTTCGGAGCGCAGGTGGATACACTTTTCGTTACCGCTATCCTCACCGTGCTCGGATTCTCGATACACGACACCATCGTCGTCTTCGACCGGACGCGTGAGAACCTCCGCATCAATCACGACCGCAACCGCAAGGAACCGTTCGAAGAGGTCGCAGGCCGCTCGCTCAATCAGACCTTCGTGCGCTCCATCAACACCTCGCTCACCGTGCTCATCACACTGCTCATTCTTTTCTTCATCGGCCCCGCTTCTACGAAAGACTTCGCGCTCACGCTTCTGGTCGGCATCATCGCGGGTACGTACTCTTCAATATTCCTCGCCACGCCACTCTTGGTTACCGTTGAACAATGGCGTAAAAACCGCAAAAAATAACCCGTACCTAATTCAGACGGTCGTCCTCGTTAAGTACATCGGGTAGACAGAACCGGAAAGAGGGTATATATTTCAACAACATGAATATCGGTGCGGCATATTATTACGGCTATCTGAGCCCCAGGGGGTAGTTTTGTCGTTTTGAGGACAGATCAGGCCCCCGCAAGGGGCTTTTGTGTTTTGGAGTCTGTCCCGACCATCGAGCCAGGCTCCAGATCGCAATCCCGCGACTGGTTGCAAGCGTAAGGAGCTTGCTGAAGCTCTTTACGTTTGCAATAGATTCACTGGAAAGGAAAAGTCATGAAAATCCAGTCTGTTGGCATCATTGGGTACGGCGCTTTCGGCCCGCTTGCGGAGAAGTTGCTCAAAAAGTTCGCGAAGGGCCTCAAGATTAAGGTTTGGGGCAGAGAACGCGCTCTTGCATCCAAGAAATTCGCACAACTCCAAGAAGTCGCAAAGTGCGACGTCGTTATCTTGGCGGTTCCGATTCGGAACTACGACGAGGTTCTCGAGATGATCCGCCCGTACATCAGGTCCGATACCATCGTCGTCGACATCGCGACGGTGAAAAGCTACACGCAGTCGCTGGTCAAGGAAAAGTTCAGCACGCAACCGCGGCTGCACATCCACCCGATGTTCGGTCCGGGCAGCTTCAAGCGAACGAAAGGTAGCGTGGAAGGGTTCCCAATTGTCGTGACGCAACACACGTTCACGATTCGGGAATACCGCGCGCTCAAGAAGTTCGCCAAGAGGTGCGGTTTCCAAATCGTCGAGATGACCGTCGACGAGCACGACCGGCGAATTTCGGAGACGCTTTTCATAGCGCACCTACAGTCGCAGACACTTAAGCGTTCCGGGTTCCTCAAGAAGACGGCATTCGATACACCGTCCGTGCGCCTGATGAAAGAGGCGGCGGAAATCGTCTCGAGCGACACGGAGCTGTTCCGTGACGTCGTCCACTACAACAAATACTGCCGTGACGCGATGATTCACTGGCAGGAAGCACAATCCTTCATTTGGAAGCTCCTCATAGAGGCCAAGTGAAGTTGCAAGTTAGGCGCCGGTGGGAGAAATCCCGCCGGCGTTTTGTTTTATATGAAAAAAGCAAACGGGCGGCAGTCCTAAGACCGCCGCCCATAATCGCGCGCCTACCAGTTGAGGCCGTAGCCACCGTCAGCCGGAGGCACTTTCGGCAGGTCGTCGATGTCGACTTCCTTCCGGTCGGTTTTTTGCCCGGATGTCCCCGAGCCGCTCGTCGTCGTGGTTTGCCCGGATTGATCTACCGGGCGATTCGCATTTCCGGCAAATGAGCCGCTTTTACTTGACGACATATCATTCCTTTCACGTTGGAGCGCTTGCAAAGAACTTTGCAAGCGCAGTGCTCGCAACCAGGTACCCTTTACTATTCCCTGGAATCTGACTCGATGGTTCGGGACAGATTCCAGAAAACAGAAAGCCCCTCCGGGGAGGGGCTTATCTGGTTTGTTGCTTGGTTTATTTGAGCAACGAAACAGCTACCCCTTCCCGGGATGTAAAGAAAAAGAATGCCCCTACGCCGAAGGCTTCGGAGGCACGAGGGAAGATGCTGTCGATTCGACCGTTGCTCATATCCGCATCGTATACGGAGGCATTTCAGCTGTCAAATACAAAGAAAACGCCGGCGGACGAGCTATTGCTCGCCGCCGGCGCATAACCGTGGGCTGAAGTCTATTTATTCCCAGCCTGGGGCAGTTTCCTCCGGGCCTTCATCCGGCTTGATAATTCCGAGTTCGACCAGTCTTGTGACGGGTGTGCGCGAAATTTCGAGCAACGCCGCCCGTTGATTGGCGTCGAGATCAAGACGGACGTCGCACGGCTCCTCGAATAGATCCGAGAAATCCGTGTCGCGGTGACGTCCGGTCGCTTGTCGCACTGTGCTGAGAGCGAGCCTGCAGTACCCCGCGCTTGCAAGATAGCTATACGGCTCGCCCTTACTCTCGCTGCCCATCTTGACGTCCTTCGGTGGCTCGTACGGGGCTTTCCAACCGGCACCCCAGCCAACACCCCGGGTAGAATTTCTACGTGAAGTCATGGGATCGTCCTCTCGTTGTGATTGCATCAAGGAACAGAAAGACCATTGGCGGGCTTTTCTGTTCCGGTGAACTTTGAAGTTACGGTAACAAAAAACCGCCCTTATCTAACAAGCTTGCACTCGTTAAATAAGGGCGATTTTCTCGCGGTGCCACCTTAATTGATTCTCACCGGCTCCGTGGGTACGACACCGGTTATCTCTGTTACGGGAGAGTCCGAATTGCCACTTGCGCAGCAACCTCCTCATCGGCCCCAACCCCCCGTGAGATAAAGAATCTATCTTGTTTACTAACTCAAACCAGCAGTTGCAAGATTTTCTTTGAGATAACTCCGATATGGTTATCTCATTGGGGGAACCGACTCAATGGATTTAACTACGTCAAGTATAAACGCATCGCTTCCATCAGTCAATAAAAAGATAAGCGCCAACACAAGGCTGGCGCTTATCTGCATTCGTCAATCTGCCCAGTCGGGTCAGAAATTTGTGGTGAGGCGAACCCGGCATTTAGAACCGAGTACAGACTTGGCTGCTGCCGCGAAGGCAGGCTGCTTGTCCCACGGAACATCGTCGCTTGAGACCATGATCACGCCATCTCCCAGACGCTGGTGAGCCCAAGTATCCGCCACTTCTCCAAGAATGGGCTCTAAGATTTTCTTGAGCGGAGTCTTAAGCTGATCTTGATCCACATCGAGCGCGACTCCAGCAATCGTGATTACGGGCTTTTTCCCGTTCTGTCCAATTGTGGTCATCTTTTTCACCCTTGTTGAGAATCGACTATATGCAGACGAAAAAAGCTGAAAGAACAATGCAGCTCTTCACGCTTGCATCCGGGTGACGCGGGATTGCGTTCCGGAGCATATGTCTATCACAAAAGGGGAAGTAGGGGAAAGGCACACATTCCGGAAGACAAAAACAAAATCCACCCTCATGACACGAACGCCAGTTCGCGTATCAAGGGTGGATTATGTACGTACCTAAATCATACCGGTCGGTTGCCCAACCCCTTCAGGATAGCCTGCGTCGGGAGCCTGTCAACCGGTCTGTGGACAGCCAAAAACTTGACGTTTCCCCACGGCAGCCTTACTCTGATACTCATGCATCAGGCACGGACAATCAGCATTATTGCCATTATTACCCCCATCTCGGGAGTCTGATTCGCATTTACCTACAAATAAACGCAAACCAGCCTCCCGAAAGGGGGGCCTTTCATTTACAAACAGATAGTCGTGGGTCGGGTCCGAAGTTCAAAATCTTGAAATGCGGACCCGGGACACGAACATGGCGGTCATGTTTCGTGATACTCCGGCGGATACGCGGTATATCCGAAATTGCTATTTGAGGGCAACAGCATGGTCGACAAAACTCTTCTTCCTGCAAGCGCAGGGATTGGAAGCAATTACCCCGACCCCGAGCCACTACGACCCGATCCGGTTCCGGAACTGCCACAGACCAAAGCCGTAAACAATGACGGCTCGGGCGGTCAGCAGCTTACACAACCGGCCAAAGGCCTGGTCGCAACGCAGCCGAAGGGTTCGGGCGTCTCGGGACGTTTCAGCGGTTTCTGAACGCCCAGTCGAGGCCACTAAACAAAAACTGCCCGCGTTCCAGCAGCGCGGGTGGTTTTATTTTTATAAAAACAAACCCGGGCCAAAAACGCGGCCCGGGCATCGCGAACCTTCCGGTCCGGTCTTTCCGTTGGCTACCCGGCCAACGGGGTGCTAAGTGGGGGAATCCTGCCCCTTCGTCGCATCGCTCGCCACAAACGTTTGGCGCGGCGTTTTTCTTTCAAATCTTGCGGCCCCAATTCAGCCCTCGACTTCCGCAGCAAGGCGATGTGCTGTTCGGACATGCGAATCTCCCTCGAACACAGATAACAAGGACTATCCTCGCTATCTGGAACCTAGGTCGAGCTTTCGGCGCAGGTTCCAAACAACGAAACCGGCCCCTCTGTGAGGGGCCGGTTTGTTTTTTCCTTTATGGAAACACTAGACACGCCCCTCGGAAATAGAGAGCCCAAGAAGGAGGCCTACTACCGCCGAACGATACGTACTCATGTGTCCACTATAACGGCTCTCTGTATTCCGTCAACGGGGTGTGGATAACCGCCCACCCGCCTTGACTTCATGTCGCGGATGACTATACTGTTCCGACCATCGCTCCTGATGGCTTGTCTGGGTGTCACTCGATGCCCTATCGTGGCTAACGAGGATTCGAAATGAAAGTTTACTTTCACTTCGTCCGAGAGAAGACGCGATATGAATGTAATCATTCATGCATACCAAACCTCGAATGAGGGAGGAGTGATGTGCCGAAATACCTTTATGAATTCTTTCGGAAGAACTTTGACAACTGAATATTCAATCATATGCCCGGCGCTCGCTCGGAAGTGAAAACTAGTTTTCACTTCTCTCGGCTCGCGTTGGTCATAGACAATTGTACGCAAAACCAAATACAATTGGTAAGAAAAGAACACACACAAGCCCTACTTCGCTCGCCGTTGGCGAGCTATGAAGGGCAAAGCAAGTAAACAGAAAATACATATGAGGTTCCAGGAGGATTTCATGTGTAAGTAAACAGTAATAGAACTTAAGGATGTTCCACATTCTTTTGTTCTGTCCATCCTAAAATAGAGCATCAACATTCTCTACATTGCGCATTAGCGAGGAGACCGAGATGAGAGCCACGCTTTCATCGCGCCCCTCGTGAAAACGCGAGGAAATGACGAAAGTCATTTCTACTTAGAGTTTGATCCTAGCTCAGGGTGAACGCTGGCGGTATGGATAAGGCATGCAAGTCACGGGGGCCGCAAGGCAACCGGCAGACGAGGTAGTAACACGTAGGAACGTCCCCCAGAGTCTGGTATAGCTCGCCGAAAGGTGAGGTAATCCCAGATGGTCTCGTAAGAGTAAAGCTCCGGCGCTCTGGGAGCGGCCTGCGTAATATCAGCTAGTTGGTGAGGTAATGGCTCACCAAGGCTATGACGTTTAGGGGACCTGAGAGGGTGACCCCCACCGATGAAACTGAGACACGGTTCATACCCCTACGGGGGGCCGCAGCCGAGAATATTCGACAATGGGCGAAAGCCTGATCGAGCGATACCGCGTGGTGGATGAAGTGCTTCGGCACGTAAACATCTTTTATGAGGGAAGAAGTTATTGACATTACCTCATGAATAAGGGGCTCCTAACTCTGTGCCAGCAGGAGCGGTAATACAGAGGCCCCGAGCGTTACCCGGAATTACTGGGCGTAAAGAGTGCGTAGGTGGTCGTGTTAGTCGCCTGTCAAAACCCAGGGCTCAACCCTGGATCCGCGGGCGAAACGGCACGACTTGAGGGCGTGAGAGGTGCATAGAACTCATGGTGTAGGGGTGACATCCGTTGATATCTTGGGGAATACCGAAAGCGAAGGCAGTGCACTGGCGCGTTCCTGACACTCAAGCACGA
>JACRFK010000002.1 GCA_016217925.1 Candidatus Kaiserbacteria bacterium
CTCTCCAATTTCAGTACGACCACTTCTGCCACGAGCACATCGATCTGGACGATGGGTGTGTTCTTCTCCACCTCGACGACCGCGTTTTCGGTGTTTCCGTACGCATCGTCGACCGCACT
The DNA here is from genome assembly GCA_016217925.1 of Candidatus Kaiserbacteria bacterium. Lineage (GTDB taxonomy): Bacteria > Patescibacteriota > Minisyncoccia > Phycocordibacterales > UBA2100 > UBA10103. The sequence goes on from JACRFK010000002.1 coordinate 120, forward strand.
CACGGCAGGGAATTTGTTTGCAGCCAACTTCACCTCGACAGGGAATTCAAACCTTACAAACGCAACGACGACATCGTTTGCAATCTCGAACGTCGCTTCAGGCTCGCTTTTGAAAACAACGACCGGAGGATCGGTCTTGGCTGCGGTTGCGGGAACTGATTACCTCACCTCGGCCACGATCTTCACATACCCCTTCACCTCACTAAATTCTTTCTCAACCTCAACATCCGCAACCTCTTCCTCGATCCTCACCCAAGGAGTCTTTTTCGCATCATCCACCGTTGCCTCGTCGCAATTTCCGTATGCGTCGTCGACAGCGCTGACAGCAGGAAATCTCTTCGCAACCAACGCCACATTCACCAACGCGCTCACGGTAGCCAATGGCGGAACTGGCGCCACCACTCTTGGTGGCGGGCAAGTCCTCTTTGGCAACGGCACGGGTGCTATCGGTTCTGTAGCAACCGGTACCGTATCAGGCACCAACGGCATCACCACGACCGCGGGCAGATTCGCTCTCGGCGGCGCACTCGCGATCGACTGCACCGTTGCCAGTGGTTCTGCGGCGGGATGCCTCTCAAGTACTGACTGGACCACCTTCAACAACAAGCAAGCAACAATCTCTGCTTCGTGGCCGATCACGCTCTCGGGAGCAACACTCGGCTTCAACGGTCTCTCCACGTCCACCGCAGCCGTCATCGGCAACGTTCCATACTTCTCCAGCGCAAACACGTTCGCCAATGTCGCAACGACGTCTGTCACCAACGGAACGGCGATTTCATTCTCGGGTACTGCTGGCGCGCTTCTCGGTGGCAGCAATCTCACGATCAATTTCGCGGCACCGGCGACCGCCGCTCTTTCAATTCCCTATGCATCCTCTACCGCTGTTTCTAGCTCATACGCTTCTTCAACGTCCGGCTTCTTCGGCAACCTCTCCATCGGCTCGCTCTCCGGTTTTCTGAAAGCAACTGCCGGAGCAATTTCAACCGCGCTCGTTGATCTGGCGGCAAACGTGACCGGAATTCTCCCCGTTGCAAACGGCGGCACGGGATGGGCAGCAGTTGCCGCCGGATCGGTCCCGTACGGAAATGGTTCTTCTGCGCTCTCGACCACAACCGCAGGGACCGGCGGCTACGTCCTCTCATACTTGAATGGCGTGCCCACATGGGCGGCAACGACGACGTTCTCAACGGGGCTCACCTACTCTTCCGGTGCAGTTACCGTCAACACCACACAAAACATCGCGAAGCTCTCCAACCTTACTTCCAACGGATTTGTAAAAACAAGCGGGGGAGACGGCACGCTTTCTGTTGACACCAACACGTACCTCACCTCCGCCGATATCTTCGCGTATCCTTTTCCAAGCAATGCGACGACAACGCTTCTCAACTTCAACGGCGGGCTCACGACGGCAAACGCAACTTCATCCACGAATTTCTCAAATATATTTACAGCAAGTGCCGCGCGATTCGGCGCAACGGCAACATCTTCTTTCTCTTCCGCGGGACTCCTCACTCTAGCGGGCATCACCAGTTCGCTTCTCAAGACCGACGGATCAAATAATGTGGTCGCAGCGGTTGCAGGCACCGACTATCTGGCAACGTACGACGCATTCACCCACGCCAATACATTTAGCACGACGACCTCCGCGACGTCGAGTTCCATTTGGACCAAGGGAGTCTTCTTCTCCACGTCTACAACTGCCTTCTCGGTGTTTCCGTATGCCTCCTCCACTGCCATCACCGCAGGCAATCTCTTCGCGACCAGCGCCACGCTTACCAATGCTCTCACCGTTGCAAATGGTGGCACCGGTGCGGCCACTATTACCGGCATCTTGCAGGGCAACGGCACCAATGCCTTTACCGCAATCACTGATTCTTCTACCGCGGGCCAGACACTGCGGGTGACCGGCGCTTCCACGTATGCCTGGGGTGCCTTGGATCTTGCAAACGCAAGCGCGATCACCGGCGCACTCCCTGTAAGTAACGGCGGCACCAACATCGCGAGCTACACGCCGGGCGACATCCTCTATGCATCTGCCGTGACAACACTTTCAAAAGTTGCCTCGTCGACAAGCGGATTTGTTCTCGCGCTCGTGAACGGCATTCCATCATGGGTCGCGACGACCACACTCTCGACCATCAGCGGTACTCTCGCAGTTGCAAACGGCGGCACCGGTGCCACCAGTCTCTCCGGCGGTCAAGTACTCTTCGGCAACGGTACCGGAGTGATCGGCTCTGTGGCGACGGGCACGGTTTCGTCTTCCGGGGGCATCACGACAACCGCGGGCAGATTCGCTCTCGGCGGC